>QKIH01000019.1 GCA_003249645.1 Desulfobulbaceae bacterium | reverse complement strand
GTGACACCGCAAAACTTGCCCTTGAAAAAGGGATGGTTGACAAGCTCATGAACCACATTGAGCTGAAAAAATATCTTGGCACCATGTCAGGGCCTGGAGCTGGCGAGAATTCAAGAGCAATTGGTATTCATGACTATCTCGCCCTGCAGTCCCGCTCATATATTGAATCAACCTCATCAAAAAATGTCGGCCTTATTGTGGCCCAGGGCACGATCCTTCCCGGAGAACAGCCTCCAGGCCTAATTGGTTCGGAAACCCTCGCCCAAACCCTGGAAAATGCCAGAAAAGACAAAAGCATTAAAGCCGTTGTATTACGAATCGATTCAGGTGGCGGGTCTGCATTTGCATCGGAAATTATTCGTCAACAGATCATTGCACTGAAAAACTCTGGCAAGAAGATTGTTGTCTCCATGGGTAATGTTGCAGCTTCCGGCGGATATTGGATCTCCTCTCCTGCTGATCAGATCTGGGCATCCCCAACCACCATTACCGGGTCCATTGGTATTTTCGGAGCAATTCCTACCTTTGAAGACAGCCTTGCCAAAATGGGTATCCACAGCGACGGGGTAGGCACCACATCAATCAGTTCAGGTGTCAACCTGACCCTTCCGATGTCTGAGGACATTGCCAGGTCCATTCAGCTTTCAGTTGAACATGGATACAGCCAATTTCTCTCCATTGTTGCCGAAGGCAGATCAATGCAAGTTGAAGATGTTGAAAAAATCGCTGAGGGAAGAGTCTACGATGGAGCAAAAGCTAAAGAGCTCGGTCTTGTTGACCAGCTTGGTGATCTCGACCAGGCTATTGCTTCTGCTGCCAAGCTGGCAGGACTTGGCCAAAACTACTCAGTGGTTTATGTTGAGCGGCCGCTCAGCTTCAAAGAAAAGCTCATCAAGCGGTTCAATCACCGTTTGAACAGCTTTATTCAATCCAAAAACGTAGCCAATCCTTTCATCGGAGCAGCCCAGAAAGCGCTTGTGCCGGTTTCAGAATTGCTGACCCTGAAAGACCCGAAAGGTCTTTACGCCCACAGCCTGCTCTTTGGTGCGCCCCAGCTTTAAAACGGGGTGCTGTTTACAAGGCAACGCAACATTTACTCTTGATACATTTCTGGATAGTAATATTCACCTGAAATTATTCACTTAAAGCAAGAGATGAATTTCTAAGAAACTTATTTTTACGGTTCTATTTTATATGGAAAGCAGCCCTGTCACCTTTCTTCTTATTTGGGAAAGACTCATATACCCGCTTATTCGACTGCTCTGCTTCGTCTCAATCGGCCTGCTTGTTGCAAATATTATCGAATCGTTTCACTGGACCAGGAAGGTATCCATACTGGCACGTCCGCTCACCAGACTCGGTAACATGTCAAATATTACCGGGGCCTCATTTTCCATGGCCTTTGTCTCAGGTGTTTCAGCCAACACCATGCTCTCAGAAGCCTATCTGGATCAGAAAATTACTAAAAGAGAACTCATTTTTGCTACCCTTTTTAACAGCCTGCCGGCCTATTTTCTTCACCTGCCGACCGTCTTTTTCATCACTCTTTCTCTGATACACGAGGCCGCTTTCATCTATATTGGCATCACCCTTGGCGCGGCGATTCTTCGAACCATTTCCGTAGTTGTGATCAGCCACTTTACTCTACCGGCATCTAACACTGAAATTGCCAGTGAAATACAAGAAGAAAAAGCCTTGTCAAAGAAAGAAATCTGGCAGAAAATCATCAGGAAATTCAAGAAACGACTTGTTAAGATCATTCAGTTTACAATCCCCATTTACATACTAATCTTTATCCTTCATCGGATAGGATTGTTTCGGGATCTTGAAAATTTTGTGGCCTCTTATCTCACTTTTCTGCCGTGGCTTACCCCGCAATCTATAGGAATTATCACACTGCATCTGGCCGCTGAACTGACAGCAGGACTTGCAGCGGCAGGTGCCCTGCTCGTAGAAGGTTCTTTATCTGTCAAAGACGTGGTTATTGCCCTTTTGATAGGCAACATTATTTCTTCACCAGTAAGAGCAATACGTCATCAGTTTCCGTATTATGCGGGGATATTTAAACCGAAACTGGCTACAGAGATGATTCTCTACAGCCAGTCATTCAGGGTGGGCAGCCTGATACTGCTTACAGGCCTTTATATAGCTTTCGGCTGATTTTACTGATAGTAAAGCCGTTCTTCAGTAACCTTTGCCGGAGCAGCAGGAGAAGGAGTCGAAGTGGTAGGTGCACCCGTTTCAAAAGGATCCTCGCCCGGTGCAGCCATTGGATCAAACTCAGCCTTCACATCTCTATTCTCGGCTTCAGCCTTCTGAATTGAAGGGAGCAGAGTCGGATCAAGAAGATTCATCTCCTGCTCCACACGATTAATATTACCAACCACCTTGTCAGCAATTTCCACATCAGGATACTTGATCAGGATGTCGCGAAGCACCTTTCTACATTCGATGAGCAGTGCTTTTTTGCTTTCAACATCATTTGTCTTGGTAAAACGACTGAAGATATTGGCGGCCTTTCTCCTGTCAGCCTTTGCAGCAAGCAGTGAAACCTCTTCAATCTTCTCTGATGCCTTGGCAGAATATTCGGTATCAAGCAGACCTATAAAAACGGCAATGGCTTCTTCATAATTACCATTTTCCATCATGAGAACACCGTTGTTCCACTTGCGCTGCAGGTCCTGCATTTTTGTAAGATTTTCAGTCTCTCTGTTGACAGCT
>QKIH01000001.1 GCA_003249645.1 Desulfobulbaceae bacterium | reverse complement strand
GTTTCTGCGACGGCTTCCTGCAGAGCCTTATCGCTGCTCATTTCCTGGATAGAACTGAGACGGTAGTCTCCGCTGCAGGGTTCGTTAACCATATCGCGGGGAAGTTCGATATAAACAGGTTGTTTGAACTTGAATGCGGCCTCAAAGACCCTGTCTATCTCCTCTCTTGCTCCTTTACCAGAATGCAGAAGCGTTGAGGCGACGGTTAATTCCTGAAAGATTCGCCGCTGCGAATCAAAGTCGCGAATTTTATGGTGGAGCATGGCGTCTTCTTTCCTTTCCGCCATACCTGGGCCGCCGCTGATAATAATGACCGGGGATTTTTCAACAAGAGCCTGCGCTGTAGAATTGGCTATTTTCAGGCCTCCGACACCGTACGTAATGCATACGGCCCCCATGCCGTTAAGGCGGGCATACGCATCTGCCGCAAATCCCGCGCCCTGTTCATCACAGGTATTGATAACTTCGATAGACTCACTGAGATTCATCAACTCGTAAAAGCCAAGAACATAGTCACCCGGAATGCCGAATACATGCCTGACATTATGTTCAACCAGAGTTTTGATCAGGTATTCTCCAATCGTATATGCTGAATTCATGTCTCACTCCATGTCAAATGTTAGCGCATCTTCTACTTTGAAGAAAATAAGCATTCCGGATGCAATGGTCATGAAATCAATTATACTTTCAGGAAAAGCGGCCCTAACCCGTTTCAGTTTGGCATAATTTCACTTTTTTACTGGCTGCGTCCCTCCTCACAGAAGCGCGAAATTTTCATTATTGTTGTGCAGCTGCTGAACAAGCTGCAGTTCCACTTTTTCAATTCACTTTATTAGCCGAGACTTTCAATCATTTTCATTGAATAAATATTCAATCAATGTTAAACCGCTTTCCGATATCTACATTATCAGCACACTAAAGGATCTGTTTATGGGGCGAAACAAAGAGATAAACCAGGTTGTTAAGGAAGAAAGAAGAGAGCGCATCCTTTTGGGAGCATTGGAACTCTTTGCCTTGAACGGCCTGGCAGGGACAAAAATCGGTGATATCGCAAAACACACAGAAATGTCCAATGGCCTCGTCTATCACTACTTTTCTTCCAAGGAAGAGATCTTCGTCGAACTCATTCGAACAGCTCTGGATAAAATGATTGAAGCGTGCAGGTTTCTAGAAAAGATGGACTTGCCGCCCCATACAAAAATCCGATTTGCCATTGATGAGCTGGTAAAAACGATCAGGACAAAACCGGAGACAAGTCTCTATCACCTTCTGATCACCCAGGCTGCCGCCTCAGTCAGCGTCCCTGCCGGGGCAAAAGAACAACTCAGCACCAAACGTTCAATTCCCTACGACATCATTGCTGAAATTCTACTAAGCGGTCAAAAGCTGGGAACGATCAGGAAAGGAAAGCCTGAGGATTTGGCGTTCTTTTTCTGGAATAATATAAACGGGATAGCAATGCATCAGGTCATGTACGGCAGGAAAGCAAGCTGCCCCCACCTGGAACCGCTGTATTGCATGTTTTTTACACAGGAGAATGAAAATGGCTGAAGAAATGGAATCTATTGTTGTCAATACCGCACTCGGACCAGTTGAATATCTAGAACGAAGAGGCAATCATGGAGCAATTTCCGGAACCATACTGACCATCCATGGTGCCATGGGGGGATATGAACAATCGGATATTCTGGGCAAGGCTGTCGGCCCAGAAGGCTACAGATACATCTCCGTATCGCGGCCCGGCTATCTGAAGACGCCGCTTCGTGGAAAAGAGTCTCCGTCTGCACAGGCTGACCTGTTCGCGGCACTCCTTGATGAACTTGGCATACAACACGTCATTGTAATGGCAATTTCAGGAGGCGGATATTCAGCCCTGCATTTTGCCTTGCGCCACCCTGACCGCTGCCGGAGCCTGATTTTGTGCTCGACAACTGGCGGCAAAAATGATGTTCCGATCCCTTTTGCTTTTACCATAATGAAGACTGTTGCCCGAATCCCGTTTCTGGTCTCTCTCATGCGAAGCAGGTTTATGAAAAACACTGAGAAATCTGTCAGACGCTCGGTTTCCCATCAGGACATAGCTGAAAAACTTCTCAAAGATGACAGGCTGATGAGTTATTACAGGGATCTCTCCCTCAGCACCATGGACCAGATGGCCAAGCGTATTCCGGGTACGGTGAATGATATCCGCGTCACCCAGACCACCGAATATCCTCTTGAACAAATCAGCGTGCCAACCCTGGTTATTCATGGCAGCGACGACCCGGTAGTTCCCTTTGAGAATCATGGAAAGAAGCTGGCAGACAGAATACCCGGAGCCCGCTTATATCTGGCCGACCGCGGCGAGCACATGACCATTTTTACCCATAATGAACAGGTGAGAGAAGCCGTGTCGAGTTTTCTCCGCAGTATCGGCTGATCTTTGCCTATGACCTTGAGGCTGCGGGAGAGAAAATAGCAAAGCCTCCTTGCCTATGTAAACTGCTTAACATACAGTATAGAAAAGCACTTTTTTAATTCGCTGACTGGTTGAAAAAGCTTTCCGAATCTGGTTAGACAAATATTACCATGGAAGAATTTATCCCCTCAAAAAGAATGGCCCTATTTTGAAAATATTAACAGTTTCTGACAGAGTATCACAGGAGTTGCTGGATCCAAACTGGAGCAACCCTGTGATGAATGGGATTGACCTGATATTTTCATGCGGTGACCTGCCTCCTGAATTTCTTACTTCATTGAGAAACAAGTATCACGCCCCGCTGATGTTTATCCTTGGCAACCACGATATCCGTTATAAAGAATCGCCTCCTGTAGGCTGCCAGAATATTGATAGAAAACTCGTTAAATTCAAGGGGAAGCAGATTCTGGGCTTATCCGGAAGCCGCTGGTATAACGGGGGGCAAAACCAGTATTCAGAAATAGAGATGAAACAGAGGATCAGCAAAATGAGGTTTCATCTCTGGCGAAAAGGAGGGCCGGACATAGTAGTATCACATGCGCCTCCCCGACATATTCGTGATGCTGAAGACCCTTGCCACAAGGGATTCAGAAGCTTCAACGCGTTAATAGACAAGTATTCGCCATCCCATTTTATCCATGGCCACATACACAGTTTTTTTGAAAACGACAACGACAGGATAACCAGAGTAAATTCCACACAGGTAATTAACAGTTATGGCTTCTATGTTTTCGAAATTTAATCCAAACAGGATTCTCAAGAATCTCTTTCATGCCGATCGTCCCTCCGGTGACACCGCCATCCCGGCCTTTAACAGAGCGCAGGAACAGGAGAAGGCATATGAGTATGTTAAACGGGGCGTGTCGATGGTTCCCATGGATAGAATTGTCGGCAGCGTGGGAAGATATCATGACTTTGACAGTCAGTTCAGAATAAAAGGCGGCAAGCGAGGCGAACGGCTGGAACATATATTGAATGAGATGAGGAAGGGCAAACTGATGCCTCCCATATCATTGTATCAGATTAAAAATGATTATTTCATTCTGGATGGCCATCATCGCTTCAAAGCAGCAAAGGAATTAGGCTATACAGAAATCCGCTCACAGATCCTTGAACTGCTGCCTTCAACGGATACGCTTGAAAACAAATTATATCTCGAAAGAACAGAGTTTCGTGACAAAACCGGCCTCACCAGCAGTATCGAGCTTACTGAACTGGGCCAATTTCACCATCTTGAGAAACAGATAAAGGAGCATCAGGCCTTTCTCAGTAAAGACACTGGAGAAGTGGATTATGAGAAGGCTGCCGCTGACTGGTATAACACGATATACAAGCCTCTGGCAGTGATCATTGCCGACAGTAATCTTGTTCATTCATTTTCAAACAGGACGGTTGACGATCTTTATCTCTATATCAGCGTGCACCAGTGGGAGATCGGTAAAAAACGGGAATACGGTATCGGTGTTGATAAACTGATTCCAAAGGATATGGAGGAGTTCCGACAGAAGATGTTAAGTCATAAAGAAGAAAAATATCCTGATATGAAAAAGGAGATATCAGTTTTTATTCTCCTCAATGTTGACGGCAGGTATGAGCAGAAGATCTTTGACAAACTGGTTGCCCTGGATGAAGTCAGGGAGGTGCATTCGGTTCACGGTTCAATTGATATCATTATCAAATTCGTGATCTTCTGACCTCGGATGCGGAACTGCTTTCCCAGTTTATTATGAAAACTATTCGAAAATGGACAGGTGTTATTTCTACTCAGACCCTGATTCCGGGAAGATCGAAGATCAAGACCGACGAGCTCTGTTTTATCTGACATCTGTACTGCGGACAGAAACTGTATAACTCAGCCTGTCACCAGGAAGCATCAACCTGATATCTCCATCAGAACAAGGGAGATATTATCTTTTCCGCCGGCCTGATTGGCCGCTTCAATAAGCTGTTCAGCTTTTGTTGCAAGATCCGCTTTAGCGGCAAGCAGGATGGCGATCACACCGTCTTCAATCATATCCGTCAGCCCGTCAGTGCATAACAGCAGGATATCCCCCGGCATAACCGTACAGGGAATGAGATCAACGCTTAAGCCCTCTTCAATACCGACGGCTCGGAGAATCACATTTTTCATTGCATGTGTTCTAGCCTGTTCCGGTGTAATAATCCCCGCTTTTACCTGTTCATGGACAAAACTGTGATCAGAGGTGAGCTGCTGCAGATTGTTTTCCCTGAAAAGATAGGTGCGGCTGTCGCCCACATGACCTATCACAGCGCGGTCGCCGCTAAAGGCAACGACTTCTGCGGTGCAGCCCATACCGTGATATTCAGGGTGCGCTGCCGCCAGATTCTTCAATCCCAAATGGGCTGATTGAAAACAGTTGTTAATTATTGCAGCAAGATCCTCAACATCATCGTCAGTGTAAGAGAAGTCTACTGTTTCGAGAAAGGTTCTGCTGGCCACATCCCCCGCAGCCCTTCCGCCGATTCCATCAGCGACAAGATAAAGTCCGCGGGCATCATCAGCCAGAAAGACATCTTCGTTCTTTTCCCGCTTCAAACCGGGATCAATTCTGCCGACTGACTTTATTTGATATGTCATTGTCATAAGGAATAATGAGTATTGAGGTTGAATAATGGCAGACTAATGAAAAAAAGGTACAGAATCAACACATTTCTGGTAGTATATTCACTAAGATCCAAACTATTTCATATATATGAGCTGATGAATCTCCCTGCGCGATTAGGTAATAAATATATACTCCTCGATACCCTCGGGATCGGTGGAATGGCAGAAATATTCCGCGGAAAACTGCTTGGCGAGGAAGGTTTTGAGAAACTGATCGTTATCAAAAAGCTTCTGCAGCAGCATAATGTTAATCAGGAGATCATTTCACATTTCATCGATGAAGCCAGACTGGCGGCGCTGCTGGAGCATGAAAATATTGCCTCAACATACGATTTCGGCAATATTGACGGCATCTACTTCATCGCCATGGAGTACCTCTTCGGTAAAGACCTCCACACCGCCATGCAGAAAATGGCAGGCCTGAGCCAGGTCTTTCCGCCGGAGGTTGCTCTGTTTATAGTGGACAAGATCTGCGATGCGATGGAATATGCCCATAATGTCCGCGATCTGAAAAATAATCCTCTCAATATCATCCACCGCGATCTTACGCCGCACAATATTTTCCTTACCTACGACGGCAAAGTAAAGGTGATCGATTTCGGTATTGCCAAGACCAGATTTCATGACCACCGCACACAGATGGGGATAGTCAAGGGAAAGGTCTCTTACATGTCTCCGGAGCAGGTTGCAGGCAACAACATCGACAGCCGTTCCGACATCTTTTCAATCGGCATCCTTCTGTACGAGATGTTGTGCGGACAAAAGCTCTACGACGGCAACACCGCAGAAGTTTTGTCCAAAGCACTCAATGCGGAATTTATTCCCCTTGAGGAACTTCTGCCATCGCTGCCGCAACAGATTACCGCTATTGTCAACAAGGCTCTTCAGGAAAAGGTGGAGACACGATTTCAAAGCTGTGCCCAGATGCAGACAGCCATCCACGAATATCTTCACCATCTTGATCAGCAGGTTACGGTCAAAACCATCAAAGAATTCACCCTTAATCTGTTTGAGAAGGAATACCAGCAGGAAAACAGGACAACAACCGAGATCATCGATAAAACAGTCTACTTTTCGACCAAAAAGAAGATGACCGACCAGCTGGTTGAGGAGCTTGACCGCACCACAATACTTCGGACCAGAGACCCGCAAAAAGGCATATTCCGCCAGTTTCTCGGCATAATGACCGACAACCCCATTCTCGCCATCCCGCTGGCAGCGATAGTTGCTCTTGCAGCCTTCACATTCAGCTCCTATTTTCTCTATTCCCCTGCAGCAGATGTGCCGGATATCGATACTATTGTCAAACATGAGTTACCCCGTGCGACACCGCCTACAAAGCCTGTTCATGAGCCGGAAAGCAGACGAAAATGGCAGGAACGGGTTGATGACCTGCTCAATAAGGCCAACCTTGCATACAGTGAAAACAAGCTTGTTAACAGTGATGATTCTGCCTATGCAATCTATTCAGACGTCCTGCTGCTTGACGAAAGCAATCCCCATGCCCTGCACGGAATCAAACGAATAGCGGAACAGCTCGACACCAACGCAAGGGAAGCTGCGGACAAGATGCTTTTTTCACTGGCAGACAGCACCCTGGTCAATCTGATTACACTTTATCCAGAACGCCAGCAGAACAGTGCTGTTAAAAAGTATATTCAGCAGAAAAAACAGGAAAAGATTGCCCTGCTGACAGAAAAAGCGGAACAGGCAATACGGGAAGACAAGCTGAAAACGCCTGAAACAGAGAGCGCCTACACCTTCTATAACGAAATTAAATCACTGAATAAAAACGACATCCGCTGGCAGGATGGATACGAAAAGATTGCAGACCGCTATGCCAAACTGGCAACCAGAGAATTCAAGAACATGCAGATGGAAAAGGCCAGGGTCTTTGTCAACGAGGGGCTGCTCCTTGATCCGAGCAACCCCGAACTGCTGCGGCTGAAAGAAGATCTCAACCGCAAGGGCGTTGTCCCCTACGCCAAAGGATTTCTTAAGAACATAAGGGACATCGAGATCTTCTAATCCTTCTTTTCTCCCTGCTCGGCCTGTTTTTTGGCTTTTTCTATCAGATCACGATATTCGGCAGTATCAAGAATCAGGGTTTCTTCCACCTGCTTGTTTTCTACCCCGCTTTGCTCCAGATCTGAACAGTCAAAGATCAACTCATGCTTACCGATCAGAATGACATCCTTATTTTGCAGGATACGTGTGGTGATAAGTTCACGATTGACAAAAGTACCGTTGGTACTCCCCACATCAGTCAAGGTAAACTGCTGAGCAATAGTATCTATCCTGGCATGCATGCCTGAAACACCAAGATTGGGAATAATGATATCATTGGATTCCTTTCTCCCGATGGTGACAGACCGGTCTGCCTGCAGAACAAATTCCTTTACTGTTGCTCCTTTAAACTTCAAGGTAATAGTCGGCATATTTTTCCCCTTTCAATAAATGCATAACTTGGCGTAAGTATATTCTATTTTCACCTTTTTACGAATGAAAATATTTTATATCCTCATTCTTTCCGGATCTTCACCGTTTTGTTTCTGTGAGGCTGGGAACTTGAAACTTTTCACTTTGTTTTTTGTTGACATATGAAGATTACATTTTAAAATAATTAACCGCAATCGTTTGCGGTAACGTTTGCAAAACTTCCGGTAACACGACTCAGTGAAAGGGTTCCTATGGCACGAGTGACCATTAAAGATATCGCCAGAAAACTGGCTCTGTCACCGTCAACCGTCTCACGCGCCCTCCATGACCATCCCGACATCAGCCGTAAAACCAAGGATGATGTCCTTAACATCGCCCGTAATCTCGATTACTTTCCCGATACATTTGCAAGGGGACTACGGAAAAAGCACAGCAGCACCATCGGCATAATTGTTCCGGAAATAAGACACGACTTCTTTTCTTCCGCCATCAGCGGCATTGAAGAAATTGCCTACTCGAAAGGCTTTACGATCATGGTCTGCCAATCCAACGAAGACTGGCAGCGGGAAGCACTTAACCTTCGTTCGCTTGTTGCCAACCGTGTGGCCGGAGTCCTGGTTTCGCTTTCCCAGACAACGCAGAACATCGACCATTTCTCAATTCTTGACAGCCAGAAGGTGCCGGCAGTCTTTTTTGACAGAACCCATAAAGATGTCAAACACTCCCAGGTCATTGTTGATGACTTTAACGGTGCCAAAGAGCTGGTTCTCTACCTGCTGAATAAGGGGTATCGAAGCATTGCCCATGTTGCCGGGTCAGATTGCGTTTCGGTAGGCAGAGACAGGCTGGCCGGCTATATCGACGCACACCTCGAGTTCGGCCTGCCCGTTGACGAACGTCTTATCATCTCCGCAGGGTTCAGGGAAATAGACGGCAGGAATGCTGCCAAAACCCTGCTTGCCATGCCGAAAAGACCGGATGCCATATTCGCAGTAAACGACCCTGTGGCTATCGGCATTTACATCGTCTTAAAAGAAGAAAAAATTGTCATTCCTGACGAGATCGCCCTTGCCGGATTCTGCAACAACCCGATCTCCGCGCTGATTGAGCCATCGATCACAACCGTTCAGCAGCCGGCCAGACTTATCGGCAGTACCGCCGCAAACCTGCTTATAGAGCGTATTCTTCATCCCGATAAGGAATATCCGGCTGTAACAAAAACTCTGAAAACAGAGCTGATTATTCGAAATTCTGCCTGAGATAAATATGAATCTGACTAATCCGCATAAACGATACAATCCGCTTGCTGACGAATGGGTTCTTGTCTCTCCCCATCGCAGCAAACGCCCATGGCAGGGCCAGCAGGAAAAACCGGCCGCAAACACCCAGCCGCCCTACTCCGAGACCTGTTACCTCTGCCCCGGCAACGAGCGGGTCGGCGGAGAAACAAATCCGGACTATGCCGGCACCTACGTTTTCACCAACGATTTTTCGGCCCTGTTGCCTGAAAATGAGGAAGATTTTTCCGACCCGAATCCCCTTTTCAAAGCACAGCCTGAGCAAGGCATCTGCAAGGTTATCTGCTTTTCACCGCGGCATGATCTCTCGCTTGCCAGGATGAAAACAGCGCAGGTGAGACAGGTAGTGGACACCTGGACCAATGAATACCAGTCACTTGGCGGCAACGATTTTATCAAACATGTGCAGATCTTCGAAAACAAGGGCGAGACCATGGGCTGCTCCAACCCTCATCCGCATGGCCAGATCTGGGCGACCAGAGAGCTTCCCAATTTACCGGCCCGTGAACTATTAAGTCAGCAGAATTACCTTGCTGAACATAAGAGCTGCCTCTTGTGCGATTATCTTGAAGAAGAACTGAAACGCGGTGAAAGAATTGTCTTCACCAATGATTCTTTTGTCGCGCTGGTCCCTTACTGGGCGGTCTGGCCCTTTGAGACCATGCTGCTGCCAAGACGCCATGTCGGCTCTCTGCTCGAACTGAACAACAAGGAAAAAGACGACCTGGCCAGGGGATTGATCAGAATGGGAATACATTTTGACAACCTGTTCATGACCTCATTTCCCTATTCCATGGGGCTGCACCAGCAGCCGACCGATGGAGGCGATTACCCTGCACACCATTTCCACATTCACTATTTTCCGCCGCTTCTTCGATCAGCGACCGTAAAGAAATTCATGGTCGGTTTTGAAATGCTGGCAATGCCGCAGCGTGACCTTACCCCGGAAGATTGTGCCGACCGGCTTCGGGCAACCCCGACCACCCATTATCTTGAAGGGGCATAAGATGGCTTCAGCAAAGAACTATATAACCGAGCTTGGACAGGGTAAATATGACGAGAGACTGGCGGTCATGTACGGCAGCAGTCAGGTCGCCTTTCAAAAACAGCGCTATGAATCATTACTGATAAAAGCCGACCAACAGTTCGGCAACGACGGAATGCTGCTTTTCTGTAACTGCGGCAGGGCAGAACTCGGCGGCAACCACACCGATCATAATCACGGCAATGTCCTCACTGCAGGCATCCATCTCGATATTCTCGCTGCCGTCCGTCAAAACGACCGAATGACAGTCTCTGTCAAATGTGATGATTTCGATGATATCGCAGTGAATCTTGACGATCTGGCCATCAATCCGGCTGAGTTCGGCACCCCTGATTCGATCATCCGGGGTGTTGCTGCGGGTCTTAAAAAACGCGGCTACCAGCTTTGCGGCTTTGACACAGTGCTTCACTCAACTGTTCCGATCGGCTCCGGGCTCAGTTCGTCTGCAGCTTTTGAGGTACTGATCGCCAATATCATCAAAGAACTGACCGGCTGTAAATCTCTTACCAGACTTGAGGTTGCGGCAATTGCAAAAGAAGCGGAAAACACCTATTTCGGTAAGCCCTGCGGCTTTATGGATCAGATTGCCTGCGCCTTCAGCGACATCCTGCATATCGATTTTGCCGATCCGGACCAACCTGAGATCAGAGCTATGGAGCTGGATTTTGAGCAGCACGGGCTCCAGCTGGCCATCGTCAACACCGGCGGTGATCACGCCGATCTCACCGATGAATACGCTGCAATCCCGAAAGAGATGTTTGCAGCAGCTCAGGTCTGCGGAAAACGATTCGGCCGTGAACTTGAATTGAATGACTTTTTCACACACGCTACCCAGATCCGCCGGCAGGCCGGAGACCGGGCTTTTCTCCGCCTCTATCACTTTCTGATGGAAAACGAACGCGCAGTGCAGCAGGCAAAGGCTTTGAAAGAGCAGCAGTTGGAGGTATTTCTCAAACTTGTCAATGAATCGGGCAATTCGTCATTCAAGTACCTTCAGAACTGTGTGAGCACCAAAGACAGTACTTCACAGCCAATCCCCGCCGCCCTGCTGATGACCGAGTATTTTCTGCAGGGAAAAGGAGCCGGCCGGGTTCATGGCGGTGGATTTGCCGGAACCATCCAGGTTCTGGTTCCATTAAAGCAATTTCGGGCGTATACTCAATTTATGGAACAGGTTTTCGGAGCCGGTTCTGTCACCCCGCTTCATATTAGACAATCAGGTTTTGAATTGTTTGAACTATAAAGGACACCACTGTTATGGCCCAGGTAAAACTGAATAATGTTGTTAAAAACTATGGAAACGTCAAAGTCGTTCACGGCGCCGATCTGCTGATTGATGACAGTGAGTTCATTGTCCTCGTCGGTCCTTCCGGGTGTGGAAAATCAACCATACTGCGAATGATCGCAGGACTTGAGACCATATCAGGCGGAGAAATTGTCATCGGCGATCAGGTTGTCAACAGGGTCTCGCCGAAAGACAGGAACGTCGCCATGGTCTTCCAGAATTACGCCCTTTACCCCCACATGACGGTTCGCGAGAATATGGCCTTTGGTTTAAAAATGGCCAAAGAACCAAGGGACATCATTGAAAAAAAAGTGAACCAGGCGGCAGCCACTCTGGAGCTCGGCCCCTATCTCGATCGCAAACCGGCAGCTCTTTCCGGCGGCCAGCGCCAGCGCGTTGCCATGGGCCGGGCAATTGTCCGCCAGCCCGATGTCTTTCTCTTCGACGAGCCCCTGTCCAACCTTGATGCCCAACTGCGGACCCAGATGCGGATGGAGCTGAAAAAACTGCATCTGCAGTTCAAGACCACCACCATCTATGTAACCCACGACCAGATTGAGGCAATGACCCTGGCGGATCGCATCGTTATCCTGAAAGATGGCTATATCCAGCAGGTCGGCAGCCCGATAGAAGTCTTTGAAAGACCGGCCAATGTCTTTGTTGCCCAGTTTATAGGCAATCCGCCGATGAATATTATTAAAGGAAAATGCACCAGAGTAAACGGTGCGATGACCCTTGTCGCAGGTGATCTAAGCCTGCAACTGCCTGAAGATAAATATCAGGATATCGCAGAAGGAAAGTCGGTTCTTATCGGTATCCGGCCTGACGGCATCAAAGTTCGCGATGTCGAACATCGAATCCGTGAAGAATGGAGAAAAGAAGCAACGGTTAATGTCGCTGAAATTCTTGGCGGCCAGTCACTTCTTGAACTGAATATCAGTAATAACAGATTTATAGCCGAGGTTGAAGGCCGTATGAAACTTCATCCCGGTGATAAAGTAACCGTAGGGTTCGAACTCGACCGCGTGGTCCTATTCGATCCGGAAACAACAGAGGCTATTGCCTGAACTCTGGAGTTTTCCGCAATTAACCTAAAGCACAAAGGAGGAGTACATGAAAAAGCTGTTCAAAATGGTAGCGGCTCTTACCGCTCTCTGCTTTCTGGGTATTTTCCAGACTGCACAGGCCAAGGATCTTACCGGAGAACTGGAGATTTTCTCCTGGTGGGCAGGCGATGAAGGCCCAGCCCTTGAAGCCCTGATTGATGTTTACAAAAAGGAACATCCAGGAGTCGAAGTAATCAATGCCACCGTTACCGGCGGTTCCGGCGTCAACGCCAAAGCAGTACTTAAAACCCGTATGCTTGGCGGCAACCCGCCTGACAGCTTTCAGGTCCATGCAGGTCAGGAGCTCATCGGCACCTGGGTTATGGCAGACAGAATGGAAGACCTTACCCCGCTTTTTGAAGAGCAGGGCTGGATGAGTGTTTTCCCAGAAGGACTTATCAAGCTTATCGGTACCGACAAGGGTATCTGGTCTGTTCCTGTAAATATTCACCGCAGCAACGTTATGTGGTACATCCCTTCTAAATTGAAAGAATTTGGAATCGAAGCACCAAAGACCTGGGACGACTTCCTGAAAGTTGCTCCTATGCTGAAAGAAAAAGGCATCGTGCCTCTGGCCCTTGCCCAGAACTGGACCGCAAACCACCTGTGGGAATCTGTAGCACTCGCTTCTCTCGGTGCAAAAAAATGGGATGCCCTCTGGTCTGGAGAGCTTGCTTTTGACAGCCCGGAAGGCGTTGCCGTATGGGAGCTTTTCGGTAAAGTTCTTGAGTACACCAACGATGATGCCTCTTCTTTAAGCTGGCAGCAGGCCACCGATATGGTCGTTGACGGAAGAGCAGCCTTCAACGTTATGGGTGACTGGGCAGCCGGTTATCTTTCCACCACCAAAGGTCTTGCCCCTGGCACCGGCTTTGGATGGGAAGCAAGCCCGGGAACCGGCGGTGAGTTCATGTTTCTTGCTGACTCCTTCGGTCTGCCAAAAGGCGTGAAAAACCTCGATAACGCTAAAGCATGGCTCGTAACCCTCGGCTCAAAAGAAGGTTCCGATGCATTTAACCCTCTGAAAGGATCTATCTCAGCTCGTACTGACTCCGATCTTTCCAAATACAATGACTATGCAAAATCTGCAGCTGCTGACTTTGCCAAAGACACCATCGTCGGTTCTCTTGCCCATGGTGTTACTGCAAACGAAGGTTTCATGAACGATTTTGCCTCAGTTATGGAAATGTTCCTGAAGTCCAAGAATGCTCAGATGACTGCAAAAGCTGCTCAGCAGATCGCCGTGAAAAACGGTATTGCAAAATAAGTAACGTTTTCAATCAGCGGCCGGCCATTGTCGGCCGCTGCAACCAGGTGAAAAGATTATGCGGGAAGTATCACGAGACCGGATCAAGGCATTTCTCACGCTGTTGCCGTCAATTGTCCTGATCGGAATTTTTGTCTACGGCTTTATCGGCAACACCATTTGGATATCCCTGACTGACTGGGGCGGTGTAGCCGCACTGGCTGAACATCCGGTAAAGCACTTTATCGGTATCCAGAACTATGTTGACCTCTTTACCGGTTTTCTGGAAGGAAGATTCCGTCAGGATATGGTAAACGCCGTTTTCTATTCTGTCTCCCTTCTCGCCGGCGCCGTGGGGCTTGGGATGTTTATAGCCATCCTGCTTGACCGCAAACCTAAAGGCGAAGATTTCCTGCGAACCGTCTTTCTCTATCCGATGTCGCTCTCGTTTATCGTTTCAGGTACAATCTGGCGCTGGATGCTGGCGCCGCAGGGCGGCGTTAACATTCTGCCCACTTATGCGGGATTTAAGCCTCTTACTTTTAAATGGCTGTCTGCAAAAACCACTGTTCTTGCCTTTAACTGGCAGAACCTTCTGCAGATCGGTCTCTACCTGGTTGCCGTCATTACAATTATCATCGGCTTTATCGTGTACAGAAACAGCCGGTCCAAATCGGTTAAATGGCTTGCCATAGGCGCACTTTCAGGCCTCACCGCCTGGATCGGCGGAGATATGCTGCCCAAGGCGCTTATTCTTGAAGAGATCCATGGTTTCAACCTGGCAACGCTCGGTATCATCATGGCTACCATCTGGCAGTATTCGGGCTATACCATGGCACTGTATCTTGCAGGATTCAACGGTATCTCACAGGATCTCCATGATGCCGCCATGCTCGACGGTGCAAGCACGAGTGCTTATTACACGCATATTGCCATACCGATGCTCAAACCGATCACCATCAGTGCGGTTATTATTCTATCCCATATTTCACTGAAGATGTTTGACCTTATTTTCTCTATGACAGGCCCGGACAATGCAGAAACCGGACACCCTGCCCTGAACATGTATCTGACCACATTCAGGGCCAACGAATTTGCAAGAGGCGCATCGATTGCCATCGTACTTTTTCTTCTGGCGGCGACCTTTATCATTCCTTATCTGATCACCCAGTACAAACAGAGGAGGACCAGATAAATGAAGTCAAAAGTGAATATAAAAACTGTCAGTTACTATGCAACGCTTGGCATACTGGTCATATTTTTCCTGATGCCTGCCTACATGGCGGTTGTCACAGCCCTTAAACAGCCGGGTGACATCACCCTGCCGACAAGCTGGGACCTGCCTGCAACCCTCAACTGGGCCAGTTTTTCTGAAGCCTTTGCAATGCTTCGCCCCAACCTGGTGAATTCTTTCATTCTCACCATCTGTGCCACCGCCGGATCAACGATACTAGGCTCACTGAACGGTTACGTTTTTTCAAAATGGAAGTTCAAAGGAAGCGAAATTATCTTCACCCTCTTCCTCTTCGGTATGTTTATCCCGTATCAGGTTATCCTCATCCCATTATTCCAGACCTTAAGAGCAATGAACCTGTACGGCGGCCTACCCGGCCTGATCCTGGCTCACATTGTTTACGGCCTTCCCATCACCTCTCTTATTTTCAGAAACTTTTACGCCCAGATTCCAGATTCACTGATTGAATCAGCACGCCTTGACGGAGCAGGATTCTTCTCTGTCTATCTCAAGCTGGTCTTCCCGCTGTCGATTCCGGGCTTTGTTGTCACCAGTCTGTGGCAGTTCACCCAGATATGGAACGAGTTCCTCTGGGCGATCACCCTGACCAGACACTCAGAAAACCCGATTACCGTCGGTCTTGCCAATCTGGCAGGCGGACAGGCGGTCAGCTGGAACCTGCCAATGGCAGGCTCAATCATGGCGGCCCTCCCGGTTCTCTGCATCTATATTTTCCTGGGACGTTATTTTATTCGCGGACTGCTGGCTGGCTCGGTGAAGGAATAAGCAGAAGAGAGTCACTATTATCCTGCTGATTCATTTTCTTTTGGGAAAAAGAAAATGAATCAGCAGGATAACTTGACTGCTCCAGAAAAGAAAGGACCCCAATCTCAGCCTTTCAAGTACCTGCTCTCCACCAGGCACAAGCAATCCTCACGTTATTGGAAGCTCAAGAAGCTCGCACCCGCTCAAGTTCTCTTTCCGCCAATTGCTTCAGGCACCAAGTTTGGGTCATTCAAAGAAATAACAAACACACTCACTACTCATGCCGGACTTTAACGGTATTACGTAACAAAAAATAATCGTTTAAACGCTAGATTCGATCTAAGATCCAAAATTCCGGGTAATAATAAAATATGTCAATTAGATACAGGAAACGTCTATAACAACTCTAAATGGTGATTGTTTTGCCTTGCCTGCAGACAGCTTATCCATAGCTTAATGTTGACCAATAAGTCAGACCTGCTTTCAATCTACGATTAAAAGCTTATAGTTTTGGAGCTGGATAGGCCATGTCAATGCGTCTTGATAATTATTCTGTTATATAATATTCTTTTTTTTCATGGAATGTGGCATCTTAAAATATTTGATCATTATTAGCTTTTTGAAACCATGTCTGATAAGCCAACCTACGAAGAACTTGAGAACCGCATCAATGACCTAGAGACTGCATTGATAAAGAGAGAAGAAAGATTAATCCACTTCCTGAACAATCTGCCTTTACCATTTCAGTCTCTAAATCAAGATGGAATTTCTCTTGAGGTAAATCAATTACTGCAAAACATATCAGGATTCTGCCAGGATGAATTAATCAGTCGAAATTTAGCGGATATTCTGCGTCCAGACTGGGCTGATCACTTTAAAGAGAACGCCCCTGAGTTCAGCCAGGCAGATGAAGTTTCAGAAGTTGAATACGATACAGTTAAAAAGGACGGAATTGCAGTTCCCTTGTCTTTCACCGGAAAAATTCAACAAGATAATCAAGATCATTTCCAGCAAAAGCGTGCAGAAGCAGAAACGCTCAGTTTAAAAAAACAGCTGCAGTCCTTGTGGAATGTTGCCAGAATAACCGACGCAACACACAAAGAACTCTGCGACATGGTCCTGGAAGAAGTCCTGAAACTCACTGACAGTGAATTTTCATTTTTCGGGTTCCTTGACGAAGATGAAAAAGAGTTGGCTGTTCATTCCTATTCCAAGGAAGCTATGGCCTCCTGCACTATTCATGACAAACCACTCCTATTTTCCATCCATGACGCTGGAGTTTGGGCTCAGGCTGTAGTTGACCGAAAGCCGATTATTCTCAACGATATGACTACAGATCATCCTAGAATGAAAGGTTTGCCACATGGTCACGTACCCCTTAATAATCTGATCTCCGTACCTGTCCTTCGTCATGGTAAAGTTGTTGCACTGACCACTGTAGCCAACAAGCCAACAGGGTACACTGAACAAGATGTCGAGTTGGTACATGCCTTTACATCTAATGTACTGGTCTTACTTGAGAAGAAACGTGCAGAAGATTCCCTCAAGCTGTCCTCAATGAGACTGCTTGATGCTCAGACGATCGGCAAGATCGGCAGTTGGGAGTTTGATGTGCAACAAGGTCAAATATGGGGATCGGATATGACTTTTCATATTTATGGGATGCCCCCTCCTCCTTCCTACCTGCTTCCCATCCATGAGATTGAAGCATGTATCCCGGAAAAGAAACGTGTTCATAAGGCTCTTGTGGACCTGATCAACGATGGCAAACCGTATGATGTAGAATTCGATATTCTTCCGGCAGACGGCTCAGAGCGCAAGACGATACTTTCCAAAGCGAGGCTGGAAAGAGATTCATCGGGAAAACCGCTGAAGGTCTTGGGATCTATTGTAGACATCACTGACCGGAAAAAGATGGAAGAAGAACGCCAGCACCTCTACCAACTCATCGACAACGTTGACAGCATCGCTGTATCTAAAGACCCGGAGCTTCGCTATCTCACTGCAAACCAGGCTTACCTGAAACTGACCGGACACCAGAGCTTGGAGCAACTTGTCGGCAAGACCGATGTCGAACTCTTTCACGGCTTAGCGACGGAAGAACAAATTCAGGAATACATGGATAACGATCGAAAAGCACTGCTCCTTCCTGCAGGTGGATGTATTACCACAGAAGAACGTCTTGCTTCTGATGACGGGAAGGAGAGGTTCTTTTTAACCAAGAAGTTTCCAATCCATTCGAAGGATTCTGGGGAATTGCTTGGCGTGAGCACACTTTCCACAGAGATTACCGAGCTCAAGAGGTCTGAGGAGGCCCTGCAGCAAAATGAATCGCTCTTTCAGGCAATGCTCACCGCTATTCCAGACATGATATCCATTCACGACATGGATATGAATATCATCTACAGTAACTGGAAAGGGCTTGCCGACGTTCCCATGGACCGGCGGATCATTGGTGAAAAGTGCTACCGGATCTATCGGGAAAAGGAGCAAGTCTGCTCAGACTGCCACATGAAACAAGTTATCGAGACACGAAAACCGTACATTGAAGAGCTTGAAATTTTTGATGTCGGTTGGGTCGAAATGATTGTCATTCCTCTCCTTGACATTGATGGTAATTGTGAATTCATCATTGAATGGATGCGCAATATTACCGAAAGCAAAAAAACAGAAGCGCATCTGCGCCAGTTCACAAAAATGGAAGCCGTTGGCCGTTTGGCCGGGGGGGTCGCCCATGATTTCAACAACATGTTAACGGTTATTCTCGGGCATGCGGATCTGCTTCTGGAGGAAATCAAACCGGATCAGCCATTTTATTCTGACCTGGTGGAAATTCAAAATGCAGGTAAACGTTCCGCCAATTTGACCGGCCAACTGCTTGCATTTGCCCGAAAACAAACCGTAACCCCCAAAGTGATTGATCTTAATCAGACTGTGACAAGCATGCTCAACATGTTACGGCGACTGATTGGCGAAGACATTGAACTGGTTTGGATTCCCGACAGCAACGTCTGGCCGGTGAAGATAGATCCTGGTCAAGTTGATCAACTCCTTGCCAACTTATGCATCAACGCCCGGGATGCCATAACTGGTATCGGCAAAGTGACCATCGAAACAGGCAATATCACATTAGACGAAGAGTACTGCAGGAATAACACGGGATGTGTACCTGGCGAATACGTAATGCTTGCCGTCAGCGACAATGGCTGCGGTATGAATGCCGAGACCGAGTCCCACCTGTTCGAGCCGTTTTTTACCACAAAGGAACAGGGTAAAGGCACAGGTCTGGGCCTGGCAACGGTTTATGGGATAGTGAAACAAAACAAGGGTTACATAAATGTTTACAGTGAAATTGACCAGGGGACGACTTTTAAGCTTTATTTACAGCGTCACAAGACCAAAGCAACCCTGCAATCAGAAAAGAGAACAGAATCTCAAAGCATACGCGGTCGTGAGACAATCCTGCTGGTTGAAGACGAGCCAGCAATCCTTAATATGGCAGCAACAATGCTCACCCAACAGGGATACATCGTGCTACGGGCTACCACACCAGGTCAAGCAATTCTCCTGGCAACAGAACATGTTGGTGATATCCACATGCTAATGACCGACGTGGTCATGCCAGAGATGAACGGCCGCGACTTAGCCAAGAATATTTTACCCTTATACCCCGGCATAAAGTGCCTGTTCATGTCTGGTTATACGCGAAATGTAATTGCAAATCAGGGTGTTCTGGATGCGGGAGTAAATTTCATCCAAAAACCTTTTTTTAAAAATGATTTAACCAAAAAAGTGAGGGAAGTGTTGGATCGAGACAATTGAACTTTACATTGCCTCTATACACGATAAAGGCTCGCTATCATATCTTATCTCAAGTTAAATTTATAATGTGTTATATCAAACTCGGATTCCTGGATTTAATCATATGAGCCACAACAGGTGAGTATCTCTGCTGCAGCCATTGAGGATTATTGCGCTTATCGGATCTGATAATTTCAAAGTCAAGATAAAGCCCCATCAACCATGGATACCATTCAAGTTTAAGCGGATGAACCCAGGGGACAATGAGCTCGTCATAGAGATTGCCAAGACGGTTAATCGATTCCTTGGTGAAACGGCTTTCATCGACTGTGCTGTACGGCAGCCAGAAGAAATCTTTTATCTCCCTATATTTTTCAGGGATTTCAAATAACTCAGCAGTTTTCTGCCAGCAGCTATCGGGTTCTTTTTCCCCGGCTAGAAAACCAGCCAGGTGGTGCAGGAGAAATTTATCCGTTTCATACAATCCGGTCGGATTGATCATTATCCCTGCGGTAGAGTGGACGAACGAATGGTCTCTTCCTTCAAAGCCGCCGACAAACAGACGATTCGGTGCATAATCGTTGGCGTAAAGATTATCCCAGAAAATGACCTTATTGCCGAAAAGATTGCAGATGTCGCCGCAGCTTTTTTCATCAATAGTCTGCGAAATTATCCTGTCACCGGTCCAGAACAAGGTTATTTCTTCTGGCATAGCGGCTTTCAGGTCCTTGATATATGAGGAGTCAACAGCACACCCTTCAACGAACTGGTCACTGTAAACAGAGGGACAGAAAAAGAGTTCTGCGTCACTATAGATGGCCTTTATTGCAGCGAGCAGGGTTTGCAGCAATTTACCGTGAGCTTCGCCAAGTGATTGAAACCTCCCTTCACATTCCCGGGGCAGCACAAGCGGAATATCATCCATCAGCAAGGCCACCTTCTTCATGCCTAGTTCAAATAATTGCTCAAACTTTGCCGACAGCAGCTGAACATCACTTTTCTCTGCATAATGAAAAGAAAGTCCCGGTGCAATTGCCGGTATAACCGTAACACCTTTGCTGGTTCCATATTCAGCCAGTTCTTTCAGGTTCCTGCGCCATTGTGGTGGAAATGATTCACGCCACTTTATTCGGTGATACGGATCTTCTTTAGGTGCGTAGAGATAGGTGTTCATTTCCAGACCGGCGAGCGTATCTATAATACCATAGCGCTGCTGCCAGTTAAGCACCCTGCCGAAATAACCTTCGATATAACCGGTGAAAAATTGTTGTCTTCCCTTCACCCTTCTCCGCTCCATTTTACAAAAATCAGCCAGTTCGATAATAAGTTAGATATTGAAATTCTGGAAAATTTCTTTCATCCGTTCCATCTGTGTGTTACGATAATACAACAGTATACAAGCGGGTAAAAGCATATCTTGTAATTCTTTTCAAACAAACTGGCAATATTGCTGCATCGGTTACAGCAGGAGAACACGTGTACACAAGAATTCCTCATCGGTCCTGGTTTCTTGTCCTGGCAGCTCTGCTCTGCTTTTTTTCTGCTCCGGTTTATGCCGAAAGAGAGCATACTCTTCTTTATGTCGATTCCCAGGAATCTGAACCCTACAACTCAATGCGTGAGATGATCATGTATCATCTTGAACGGGAGGGCTACACAGCCGGAAACAACCTTGAGCTCTCCTACTGGTCGATCGGTAATGCAAGCGGCCTTGCAACACGGGTCTGGCGCACCGAAAAGGACAAACATTATGACGCCATCTATCTCGGCGGTACCATGGCAACCAAGTACTTTAAAGATTTTACCTTCGACAACCCGAACTACAAGTGTGTTTTCGGAACTGTTACCAACCCGATAGAACTTGGCGTCATAGATAAATACAACGCTCCGCCAAAAGCCAATTTCACCGGGGTCAGTTATCCGGTAGACGTTGCCAGCAGGCTTCGTTTCATCCAGACAATTATGCCGGAGGCAATAAATATCGGTTACGTCTATGCCGATATGTCACAATCAATAAGCTACCTGAATGAATTGAAAAGTGTTCTAAACCAAAGGGAATTTGAACGGCTGAAATTCCACTATAGAAAAGTGGAGTTCGTTCCCGGCGAGGGTGGTCATATTCGCATGGCGAGGCTTGCGAAAAAGTATGTCGATGAACTTTCTGACAGTGTCGATCTCTTCCTCAGTCCTAATGATCAAATGGGTGCCCAGAAAGAATATGTTGAGATGGTCATCCAGAATACCGATAAACCGTTGATAGCACTCGGCAGAAAAGATGTGATGGAGTGGGGAGCGCCGATATCCTACTATCCTTCAACATATGATACCGGCAGACAGATCAGTAAAATGCTGGTGAAACTCTTTGAAGGGGCCGACATCTCGACCCTTTATCCGGAAAAACCTGATCCTGGAGTAGCAATCAATATGAAACTTGCTGCCCACTACAATTTTTTTCTGCCTGATAGGCTTATAGAGCAGGCAGGTGAAGATCTTATCTGGTGAACCCGCTCACGGCGCCAATCGTTCTATCTTCCAGATACCGGTTTCATCTTTTTTATACATAAACCGATCATGCAGTCTGTTTTCTCTACCCTGCCAGAATTCGATTTCCAGCGGTTCAACCCGGTACCCGCCCCAGAATGAGGGCAGAGGAATTTTCCCTTCACTGAATTTTCTCTTCATTTCGCTAAATTTCTGCATCAGCATCTTGCGCGAAGAGATAACATGACTCTGACTCGATACCCAGGCTGCTATCTGCGAGTCTTTCGGCCTGGTCATAAAATATTTCGCCGACTCTGCGGCTGAAATCTTGCTGGCAACACCGTTTATGATGATCTGCCGTTCGAGATCGAGCCATACCATCAACAGGCTGACCTTCGGGTTTCCTGCAATCTCGGTCGCTTTTCTGCTTTCAAGGTTGGTGAAGAAAACAAACCCCTGTTCATCATAATATTTTAACAGCACTGTTCTCTGGCTCGGCATGCCGTCTTTACCGACGGTGGCCAGAACCATAGCCGTCGGATCGCTTTTATTGGTCTGCCTTGCCTGCTCAAACCACTGCGAAAACTGTTCTACAGGGTTCGGATTAAGCTTGTCCCGGCTTAACCCGTCCTGTAGATATTCCCTTCTAAACTGACTGACGTCCATGTGTTTCCCTTGTTAAGATGAAGAAGCAGCCCCAGCGAATTTATCGCAGACTAAGACCGCTGTTCTCAAACTGCGGTCAGCTCTGTTCATCGCCTCACGGGCTGTTTACTCATCAGCATGAAGACCTTCAAGCTTCCAGTTCTCGGTTTTGACCGGTCTTGCCCAGGTCCAACGTTCATCAAATTTGATTGGTGAAGAATCACTGCCCTCGATGATCCTGCCGGTGGCGGTTTCTACAGTATAATCAAGGAGACTTGCAGTAAAACGGACGGTGACAAAATCCTCATGGCCGTCACTACCGGCATCAACGATCTCAACACCGCGAACAGCAATAGACTCAAGCTTGTTCACCACGCCCCTTGCCTTCATTTCTTCGAAATGCTGTGTATATTCTGCCGCCAGGGTATCTCCTAACAGATTTCTGAAACTGTTAATATCCTGCCTCATCCAGCCAGCCTGCACCTTAAAAAACACATCGGAAGCAACTTCGGCAAAATATTTCTCATCAAAACCCGGGTCTGTCGCTCTGATCTGTGCAAGCCCCTGATCAACCGGGATACTGCCGCTCGTCTCTTCCTGGCCGAAATCGGTGGGATAGGCAGGCGGAACATTGGTATTATATTGTCCGAAAGGAGGAGGCGTTGGCGGACGGTTGGAGTTGTAGTTGCCTGAAGACATCTTCCTAAACAGGAAATAACCCACTCCCGCAAGCAGTAAAAGCGGAAGCAGACCAAGTCCCTGGCCTCCCAGCAGAGAACCGAATAACATGGCGCCAAGTGCTCCGCCGAGCAGACCGCCCGCCATGCCTTTGGTAAAACTTCCCTGTTGCCCCTGTGCAGGACGATATTGCTGAGATGGCGTCGTCTTCATAGGGCTTGATTTGAACATTTTACCACCAAATGATGCCTTGGCGTATGCATCTGACGGCATGATTGCTGCACTGAAAAAGATGCACGTAACAAGAGCAATAAAGCAGGCAAGCAGTCTATCGGTTTTTATTGAACGCATTTTCCTTCCTGTAATTTTGATTCTGAATAAGTTGATTTACCGTAAAAAAAACGGAAATGTATCAGGTGACAAAGATATTGTCATGTAGAAATATGGCAAGGGATGAGCACTTCTTTTTTTGTCCGGTAACAACAGAAAACCAGGCAACAACACAAATGCCTTACGTTAACGTTTTCTGATCAAGAACCTGACGAACTATCCTTGATAATCGATTGATATTCAATGGTTTTAACATGAATTCCCGAATGCCGATCTTACGGGCTTCACTTTCATCAACGGCCGCAGAATAGCCTGTATAAAGTATAATCGGCAAGTCTGATCGAAGCATAATGGCCCGTTTAGCCAGCTCAGTCCCGGACAAAACCGGCATGGTCTGATCGGTGATCAGCAGATCGTAGCGATCCGGTTCTTTTTCGAGTGCATCAAAGGCTTCAACACTGCTCGTCATGACTGTCACAGTGTATCCCAGTCTCTCAAGCATGAGACGGGTCATATCGACAAGATCATGTTCATCATCGACAACCAGGATATGCTCCGTTCCGGATTGGACTTCAAGAACACAGCCTTCCTGTATAGCGTCATCTTCATTTTCAACACAGGGAAAATAGATGCTGAATGTGGTTCCGGTACCCGGACGGCTCTCCACCTTAATCGTTCCGCCGCTTGCCTGGACAATAGACTGCACAACGGCAAGGCCAAGCCCTGTTCCCATCCCCTTTTTCTTGGTAGTAAAGTATGGATCAAACACCTTTCGAACCACATCGGGAGACATGCCATGACCGTTATCGGAGACACGCAATCTCATGCAGTGAGTTCCGGAAAACGTTTCCAGCAATGACGTACATTCCTCAACCGGCACCCTATCATAGGTGATTTTGATCCAGCCGCACTGATTCCCCATGGCATGCAAGGAGTTATTGCAGAGATTCATGATAATCTGGTGAATTCTGGTCGGATCAGCCACCACTTTTCCCTTCCCTACGACAATGTCCTTTTCCATAGAAACTGTGGATGGAATGGTTGACCGGAGAAGCTTAAGCGCCTCCTTTATTACCGGGGCAAGATCGAGCGGCTTTTCCTGATATGATTCAGTTCTACTGAAAGCAAGAATCTGACTGACAAGCTCTTTTGCTCTGTCGCTAGCCTTTTTCACCAGTTCAAGATTGTGATAAATTTTTTCGGTACATTCACCACTATAGAGACTGAGATCGGTATAACCGACAATGGCAGAGAGTATATTATTGAAATCATGAGCTATTCCTCCGGCCATAGTGCCTATTGCCTGAATTTTCTGCGCCTGCATAAGAAAATCTTCACTCTTTTTCAAGGCTTTTACTGCATGGGCTGTTTCAAGGGCCTCTGCCGAATAGGACATCAAAATCGACCCGATTTCCTTATCCTGAGTGGTAAAGGGCGGCTGGACTTTATCGTGCAGAGAAACTATTGCCCGAAGTTCCCCGTTTTTCTTTTTTATCGGAAAAATGATACAGGTTCCATTGTGATACGATTGAAATCCGCTTGGCAAAAATTCGGGATGTTTTGCTATATCATCAATGAAAAAAGGTTCCATCATTTTCATTGCATGGGAAAAAACGCTGTTTTCCTTGAGAGGGAAAGGAAGAAAATCATAATTGTGATATGTGCCGAGCTCTCCGACCTTCTGCAGGCCTTCAGGAATTACCTGATAGATAGAACCGCTCACAGCATTCATATGGGTGCCGAACTCCTGCAGCAGCGTACTGCCGCTGTCGAGCAGTTCCCCATAACCAAGCAGTCTTTTGGTTGTTTCAACAACCGCTTTCAAACGCTCATTGACCGTTTCAAGTTCGTTCGTTTTTTCACTGACCTGCCGCTCAAGATTTGCCTGATATGCCCTTTCATCGTTGATCAGCCTGGCTCTCTCCAATCCTTTCTCAATAGCATGGGAAAGCATTGTCATATCAGTGATAGGTTTGAGCAGATAATCCCAGGCGCCAAGCCTCATGGCTTCAACCACATCGCTGATGTTGCCGGTTCCGGAAATTACAATAACAGGGAGATTCTCATTGATCTCACGAACGGCGGAAAGGACCTCAAGCCCATCCATTTCAGGCATTCTGAGATCAACAAGAACGAGATCAACAGGTTGACACCTGATAATATCAAGACCGTCCTTACCGTTTTCCGCTTCTAAAACTTTGTAGTCGTAATCTTCCAGAAAATTTGAAATACTGAAACGAACAGAAGCTTCATCTTCAATGGTTAAAATTACAGGAACAGCAGGGCTTACAGACATAAAAAGAACTCCCAATCCTGAAAGGCGTTCAGAATGATAACTTTTACTGTTTATTTCTGACAAGTTAGGAGACAGTATAGCCCCAGAGTTGAATTCTTGTCAAATTAATAGATGATTAACCGCAGAAAAACTAATTATTTAATTTTAATACACATTATCAATAAGTTAGCGAGCATCACTCATGTTACTTCTTTTCCCCCCGGCTGCAAAAGCGTGTGAGCCACCAGCAGGAATTGGTTATCTTACCGGTTTTTTAAATAAATATGGAATAAATCATACCATTGAAGATTTGAATCTGGCCTGTCTACTTGCCACCATAAATGCCCCTGTAAAATGTCAGGATAAATGGTCGCAGCGTGCAGCTAAAAACAGGCAAAACCATCTTGAATCACTCCGTCTCAGCAGTACATATACCAATTTTTCCCGATACGAAAGAGCTGTTAATGACATTAACCGTCTTCTGCAGATCAACAGCCCGGACCATGTCAATCTCACACTTGCCAATTACGAGGAACAGCTGTCACCGACAAACAGCAAGGATCTTCTACACTGCTTTCACCACCCTGAGAAAAACATCTTTTATGACATCTTCTCAAAGAGAATTGATCAATTATTTGAAAAAGATAATTTCTCCCATGTCGGCATTTCTCTTAACTACCTGAGTCAGGCTCTGTGCGCCTTCAGCATAGCCGGCTACATCAGGAGGAACTATAGCAAAACGAAGATTATCATGGGCGGCGGGCTCATTACCAGCTGGATGAGATCACCAGCCTGGACAAACAAGTTTGATGGCTGTATCGACCATCTGATTGCCGGATCAGGCGAAGCCGGCCTTGCTGAACTCCTGCAGACAGAAAGGAAGGAAAATTCTCCCATACCGGATTATACAGTTCTTTCAGATCTTGCCTATCTCTCTCCGGGTTTCATTTTACCCTACAGCTGCTCCTTCGGCTGCTACTGGAATAAATGCGCCTTCTGCCCGGAAAAAGCTGAAAAAACACCTTACCTGCCCGTTTCTCAGACACAAATTAGACGAGATCTTGCAAACCTTGTCGCACGACACAAGCCGGTGCTTATTCATTTTCTCGACAATACGCTTAGCATCGCAACGATGAAAACCCTGATACGGCATCCTCCCGGCACCAGCTGGTACGCATTTACACGTGTCAGCAAACAGCTCACCGACCCTGACTTCTGCATGGCTTTACGTCAGTCAGGATGCATAATGCTGAAACTGGGAATCGAATCAGGCTCACAGGATGTGCTCGATAAAATGCACAAGGGAACGAAAATAGAAGATATTTCGACGACCTTGAAAAACCTTGCACAAGCAGGAATCGGCACCTATGTCTATCTCCTTTTCGGGACACCGGAAGAGGAATATCATCAGGCAAAGCAAACCCTGGTATTCACTTCTGCCCATGCCGAATATATCAACTTTCTCAACCTTGCAATATTCAACATGCCCTTATCCGGATGCAGCAACGGAGAATATGAATCAATCCCTTTCGATGGAGGAGATCTCTCTCTTTACCGGGATTTTGTTCATCCGGCCGGATGGGACAGAAAACATGTCAGACAATTTCTGACCAAGGAGTTCAGACAGGATAAGGCGATAAAAGAGATTATCAAAAAAGACCCGCCTACTTTTACGTCAAATCATGCTGCATTTTTTTGCAGGCAATAGAAAAGGCAGAAGCTGTTAAAGCTTCTGCCCTTTGTAATTAAGATGCAACAGGCAAAATCAGCCGATTGAAACCAGCTCGATCTCAAAGGTCAAATCTTCACCGGCAAGCGGCGGATTGGCATCGAGTATTACTTCTTTATCAGTGACATCAATAACTTGTACCCGGAGAACTTCTCCCTGAGCACCACCCATTTCAAGCATCATGCCGACTTCGACTTTCAGATCAGGCGGTACATGGGCCGTTGGTACGGTCATGATGAGATCATCATTTTTCTCACCGTAGGCCTTGTCTACCGGAATGAGAACTGTTTTTTTCTCACCGACTTCCATTCCGGTAACTGCCTCGTCAAAACCGACAATTACCTGTCCGCTGCCAATAACAAACTCAAGCGGCTCACGCCCTTCACTGCTATCAAAAACCTCTCCACTGGAAAGGGTACCCTTATAATGAATTTTAACTTTGTTGCCTTTTACTGCTACCATAATAACATCCTGTTTGTTTTGTTTTATTCTGAATTCCTGCTGTCAGTTATCAGTCCAAGTTCAGCCAACCTTTTCAGGAAGCAAGAACTAAGCACTATAGCATATGTAGATAAAGATTCATACCCGTAAGATTTCTCACATGATCTCATGAAATTGTGTCACCTGGAGTGATCTTTTCCATCCTTTCCCCTTCCCAGACCAGTTTAGCCAAAACATTAATGCAGTTTCCAAACGGTTGCCTGATAAACTGGAGAGTTTTTCAGATTTTTCTCTTTTTCTTTTGATGACACTATAGTACTTTTTGACACCGAAACAGGTTCAACATACAATACCTGTAGATCGATCTACATAAATCTTTGTATTTTTACGCCAGAGAGCTGATAATATTCCTATGAGAAAGACAAAAATTGTAGCCACATTAGGCCCGAATACAAAATCCGTTGATGATGTTGTTCAGCTCATCAATGCCGGAATGGATGTTGCCAGAATAAACCTGTCTCACGGAGAAAGGGAGAGTCATCTGGCCCTTATTCAGCTGGTAAAGGATGCCCGCAAAAAATTGCGCAGCAATACTGCTATTCTGCTTGATACCCGAGGCCCGGAAATTCGGATTGGCGATCTCAAAGAGCCCATTGATCTGATCGAAAATCAGGAACTGATCATCACTCAGGATGAAAACAGCTTCTCGGAAAACCGGATCGGTGTTAACTACAACAAAATTGCAGACGACGTTAAAGTGGGCGGAAAGATTCTGCTCGATGACGGGAAACTGGCTCTGCATGTCAAAGATATTCAGGGAACCGATGTTGTCACCAGCGTCCAGGCAGGCGGCGTTCTTACCTCAAGAAAACGTGTTGCCCTTCCCGATGTTGATGTTCATCTGCCTTCTCTTTCTGAAAAAGATGCTGACGATATTGCCTTCGGTGTGCAGGAACAGGTCGATTTTATCGCCGCCTCGTTTGTACGCAGTGCAAACGATGTCTGGGCTGTTCGTCATATCATCGAGGAGGAAAAAGGTTCCCAGGCAATCATTGCAAAGATTGAAACCAGACAGGGAGTTGACAATGTTGAAGAAATCCTCAGCGCCGCCGACGGGCTGATGGTAGCGCGGGGAGATCTCGGTGTTGAACTGCCGCCTGAAGAAGTGCCGGTCATCCAGAAAAAGATCATCAAGGCCGCCAACACAGTTGGCAAACCGGTTATTACAGCCACCCAGATGCTCGAATCGATGATCTACAATCCGACTCCGACCAGGGCTGAGGCAAACGATGTAACCAACGCCATTTACGACGGGACAGATTCGGTAATGCTTTCTGCCGAAACTGCCGTCGGCAAATATCCGGTCAAAGCAATTCAGTTTATCACCCGCTGTGCGGAAATTGCCGAAAATTCCCTTGATTACGAAGAAATTCTTGCTTCAGGTCTTCGACACAGACGCCCGGTGGTAACAGATGCCATATCCTACGCATCCTGCGCTACAGCAGCCGATCTTTCTGCTGCAGCCATCATCACTGCAACGAATTCCGGCTCAACGGCCAGAATGGTTGCACGTTATCGTCCGAAAGCTCCGGTCATTGCCGTAAGCCCTGCTATGACGAGCCTTCGTCAACTGCAGCTCGTACGCGGTGTTATTCCGTTGCCATGTGCCGCAGCATCAAGCATGGACGAGCAGCTAGACCGCGCTATTCATGCCGCCACCATGGAAAATCTGATCCATAACGGCGACATTGTTGTTATAACCGCCGGAATGCCTCTGCAAACCAGCGGCACCACCAATATGCTCAAGGTTCATACCGTTGAGGATATCTGTTTTACCGGTCAGGGCATCGGCAACAAAACCGCGATCGGTGATGTTCTGGTCATCAACTCCGATGAAGATCTTGAACGGGTTACCGAAGAGACCATCATGGTTGTCAACAGAACCACTTCAGCAATGATCCCCTACCTGAAAAAAATCAAAGGCATCATCGCTGAACAACCGGGACTGACCTCACACGCAGCCATGCTTGGAAGAGAGCTCGGCATCCCGACCATCTGTGACGTTACCAACGCAACCAAAAATTTCCAGGATGGTCAGAGAATATCCATCAACTGCTCAAACGGTCACATCAGTTACGAAGATTCTCCTCTGCCATGACCAATCAGGTTGTGGTAGCGGGAGGCGGGGCTGCAGGTCTTCTTGCAGCAGGACGGGCTGCTCAGAAAGGAGCGCATGTTCTGCTGCTGGAAAAGATGAAACTGCCCGGTCGCAAAATAGGCATCAGCGGAAAAGGCCGATGCAATCTCACCAACACTGCGGCACTGCCGGACTTCATCGCCCACTACGGTAAAAACGGCCGTTTTCTCCATCAGTCTTTCAGCCGCTTTTTCTCTCAGGATATTATTGCACTCCTTGAGCAGCTGCATCTGCCCGTTCAGACTGAACGAGGCGGCAGAGTCTTTCCTGCAGAAGGGAAAAGAGGGGTTGATGTTGTTAAAGCACTCGAACGGTGGGTCAAGGATCTTGGCGTTGAAATACGCTACTCGACAACGCTTATTGATATCGTTGTCGAAAATGGTCGTATAACCGGGGTGAAGACCAATAGAGAAAACATTTCCTGTACCAGCCTGATTATGGCAACCGGCGGCGCCACATACCCGCTGACCGGTTCAACCGGCGATGGTTATCGCCTGCTTGAAAAACTCGGTCATACTCTTACTCCGCTGCGTCCTTCGCTTGTTCCGCTGCTCACTTCACCAAAAATTCCGTCAGAACTCAATGGATTGCAGCTGAAAAATATAAAAACACGTCTGTTTATCGACAGTAAACGAAAAGAAGAGCAGTTCGGTGAACTCTATTTCGTTGACTCTGCCCTTTCAGGTCCGGTTATATTGACCGTCAGCCTGACAGCAGTTGATGCACTCAGAAGAAAACTGAAAGTCTCTCTGCTGCTCGATCTTAAACCCGCATTGTCTGACATCCAGCTTGATAAACGGCTGCAAAGTGATGTCACAACGCGTAACAAAGAAGAGATATCGAGTATCCTCCGCGGTCTTCTTCCGGCACAGCTTGTCCAGTTTTGTCTGCATGAAACCGATATCAGCCCGACCCTTACCGGCAATGATCTGAGTGGTAAAGATCGGAAAAAGCTGGTCACCTGGATGAAGAACGTCCGTTTTGAGATCACAGCTTACGGTTCTATGGATGAAGCAATTGTCACAGCCGGGGGAATTAAACTGCAGGAAATTGATCCGAACACCATGCAGTCAAAAAAAATAGATGGTCTTTATATCACGGGGGAACTGCTTGATATTGACGGTGATACCGGAGGATTCAATCTGCAGGCAGCTTTTTCAACCGGCTGGATCGCCGGCGAAGCAGCCGCCTGCAGGCAGTAGAGCTTATTGCGCGACCAGCACGTCACCGAAGGCAGCGTAGGCCGCTTCAATCGGAATAGCAAACCCGATGCCTTCAGTATTACGCAGAATCATTGTATTGATGCCGTATACCCAGCCTTGCTCGTTGATGAGCGGGCCACCGCTGTTTCCCGGGTTGATCGCAGCATCGGTCTGGAGATACTGTTTACCGGTCTCGGTATTCTGTCTGTAGCCTGAAAAAACACCCGACGTGACCGTATTTCTTAAACCAACCGGGCTTCCAAGGGTAAAAACCTTATCACCCTGCCGTAAAGGAGTTCCATTCGGCGGCGGCTTCAGAAAATCAGCATCGTAGATATCGACAGAGACAATGGCAAGATCATTATCACTGCTTGTATTCATATAGTTGCAGATATATTCGGTGCCGTCTTCAAGTATTACTTTAATGTCAGAGGCATAAACAGGCTTTTGCATGGCCTCCAGCTGACTGATCCAACCGTTGAGTTTTTCCTCGTAACCAGCAACATTTTTCTCAGCTTCTCGAATAATAATTCTGATCTGCTGTTTGGTTTTATCGTCGGTAATCGTCCGAAGTTTCCTGCGCAGATCTTCGATTTTTTTCTTCTCAAGATCGATAACCTGCTGACGCGGCTCTATCTCACTTCTCAGGCGTTCAATTTCCTGGCTGTCCGCCTCCACCACATGTTTATTGGTGATTATATAATTTGAGCTGATAAAGAAACCTGATCCGCTGCCAAAAGGTGTTTCAAGTGAGACGGTTGCCTTTCTCGCCTGCGCGATTACATCTCCGGCATTGAGCGGAACCTGCTCTCTTTCAGCCTGTCTGTCCTCAGTCGCAGCAGTCGCCTGCTGCGAAGCAGCCCTGGGAGCATCATTTTTCACAACCTTATTTTTGACGACAGGCGGAGTGCTTGCCACCTTGGGCGTACTTTTGTTTTTGCTGCTGAAATAATAGTATGTTCCGCCACAAACAACAGCAACAACAAGCAGCAGCTGTATCAAGCCGACACCTTTTCTGCTTCGTTCCTTATCCGCAGCCTGAGCCTGCTGCTGCTTCAGTTTGGCTTGTTTTCTTCGCTGAATTTCAATATAGCGTGAATATATTATACCGCAGTGTTTGCACTCTGCGACCGCCCTTGGAGTCGTCTTTCCACATTTCGGGCAGCGGGAAGATAAAACAGGTTTCTCATCTGGAGATATTTGCGTTTTCATTTGCCTCCACTTTGCGTTCAAAGCTTTTACAGGACAAAAATCAGTTTAAATCTTAATTTAAACTCTTAAAAGTTCTCTTATTATACTCGGTAATATTTTTGTGGCAAGCAATGTGTAAATACATTAATTAATCAGGGAATTACAACCTTTATTCACTTTTTACTATTAGCCATGCTGTATATCACTAGAAATATCTCCATTCCGCTCAATGAAATAGAGCTGCATTCTGTCCGCGCCCAGGGTTCTGGAGGGCAGAATGTCAATAAAGTATCAAGCGCCGTTCATCTCCGTTTCAATATTATAGATTCTTCCCTTCCTGAACGATGCAAGATGAAACTGCTCAACAGCGGTGACAGCCGGATAACCAAAAACGGCGAACTGATCCTCAAATCGCAGGAACACAGGACGCTTGAACAAAATAAAGAAGCCGCTCTTGCCCGCCTGAAAAATATTATTGCTGAAAGCCTTAAAGAACAAAAGGTACGGAAACCGACCAGAATTAGCCTTATGCAGAAAACGAAACGGATGGATCTCAAGACAAGACGAGGAAATATCAAAACTCTTCGCAAAAAAGTCTCTGAATAGGCCGCTGCCATATTTAAGAGATGACGTCATAACCCTGCATATATTTTGTATTTCCTCTGAACATTCTGTCAGCCTTTCTTTAGTTCAGAATATGACCGCAGCAGACCAATACCTTCAATGTTTCAAGAAACATAAATAAATCTGCAACCCTTTCCATAACTGACCTAGGTCAATTCTTTCTTCATCTAATGGATTACACTGAAGGTACGTCTTTCAGACTCCTGTGGGTATAAGTTTCGTGCCGGGTTCTGAAAAGGGCTTGATACTTGCCGTTGAAAAATGGAGAGAAAAAAAGGTGAATGGACATCGGGTCTATACACGGCTTATCTGTTAACCCAGTTGTTTGACTATTAAGATTATGAAATATTTAAAAAAAATGAAAGGAGGAGGACAGCGCCCTCCCCGTGTAGGCCTGAACGAAATAGTCTGGTCATGGTTGGGAAGTTTTATGGGAATTGCTGCAGTCGCTCTCATTCATTACAAAATTCTTGACCAGAATGCCCTGTTACTGCTCATCGGTTCATTCGGAGCATCTGCCGTTCTTATTTACGGGGCGACAAAGAGCCCGCTTGCACAGCCGAGAAATTTATTGGGCGGCCACGTTTTATCTGCCCTTGTTGGCGTAACTGCTTTTAAATTGTTTGGCTTTCAGCCATGGATCGCTGCAGCTCTTGCAGTTTCAGTATCCATTGCCGTTATGCACCTGACGACGACCCTGCATCCTCCTGGCGGTGCTACTGCTTTAATCGCCGTCATCGGAGGCGACAGTGTTCACCATCTTGGTTATCTCTATGCCGTTGTTCCAATTGCGTTAGGAGCGACCATAATGCTTCTCGTTGCCCTGGTCATCAACAACCTGTCTAAAGAGAGACTGTACCCTGATTATTGGTATTAAGATGTGCTAAGGCATGCTATGTGACCGATAAACAGGGCTATTATAATATTACCCCTCTGTTTTTCGAATCCCTAATCTTGCAGCGAGATTATGCAGGTTGCTGCGGTGCAGGCCGAGATCCCTGGCCGCGGCAGACCAGTTGCCCTGATTGCGTTCGACAGCATGTTCAATAAGCCTGACCTGGTAGGTTTTCATCGCTTCTTTCATTGAAAGGCGGGTGCCTGTTTCCGTGTGAGGCAGGTTAAGGCCTTTTCCTCCCGGTAATTGAACATGACCAAGATCCCCGCTCAAATGAGACGGCAGAATCAGTACCGTCTGCCTTGAATGGTTGTGACCGCAAGCTTTGAGTACTGCTCTGGAAATAATATTATCCAGTTCCCTGACATTGCCCGGCCAGGAGTAGGTCATGAGAAGCTCAAGAGCATCATCACTTATCCGCACCTGACCACCGCCCAGTCTTAAACGCGCCCGGTTCGCAAAAAATCCTGCCAAAACAGCAATATCCTCTCTGCGATCACGCAGCGGAGGAACCTTGACAGGATACACATTGAGGCGATGAAACAGATCCGCACGAAAACGCCCTTCACGCACCTCTTCTTCCAGGTTTCTGTTTGTTGCGGCCAACAGCCGGACGTCGACCTTTACCAGCTTCTCCGAACCAATTCGCTGCACCTCCCCCTCCTGGATGGCCCTCAGTAATTTTGCCTGAATTTCCAGAGTAAGCTCGCCAATCTCATCGAGGAAAAGTGTGCCGCCGTCAGCCAATTCAAATTTACCTGTCCGATCAGCGGTTGCTCCGGTAAATGAACCGCGGACATGACCGAATAGTTCGCTTTCGGCAAGCGATTCCGGAAGAGCAGCACAGTTTAAATAGAGAAGCGGCTTATCGCTGCGACCGGAATAATTATGCACAGCCCTTGCTACAAGTTCCTTTCCTACGCCGGTCTCTCCGAGAATCAGAATGGTGAAATCAGATCTGGCTACAAGCTCGATCTCAGCTCTTAACTCATTAATTGCCCGGCTAATTCCAAGAATTTCCCAGCCTCGCTGCTGCCTGATATCCTGCATGAGATCGAGGGTAAGCTTGCCCTGCCGCTCTGCTTCCCTTTCCAAGGCATCAAACAATCTGACTGTCTGCCACTGGGCACCGGCAAGCGCACCGACAACCTCGATATACTGCTTCGGCAGGGCGGCAAACGCATCGGGATCGAGTGCATCGAAAACCAACACGCCAACAAACTCCTCCCGAACAAATAGAGGGCAGCCCATACAGGCATGGATGTGATCAAGCGGATGTTCAGAGTCAATCAGCATCCCGTCAAATGGATCCGGCAAAAGGCTTTCCCGGGAAAACTGAACGGGCTCACGGGAACCGCAAATGATATCCAGTCTGGGATGCTCACGACGAGGAAAAACCATTCCCATCACCTGAGACGACAAACCTCTGGCAGCTATTGGTGTCAGTACGTCTCCATCGATGCGCAGCAAAGCCGCCGAGTCATAGGGGATTGCTATCCGCAAGGCTTCAAGAAGACGGCTGTAGCGATCCTCATCATCCAAAACTGCAGTGAGATCATTTGCTATCCGTACAATTGCTTCAAGTTTCTTCATGTTACGAAATATATAACACGGTTATCAAAATAGCAACACCAGCACGTTGTCAATTTTACAACTTAAAAACTTAACCAATTGTTTTAACGAATTTATTTTAATTGGCACAGCTGTTGCTTTATATACTTCAAAGAAACAAGCAGCAGCAAAAAAACATAAGGAGCTTGCAATGAGAACAATACATCTACAGGAAACCGCAGAATTCAAAGAAGGGGCAATGAACAGATATTTTCTGGTAGAAAATTCCCCGAATTTTAAAATCATTAATTTCAATCTTGATGCCGGTGTAACCTTCCCAGTCCACGCCCACGACCTCGACGGTGAACTTTCTATTCTGGTGCTTGAAGGTGAAGGCTATTTCCTCGGAGCGAATGAAACAGAAATACCTGCAGCCACCGGCGACATCCTCATTTCACAGATCAGAGAGCCCCACGGTGTTAAAGCGGTAAGCCGGATGCGGATTCTGGTGACCATTACTCCACCGATTTGATAAAGGGACAATTGGCCCATTTTTTTAACAGAAGAAACCATAACAACTGGAGGATACTATGAAACCGAAAGTGATTATCGATGCAGATGAATGTTTGGGATGCGAGGCCTGTGTGGACTTATGCCCGTCGCTCTTCAGGTTCAACGATGATCTTGGCAAGGCTGAGGTCATCGAAGATGGCAACCCGGATGACGATTGTGTTGATGAGGCCATCGCCTCATGCCCGGCTGGTTGTATCAGCAAGAAAGAATAACCTCTGCAGTGCCGTCTGGTGTTTTCTGCTTTGTTTACCAGACGGCACCACCATTCCACTTCGGCAGCATATTTACTGATACCTTCAGACACTCTGGCCAGCCAGTTCAAATTATTTCATATAGAATCGTACCGTTAAACTGATACTTGAATTTCAATTTCACAGAGTGAAAAGACTGTGATAGACTTTACTCAAGACATAAGACAGGATATTTTTTTGTTGCTCTACGAGTTCAGGTCCCTTACATTTTATCATTGTCTTTTGTCTCGCACAGCATAGAAGAGTTATCCCCTGTAAATTCAACAAAGAAGATGACCATGGTAGGAATAACAAGCTCTTCAAGTGATTCTGCCTGTTTTTGTCCATCTTACAGACACAATTTTTATGAAGCCGGATTGATCACATCTTACCCCCGCAAGTGTCATGGATAAACGGTTAATAATAAACTTCGTCATTGCCCCTCTCCTCGTCTGGACAATCCTGATCGGCGGCTTCTTCACCTGGGCTCGTATTAATCAGTCAAATCAGATAATAAAACTGGCAACCAAAGAAGCTCATACCCACTTTGACAAAGACCTTGCAATTCGCATCTGGGCAACCTCTCATGGCGGCATTTATGTTCCGACCGACGATCGTACGCCGCCTAATCCTAACCTCAAGCACATCAAAGAGAGAGACATAGAGACACCTTCAGGGAAAAAGCTGACCCTGATGAACCCTGCATACATGCTCAGGCAGCTGATGAATGATTACTCCGATCTTTACGGGGTTAAAGGACGCATTACCAGCCTGAAATATCTGAACCCCCTGAATGCGCCTGACGAGTGGGAAACAAAGGCCCTCAAAGCTTTTGAACATGGAACACAAGAGGTCTTCGAGCTGTCTGATATTGACGGACAGCCGTACTTACGCCTGATGAAACCGCTGACTACCCAGGAAGGCTGCCTTAAATGTCATGCATTTCAAGGATACAAAGTTGGGGATGTTCGCGGCGCAGTAGGAGTGTCAGTACCGATGAGCAGCTATTACGCCATCGAGAATCGTCAAATTAGAAGACTCGTTTTAACCTTCGGCCTCATATGGATCATCGGCGCTATCACAATTTTTTGGGCTGGCCGAAGAGGTACAACCCTTCTGCAGGAACGTTTTAACGCATTAGAAGCCCTGCAGGAGAGTGAAGAACGTTATCGCCGTGCAATTGAGGCTTCTTCAGGAGGAATCTGGGAATGGAATATACTGACTAACGAAGAGTTCCTTTCACCCCGCTGGTGTGAGATCGTCGGATATGCTCCTGATGATCCCGCATTAGCGCACACCTTCGACGGGTGGGCCGGCAGAATTCACCCCGAGGATAAAGAACATGTTATGACTATTCTTGAAAACCACCTCCGAAAGGGCGAACGATATGATGTTGATTATCGGTATCGTCACAGGTCAGGAGAATACAGGTGGCAGAATTCGAAAGGTCAGGCAGCATACGATCAGTCCGGCAGACCGATCAGCATGACTGGATATATAACCGATATCAGTCAACAAAAAAGGGATGAAGAAGAGAAGAAACAGCTTGAACAGAAGCTTCAGCAGTCCCACAAGATGGAATCTGTCGGTCGTCTGGCTGGAGGGATAGCACACGATTTCAACAACATGCTCAGCATCATTCTCGGCAATGCCGAAATGCTTCTGGATGACTTTGATTCTGAAGGTCCGCATTCCGAGAAGCTGAAAGAAATCTCCAGCGCAGCAGAACGTTCAGCCGATTTAACCAGACAGCTGCTCGCCTTTGCCCGCAAACAGATCGTCGCCCCCAAAGTTCTGAATCTCAATAATGTCCTGGCCAATATGCTGAAAATGCTTGATCGGCTGATCGGTGAACACATCAATCTCGTCTGGCTGCCTGATGACAATATTGAACCTGTCAAAATAGACCCCTCACAGGTAGACCAGATTCTCGCCAATCTCTGTGTTAACGCAAGAGATGCTATCAGCGGAGTTGGAACAATCACAATCAGCACAGCCAATATCCTGATCGATGAAAATAAAAGTCGAGAAAACGCCGAAATAATACCGGGTGATTATGTCGTATTAACCGTCAGCGACAACGGTTCCGGGATAGACCAGGCCACCCTGTCACATATTTTCGAACCGTTTTATACGACAAAGGACATCAGCAAGGGCACCGGTCTCGGTTTAGCGACCGTATACGGCATCGTTCAACAGAATCATGGTTTTATCGAGGTCGACAGTGAGCCCGGCAAAGGAACCACTTTCAAAATATACTTCAGGCAGCATCATGAGGAAATACCGGCAACAGCAGATACCGCTGCTGATAATAACACCCTTGCAGGGAGTGAAACCATATTGCTGGTGGAAGACGAGAAAGCCATTTTGAAGATGACAACGATCATCCTTGAAACATTGGGTTATGCGGTTCTGGCCGCATCCACTCCTGGAGAAGCCATAAAAATTGCCAATAATTCCGGTGATAAAACTATTGATCTGCTGGTTACTGATATCATAATGCCGGAAATGAACGGCCTGGCACTTGCCGAAAGCATAAAAAAGGCCTTTCCCGGGATTAAAAGCCTCTTCATGTCAGGATATACCGAAGACGCCATTGCCAATCACGGCGTATTACACAGCGGGTTAAATTTTATCAACAAGCCTTTTACCCGGCATGAACTGGCAAAAAAAATCCGTGAAGTTATAGACAACTGAAATATCGGCCATTTGTTAATTGTACTATTCAGAGTTGCTCGTAACTGTTTAAGGAGATTAGACAAATGAAGAAAAGAACATTAGGATCGACTGGACGAAAGTTGCCGGCAATAGGCTTCGGATGCATGGGCTTGTCGGAGTTTTACGGCCAGCCAATGGAAGAAAACGCAGCAATCAGGTTATTGCATGAAGTGATAGAGCTCGGCGTTGAACATTTCGATACGGCAGA
>QKIH01000100.1 GCA_003249645.1 Desulfobulbaceae bacterium | reverse complement strand
TTCATCCGCGCATACCGTATGCCGAAACAGTTCAGAGATGTCAGCCCTGAGGAACGCGAGCAGGAAATGCTTAAAACCCGCCTGATGCTCCGTAAGGACGGAGAGATCAAAAACGATCTTACCGTTTTCTCTTTCTATCCGGATGTCATCATGATCAAGGAAGTAGGCTGGCCGCTTGAAATCGGCAACCTCCTCAACCTCCAGGATGGTCAGTTGAAGTCAAGGGTCTGCATGGCGCAGGGAAGACAGAATACTAACTACGGTATCAATCTCTATGCCTGTCACCCATTCTTCATTCAGGGTATCGCCACCATGACCAACGGTGAAAACACCGCATTTGTGCCGATCCGTGACTGGCTTCTTGGCCGTAATATCCCCGGATATGTCGGATACCAGTCTGACTCCGAGGTGTTCGCCCACATTCTCCATTACACCACCAAGGTACTGAAACTTCCTCTTGAGGCCTACAAACATATCATCACCCCGCTCAAGACCGATGAGCTCATGGCTCATCCGCAGGCAGACTTCCTTAAAGGTCTTCGTGATGCATGTAAGAGACTCGTTATTGACGGCCCCAACGCTGTTATCGGCACACTGCCGGATGAAACCTGTATGCTGACCATGGATCAGAAGAAACTTCGTCCTGCAACTGTCGGCGGCAGAGAGGGTGCCTGGGCAATTGCATCTGAGACCTGCGGCGTTGCTGCTATGATTCCGGATCGTAACCCGGCCTTTGATTTTCAACCAATGCGTGAACACACAATCATCGTTCCACCAGATAGAAAGGAATTACAGATATGGTCTCAACACGATCAACTTCCGTTACCCCAAGCAGCATAACACCTATCGATCTGCCCTGGATCATAGAGCACAGGGAAGACAGGTGTACGCTTTGCGGACAGTGTACTGCAGTTTGTCCTAAAGGGGCCATTTCGCTGGCTTACAAACGTCAGAGAATGCCGAAACTGGACATCATGAGCACAAAGCGCGGCAGCGAATACCGCACATTTACCGGCATCCGCCAGAACACCACCATGGCAACTGCCTGCATCGGCTGCGGTATGTGCGCTATGGTCTGCCCCAACGAGGCAATCAGGCCGCTGCCAAATGACAACGAAATCCGTACTGCATTCATGCATAACCAGAAAGGTGAACCGAACAAGCGCGGCGGCCGTCGTAATGTAAGCGGCCCGAACCTGCTTGACAGGATCAACTTCACCAGGATTTCAATGCTCACTGACCCTGCCCTTGATGCAGGCCGTCACGAATTCAATGTTACTACAACCCTTGGTCGTGTCCTTCCACCAGAAGAATACATTAACCGCAAGATCAACGGCGGCTGGATTCCACCAACCAGAGAGATCTTCCCGTTCGTCATCGGCTCCATGTCTTTCGGCGCCCTTTCCCCGAACATGTGGCTCGGTCTTCTCCAGGGTGTTGCTTACTGTAATGAGGTTCTCGGTATCCCTGTCGTCATGGCTACCGGTGAGGGCGGATGTCCGCCATGGGTCTTGAAAAGCCCGTACCTGAAATACATCATTCTCCAGATCGCTTCCGGTTACTTCGGATGGGATGAGATCATCAGGGCGATCCCTGAGATGCAGTGCAAACCTGCAGCCATCGAGATCAAGTACGGTCAGGGTGCCAAGCCCGGTGACGGCGGACTTCTCATGTGGTACAAGGTTTCCAAACTTATCGCCCGTCTTCGCGGTGTCCCTGAGGGTGTTGATCTTCCTTCCCCTCCTGTTCACCAGACACTCTACTCCATTGAAGAGTCTGTCATGAAAATGATCCAGACCCTTTCCATGGCATTTGACCATGAGGTTCCTGTCTATCCGAAGATTTCTGCCTCAACTTCAGCCAAATCAGTACTGAACAACCTGGTCAGAAACCCATATGCTGCCGGTCTGATGATCGACGGTATCGACGGTGGTACCGGTGCCGCGTACAATGTATCTATGGATGCAACCGGTCATCCGATCGCTTCCTGTATCCGCGAATGTTACCTCGACCTCGCCAAGCAGGGTAAGCAGAACGAGATTCCGATATTCGCCGCCGGCGGTATAGGTAAAAACGGCAATGTAGCCCAGAACGGAATGGCACTGATTATGCTCGGAGCTTCCGGTGTTCACATCGGCAAATACATCATGCAGTCCTGCGCCGGTTGTCTTGGCAACGAGAAAAGCCGCTGCAACGTCTGTAACATCGGTGTATGTCCGAAAGGTATCACCAGCCAGAACCCGAAACTGTTCAGACGTCTTGACCCGGATAAGGTAGCAGAACGCGTTTCTGAGACCTTTATGTCAATTCAGACCGAAGTGAAGAAGATCATGGCTCCTCTTGGACGCTCACAGAGTCTTCCCGTTGGTATGTCTGACGCTCTTGGTATTCCTGATAAGGCAGCTGCAGACAAACTTCAGATCAAATACGTCTGCTAGCAAATACCATGAACCGGAAACAGGATAACAATATCTTTTCAGTGTAAGGAGTGAACAGTGACTACGACTGTTATAAAAGGCCAGACAGATGAAGGCCTCAGAATAAGTTCAATGGAGTTCGGCAAGCTCATTAAAGAAGCTGCCGCAACTTCCAGTCATCTGAAACTTGAAACCTACGGCCAGCACAATATCGGCATCAGACTGCAGCATCAAGACGGTCTGCATATCGAGGTTGAAGGACCGTCCGGACAGCGTCTCGGTTGTATGGGTTTACCCGGTACAACCATCACCTGCCACGGAGCCACTTCCGATGACGTAGGCTACCTCAATATCGGTGCAGAAATTACCGTACTTGGTGATGCAGGCAACGGTGCATGTAATGCCATGGCCGCCGGTAAAGTTTTTATTAAAGGATCCATCGGTGCCCGTGGTCTGACCATGACCAAATGGAACCCGGACTACGAAAAGCCGGAACTCTGGATCTACGGTTCCACCGGAGACTCTTTTGCCGAGTTCAACTGCGGCGGTATCGCAGTTGTCTGCGGTGTAAATCCGAAGCGCCCTGAGAACATCCTCGGTTACCGTCCATGCGTTGGAATGGTTGGCGGGACCATCATGTTCCGCGGCCCGATTGATGATTCTTATGCCAACAAGAATGCAAGACTCGACGTTCCTACCGATGAGCAGTGGCAATGGCTTGTTGACAATATGCCCGACTATCTTGCAAAAATCGGTGAACCGGACATGCTTGCCACCCTGACCGTTCGTGAAGAATGGAAAGTACTCAACACCGTCACCCCGCAGGAACGTGCCCTCATGTGGTCCGGCCCCATGCCGATGGCTGAGTTCAAAAACAAGTTCTGGAACAGAGCCTTCGGCGGCGGTGACCCGCTTCGCGATCTCGCCCCCGGTCTTGACAGGTCTCCGATCGAGGCAATTGTAACCGGTGAACTGCGAAGAAAGAAGCCTTACTGGGCAAATCTTGAATCAGCAGCGCCTTGTACCTATTACTGCCCTATCCATATCCCTACCGTTGAGCGACTCCGTCTGCTTAGAGCCGGGAAGGCCGATGAGGCTTACGAGATGCTTCTTGAATATACCCCGCTGCCGGGTTCCGTTTGCGGTTCCGTCTGTCCGAACCTGTGTATGGAGAACTGCTCGCGCCGCGGCGTTGATGATCCCATCGATGTGCAGATTCTCGGCCAGGCTGTCAGCAACTTCCCGGCACCAAAACCGGCGGCATCTCTTGGTAAAAAGGTTGCTGTAATCGGCGGTGGTCCCGGTGGTATGAACGTTGCCTGGCAGCTTGCCAGAGCCGGCGTTGAGGCTCATATTTTCGAACATGACAACAAGATCGGCGGAAAGCTTGGTCAGGTTATTCCATGGGAACGTCTCCCTCAGGCAATCTGGGATCAGGAGATCAAGCGTTTCACCGAGATGGAAAATATCCATGTCAATCTGAACGTTGATATGACCAAAGAGAAATTTGCCGAGTTGCAGAAAGATTTCGATTTCGTGGTTATCGCTGTCGGTACCCATGAACCGAGACGTATTCCGTTCCCGGGCCACGAGAAAGTTGTTGCCGCCCTTGATTTCCTCAAGAAAGCAAAAAGCGACAATCCTGATCCAATCGGCAAGCAAGTTGTTATCATCGGTGCCGGTAACGTTGGTTGTGATGTTGCCTGTGAGGCCTATCGTCTCGGTGCTGAGAAAGTAACCCTGGTTGACATCCAGAAGCCTCTTGCCTTCGGTAAAGAGAAAGAGGCTGCAGAGGCACTTGGTGCAACTTTCCGCTGGCCTATTATGACCAAGGAAATAACCGAAGAAGGTCTCGTTACCAACGACGGTGAGCTCATTCCTGCCCAGACAGTACTGATCTCCATCGGTGACGTACCGGCCCTCAAGTTCCTGCCGGAATCCGTTGAGACTGTAACCGTCGGCGGTGCAGCCTGGATCAAGACTGCCAACTCCCATGTCACCTCAGACGCCAAGATTCTGGCAGTCGGTGATGTTGAGCGTCCTGGTCTTGCAACCAACGCGCTCGGCGCAGGTAAAACTGCCGCAGAGTATATTCTTGCAGAGATCAAGGGCCAGGAATGGAAGCCGTTCACCAAACCGCTTGTTCCGCAACAGGCTATCACCATCGGTCATTACCACCCAACCGATAAAGGTGCAAAAGAAGAAGATCAGGCAGGCCGCTGTCTCTCCTGTGCATCCTGCCGTGACTGTCACCTTTGCGAAACCATCTGTCCGACCGGCGCGATCAAGCGTGTTGATGTCGCCTTTGACGGCCGCATTGACTACGCCTATGTCTCCGATGACAAGAAGTGTATCGCATGCGGATTCTGCGCAGACACCTGTCCTTGCGGAATCTGGACTTTGAATGCATACTAAACAGCAGCAGCTTTAACCGCTGTAAGCAAAAAAGGGCTGTCCGATACCGGACAGCCCTTTTTTTTTGTGTTATCCTGCTAAACAGATAAATACTATTACATCTTTTGAAAACGAAGAATCACTTTATAATTCTCCGTATCAAGATCACTCGGCAGAGAATCAGCATCAGGGACCAGTATAGTCAGGACCCGACCGCGAACCGGATCAACCTGTTCCTTTGTTCTTCTTTCCATACCCGACGGTCCTGCAGTCCCCTTTCTCGGAGGGCGAACGTGCAGAACCCGTGCCTCCACCGGCCCACTCAGGGTTGGTGGCGCTTTTAAACTGTTATGTTTAAGCGGCGGCATTGAACCAATGATAATTTCCATACAATCTCCCTGCAGCATATACCGGCCATCTAACCCCCCATAATATCGACATAGTTTACACTATTTACACATTGCGTCAATATTTCGATGATTTTTCGTATTATTAAAGTGTTAGAAGATATTTCCTGTAACAGAGCACCGGCCTTGACAAATCCGGCAATATCCCTGATGGTCTCATAAGATTGCAGATTTCTTTTTTTTCCGAATCACTCTATAATGTAACTTTCCCTTTTTCCTGAGAAGACTATGCAAAACCCGTTAAAAAAGAAACTTGTCCCGATTAAAGAACTGCAGAACATCCGCGGCATTATGCTGCCCATCGGCCTGGAATTTCTTCAACTGGTTGTCACTGGCCCTCCCGGTGCAGGAAAGACCCATTACATCAACCAGATCGGTGGCTGGCCCAATGAAGGATATATAGATCTCAGCCGTAAAGGCTGGTGGAAAGACCAGTCTCTTATCTACCGGCCTCGTGAAATCAATCTTGGTCTGCCGTTTAAGGGAGTCAAAGAAGCCCTGACGGTTTTTGATAAGGAATGGCTGGATGCAAAACCGCCTCTTCAACTCGATCTTGATCGTATCAAGATCCTGCCTGCCGGTACTTCACCTTTTTCTACCAACTGGCAGAAACGATATATCTTCGAATTTCTCATTCCATCACCAGAAATTATATTTGAAAGGAGACAGGCAAGACATAAAGACGGCTATTTTCCGGTCGATGAAAACCTCAACATTTCCATGGTTGAACGACAGGTTGCCGAATTCCGTCAACTTGCTCTCTATCTTCACCGTGCAGGGATGTCCGTCTACGTGCGCCAGGATCTCACCGAACCACCCATGCGCATTGTCGAGGCAGGTGAAGTGCAGATGCCGCCCTGGATCATTCCGCAACCCGAAACACGAATCAGCCTGAAAACACTCTCCGGCTGGAAATGGATGATCTTCAGAAAAGACCCGAATAAATGGCTGAGTCTGACCACTCAGTACCAGGATGTCACTCAGCAATCAAGGCTTGCCCACGACGGAAAGAGTTTTGAGATGCTTATCGGTAAACAGACCTTCAGATTTCAACCGGAACTGCCGCTCGGTGCATCAAAAAAATTTCTTCGCCATAATAAAAACTGGCTGATAACCACCTTTGATTCCTGCAGCTCAAATGAGATTTCAGGTTTTGCCAGAATCAAGATGGGCGAAACAGTCCTCTTCGGCACCAGCAACAGGGAATATCATAATCTCTTCAATTTCGACCCGTCTGTTGACAAGAGACACCTCACAATAACCAACCGTCGCGGCGACCTCATCCTTACCCCGATGGCCAACGACGGGGCCACAAAGGTTCGTAGAATCAATAACCTCGATCACCGGGAAATTCTGGAATCAAATCGCCATCGGTCACTGCTCAGCCTGAAACAGATGTTCGGTATTCCTTCAAACACAATCGAGCCCGACCAGGCTCTATCGCTTTTATCCGACGTTATAGACTTGATGGAGAATGAGCCCTGTCGACCTCTCAACAGCGAAAACGAGGCAGGCGGTCTTCTCGTTGTCCCGGAGGAATCGACGCCCGTTCTTATCGGTGATTTACACGGACAGACCGATAACCTGCTGAAAATTATCAGCGAGCGATGTCTTCTCAGTTGTCTTGAAAGAAAATGTGCCACTTTGGTGTTTCTTGGTGATGCTGTTCATTCCGAAGTCTCCGGTCAGCTCGACAATATGGTCAGCTCGATCCAGATTATGGATCTCATTTTTCAATTAAAATGTGCCTTTCCGCAAAACGTGCATTATCTCAGGGGAAATCACGATTCTTTTGATCCCTCAATCAGCAAAAACGGTTATCTTCAGAGTCTTATCATGAAAGAGACACTGCTGAAGATTCGCGGACAGGCCTATACAGACCTGATGGAAAAATTTTACAGTGCACTCCCTTATGTGGCAATGTCCAACGCGTTTATAGCCTGCCATGCAGGCCCGCCGCTTGAGGAAGTAACCAAAGAGGACATTATCAATATCAAATACAATCCTGAGCTTATAAAGCAGGTCACCACAGGAAGGGTTAAACAGTATAATTATTACAAAGGGTACTCAAAGAGCGATGTAAAACGCTTCAGGAAATCGCTTGGCGCGCCGAAAGGCACTCCATTCATCGTCGGCCATACCCCTCTTGATCCTTTTGGCAGCGTCTGGCGCAATGTCGGTGCCATTAAAAATCACCACATACTTTATTCGGCACACCAGAACGGCCCGGCTTTCTTTGTAAGAATCAATAAACAGATGCAACCGATAACCTATCCGGCTGAGCCGCTCACCACTATTTTAAAGAGCCTCAGTTAAGCCTGTTTTTTTTTTAATAAACTATGCATTTTTCACTATACTTTACCGAACAAGAGTCTCATAATTCCATAATACTTCTCTAATATAGCCATTGACATTTTTTATCTATCGATTAAGGAGAAGAGCGGGAAAAATCGATCTTTTTTGCAATAAAAGATCGCTATAAGAACCTCATCTTTTGGAGAGTGCAAGAATGCCCATCAAATCCACAAGCCCGCTGAGCGGTTTAGTTCGCAAATCCCCTTTTAAACCTATTCAGGAACATATGGATAAGGTTTTTTCCTGTGTCAGCTTACTACCGCAGCTTTTTGACGCCCTGTACAATAACAATCAGGGTCAGGTGAATATCTATGCTGAAAAAATCGGCAATCTGGAGACAGAGGCCGACAAACTCAAAAGTAAATTCAGCCTGAACCTGCCAACTTCGCTGCTTATGCCGGTTGATCGTAAAGACCTCCTGAGCCTTATCAGCATTCAGGACAGCATTGCCGATTCCGCCGAGGAAATCGGCCAGATACTGACCTACCGTGATATGGTTGTCCCCGATGAGCTTAAGGCCCTGCTTAGCGAACTGATCGAAGCAACCATGGAAATTGCCAACGATGCCAATATTATGATCAAAAGGCTCAACACTCTCGTTGAAGTCGGATTTGGCGGCAAACCATCTGCTCAGGTTGAAGACATTATCGCTGGGGTACGCCGCAGTGAACACAATATAGACAACATCGTCCATAGAACAAGAAGAGCGCTTTTCACAGTTGAAAAAAGCATGGATCCGGTTTCAGTCATGTTCTGGTACAAACTTATCGATCTGATTGAGAATGTTTCTAATCTTACTGAAAACATGGGCGATCGAATACTTTTATTCCTTTCAAAATAAGCCAAGGGGAGAACAATGGAAATTATTGCTGCACACGGTACGGCCATGATTATTTTGGCAATTATTTTTGGCCTTTATATGACCTGGGGTATTGGTGCAAACGATCTGGCAAACGCCATGGGAACCTCTGTAGGAGCAGGTGCTGTCACTGTTAAACAGGCCATCGGGATTGCCATCATTTTCGAATTTTTAGGCGCTGTTCTGGCCGGAGGCTCTGTCACCAAAACCATCAGAAAAGGAATCATCGATCCCTCAGGGATTATCAACAACCCTGAAATTCTTGTCTACGGTATGCTTGCAGCCCTTCTGGCTGCAGCCTTCTGGTTGATGATCGCATCTGCTAAAGGCTGGCCTGTATCAACCACCCATTCAATTATTGGTGCCCTGATCGGTTTTGCAATGGTTGGCATCGGTCCCGATGCCGTCTATTGGGGAAAAGTGGCGGAAGTTGTTGCCAGCTGGATTATTTCTCCAGCCATCGGCGGAACCATCGCCTTTTTACTGGTAATGTCGACACGAAAATTGATTTTTGACACCGACAACCCGTTGAGAAGTGCCAAGAAGTGGGCCCCTTACTATATCTTCCTGGTTGGCTTCATTATCTCTCTGGTTACCCTTTTTAAAGGATTGACCCATCTCAAGCTCAACCTTTCTGTTTTTCAGAGCTTTGGGGTTGCCGTTGTTTTCGGCCTCATCACCGCCGCCATCGGTGCCTATTTTGTCAGCAAAGTTGAAGAAGATATAACCGGAAGCAGGAACTACCACTACACCAGTGTAGAGAAAGTTTTCACCCCGATGATGCTTTTCACCGCCTGTTCCATGGCCTTTGCCCATGGTTCCAACGACGTTGCAAACGGTATCGGCCCACTGGCCGCTGTTTACTCCATCGTTACTTCCAACGGTGAAGTTATGCAGAACTCCGAGCTTCCGCTATGGATTCTGCTGCTCGGCGGCGGCGGCATCGTGCTTGGCCTGATTACCCTCGGCTACCGGGTTATGCTTACCGTCGGCAAAAAAATCACCGAACTCACCCCTTCACGTGGTTTCTGTGCAGAACTTGCTGCAGCAAGCACCGTTGTTATCGCATCAAAAACAGGCCTTCCCGTTTCAACCACCCACATTTTGGTTGGCGCTGTACTCGGTGTCGGGCTGGCAAGAGGCATCGGCGCCCTTGATTTACGGGTCGTACTGAATATTATTATCTCATGGCTGGTTACCTTACCGGCAGGAGCAATCATGGCAATGCTCTTCTTCTTCACCCTGAAAGGAATTTTCGGTTAAAAAAGAGCCGAATACGAAAAGAAAAAGGCGCTGTGATTTTTTCACAACGCCTTTTTTTATGCGCCTGCCAATCCCAATAACGACACATTTTACACTGATCAGGTATTCACTGTTATGATATCAAACATGCAACAAGGCTTATCACTCCCTAACTTCTCCGACATCGACGTTACAACCATTGCTGCTGAAATCGACGAGGCTATCGCCCACTGCCAGCAGACGATCAACAAGACCTTGGAGTGCAATGATTTCAGCTGGGATGGACTGATCAGACCCATCGAAAAGGCAGACAATGCCTTAACAAACCTCTGGTCACCTGTTTCACACATGAATTCAGTCGTCAGTACGGACGCCCTTCGAGAAGCCCATGACAGCTGCCTGCCTAAACTTTCGGCCCATCACACCTGGGTTGGCCAGCATGAAGACCTGTTCTTGGCCTATAAGGCGCTGCGCAACAGTGAAGAATTTGTCCAACTCTCAGAAGCGCAGCAAAAGACCATAAAAGATACACTGAGAGATTTTCGCCTGTCCGGCATCGACCTGAGCAGTGAAGATAAAGTCAGATACGCCGGGATCAAATCACGTTTATCTGATTTATCTTCACAATTTGCCAATAACCTGCTCGATGCCACCAACAACTGGTTCAAACATATTGAAGATGATTCGGAACTTTCCGGGCTGCCGGAATCAGCTATTGCGGCAGCAGCTCAGACGGCACGACAGAGAGGACTGCAGGGCTGGGTATTCACGCTTGATTTTCCTTCCTACCTGCCGGTTATGATGTATGCAGATAACCGTGACTTGCGAGAACAGATGTACACAGCATACGTAACACGTGCATCTGATAAAGGCCCCGATGCAGGAAAATGGAACAACTCTGCCATCATTGACGAAACGCTTAAGCTTCGTCTGCAATTAGCCAGACTACTTGGCTTTGAAAACTATGCAGACCTGTCTCTTGAAACCAAGATGGCTAAATCGGCGGATCAGGTGTTTGGCTTTCTTCATGATCTGGCCAAACGTTCAAAAGCACAGGCAGAAGAAGATCTGCTCCGGGTTCAGACGTTTGCAGCCGGTATTGATGATACGATTGAACTGCAGGCTTGGGATCTGAGCTATTTTAGTGAAAAACTCAAACAATCGACCTATTCAATTTCAGATGAAGCCTTGCGCCCGTATTTTCCGCAGCAAAGAGTAGTGGACGGCCTGTTTGAAGTGATAACTCGTCTTTACGGCACGCGTATTGAGCAGGTTGAAAACATTGACACATGGCATGACGATGTCCGTTTTTACGTTGTTTACGATGCCGAAAATAAACTCCGCGGCGGATTTTACCTCGATTTATATGCCCGTCCGAAAAAACGGGGCGGCGCATGGATGGATGTCTGCCGCGATAAACTTTCACTGACACCGAATCCTCAATTTCCGGTGGCCTATCTCACCTGTAACTTCAATGGTCCGGTGGACGGGAAGCCTGCTCTTTTTACCCATGACGAAGTTATTACGCTGTTTCATGAGTTCGGCCATGGTTTGCATCATATTCTCACTCAAATTGATGTGGGAGGCGTAAACGGTACAAACGGTGTGCCCTGGGATGCAGTTGAGCTACCCAGCCAGTTTCTCGAAAACTGGTGCTGGCAGCCGGAAGCGTTGAATTTTATTTCAGGCCATTTCGAAACCGGTGAACCGCTGCCGAGCGAAATGCTGGATAAGTTACTGGCTGCAAAAAATTTCCAGTCTGCAATGCAGATGCTCCGTCAGTTGGAGTTTGCCCTGTTCGATTTCACTCTCCATCAAACCTTTGACCCTGCCCAGACCGGCCAGGTACAGCATATACTCGATGAGGTGCGCAAACTGGTTGCTGTAGTGATACCTCCTGATTTCAACCGTTTTCAGCACAGCTTCGGGCATATCTTTGCAGGGAGCTATGCCGCAGGATACTACAGCTACAAATGGGCAGAAGTTCTGTCAGCCGATGCCTTCTCCCGTTTTGAAGAAGAGGGAATATTCAATCGTCAGACCGGCCTGGCATTTCTGCACCATATTCTTGAAGCCGGCGGTAGCCGTGAACCCATGGAACTTTTTACCGCATTCCGGGGGCGTGTACCTGAGGTTGATGCCCTGCTTCGTCATACAGGAATCACGGGCTGATAAAAATCAATAAGGCCAATCGCAGAGTTTGTTGATCATTGATGAAATATGAGCTTTGCGTGAATTATACCACCTGTCATTTAACATGGTGTAGCTGTTATCATTTTGAACACAGGGCATACAGATTAACATCCAGAAAACGGGTCAATTTAATAGAATGATTCGTTAATTTGATGAATAAAAACTGATCAATACAACTTTATCCGCCTGTTATTACTGGATTATTCTATCTTAAAACATACCCCTTCTGATTTTTCCTGTGAAGCGTGTCAAATTTTCATTTGTATGTTCCAGCCCGAAGACCATATAATGATCATACCATGTCATACCCTGTTGTACCGTTGGGATTGTTTGTTGTTGCCCCTGATCATGTTTCCACCCGAGGGACTGATAATGTTTCAGCGAGGGAATAGGCAAGTATTACCCGCTGTTGCAAAATGAGGTATCAGTAAGGCCTGATTCCAATTTTCCACCGGGCTCCTCCCATTCATCAACCGGAAACAGTGCAGTCATCGATTGCAACATCCTATCCCTGATCCTACAAAGCAACTATCGAGGTTATATCAATTTGATATAACACAGAATAGATCGAATTTCCGGCCAGGCATGCATAAGGCCGAAGATAAGTGGCAGCAATACTGTTTCCCGTGTTGCTTTCAGGTTTTGTTTAAAAGAAGCAGAAACCCTTTCTCAAATCGACCGCAAGGAGGAACCGAATGAGTAAAGACACTGAAAAGGACAACAAGGCCGTGGATCAATACACGCAAAATGTACTTCAAAACGGCATCTCAAGGCGAAGCTTTTTATCCTGTACAGCAATGGGGGCAGCCGGGATCGGTTTGATGGGGTTATCCGGTTTTTCCGGAAAAAATGCTGAAGCAGCCCAGGAAAGTCACTGCACGGAATTTGCAAGGAGTTCCGATGGCGGTGCAACGCTGAACTTTATGCCTAAACCAGAGCCGATTGAAGACAGCGATATAGCTGAAACACTCACCTTCGATGTCATCGTAGTCGGTGCCGGGGCATCAGGGGTTCCTGCTGCTCTTTCCGCAGCAGAAAACGGTGCCAAAGTGGCGGTTCTTCAAAAACACCCCATGCCCGTTTCACAGGGTAATACCGGGTCCGGCATTGATCTGAAAACAAGCGACAAGGCAGGTATTGAGGCCCTGGTGGCAAAACTGATGAATGACAACAATCACCGCTGCAACCCTGCCCTGCTCAGGCAATGGGCATATAATTCCGGTGAGGCAGTAAAGTGGGTCATTGACCGTGCCGCAAAAGGTGGTGCGACGGTTGAGGATCAGGGAAGCAAACCGCAGTTTGCCATACGTAAGGTCAATGGCTATACCCTCAACTATGTTACCTCATTTTTCGGGCCAAAACCGTATACCACTGGTGATGGAATCAGAGCTCTTGCCAAAACTGCCGAGAAAGCGGGAGTAAAGTTCTTCTTCAACATGCCGGCCTCCCAGCTGGTGCAAAACAATGCAGATGAAGTCAACGGCGTAATCGCCAAAGGAAGAGACGGTAAATACAGAAAATTCATGGCAAATAAAGGTGTAATCCTGGCAACAGGAGATTATCAGAACAATAAAGCCATGTGTGACTACTTCATTCCCGACCTGAAATATTTTGGCCGCAAGCAGATGGACAGGACAGGCGACGGATTTGCCATGGCATACTGGGCAGGCGGAGTCATTGAGCCTATCGGCCACACCAAAATGCTGCACGACTTTGATGCAGGCCCTGCCTCAATGTGTGACATGCCCTTCCTGGCAGTTAACCGTTCCGGCAGTCGATTTGTTAATGAAACAGTGGCAATGTCGCTTTTTAACAATTACCTGCGTGATCCTGAAAACGCCGGCCACTACAATCAGGTCTTCGATGCCGATTATATGACTACGGCGGCAAACTGGCCAGGGGGAAAACTAGTGCCGCCGGAAGGACTGAAAAACTACATGCCGGATGATCCTTCACCAAAGCACGGCGTCTTCGAATCCCAGATTAACACCCACTCTGCCGATACCCTTGAGGAACTTGCCAAAAAACTCGGCTGTGATCCTGCAACCTTTGCAGCCTCAGTAAAACGTTACAACGAACTCTGTGCTGCCGGTAAAGATGATGACTTCGGCAAACCCGCTGAATTGATGGCTCCTGTAAAGAAAGCACCTTTTTACGGAATTCATCGCAGAGTACGTGTTTCAACCATATGCTCCGGTATGCTGGTCAATGAAAACCACCAGGCTCTGGACGCTGACGGCAAGACCATAAAAGGACTTTACGTAATAGGCAATCTTGGCGGCGGCTTTTACGGCGGTGTTGATTATCCGCTCACTGTTTTCGGCCTGTCACTTGGCCGCTGCTATACCTTCGGTTATATGTCCGGTAAGCATGTGGCAAAATTGTAAAATAACCAGGCAGTGTGAAAAGAGGGGTATAATTGCCCCTGGTTACTCGATATTATGGGAGAAAAGATGAATACAAAAACTCTGCAAAAATACAGGTTCCTGTTTGCCATTGGGCTCACTCTTTTTCTAGGTGTTATTTTCACAGGCGGTCTTTATGCGGCAGAAAAAAAAGGACTGCTGGATGCGTACCATGCTGAAAACGGTGTCGCCTGTGCAGACTGTCATGAAAATGAGAACAAAAGAGAAGCGGTCTCAATGGTGAAATGTCTGGAGTGCCATGACGTGGAAGAGCTGGCGAAAGCGACTGCTGCAGTTCAGCCGACAAATCCTCATCTTAACCGTCACTACAACACCGGAGCTGACTGTAACCTCTGCCATCATCAGCACAAGACATCGGAAAATTTCTGTCTTCCATGTCATGCCCCGTTCAACTTCATGGTTCCTTGAGGTTTATGCTCGTCACAGGGTCACCGGCAATTCCGGCGACCCTGTTTTTTTCACATAACACCATTGAATTACTAAAATATATGTGGACCATGCAACACTATATCAGCATCTGTTTTTCTCTCTGCCACATCTCATCCTATGAATACTTTCCTGCAGCTGAGGCAACATTCAGAGCACGGTTTCGAGCAGGCTGTATAGACTAAAGGGCAAAGCTTTCTGGATATTTCCATCCGCTTCTGGTATGGATTGGTAACTTTTGAGGAATTTTCTCACAAGTATTATTGTACAGTTTGCTTTTCACGGGGTAATCTTCAATACGATTCCGGATTGTCGCGAACTCGATAGCCTTACGTACTGAAAACAGACACAAATTTATAGCGGTGTAAAAGCATGTATAACTACCTATTCGGTCCCGTCCCGTCAAGGAGACTGGGCATGTCGCTGGGAGTGGATCTTGTCCCCAAAAAGGTTTGTACCCTGGACTGCGTGTACTGTGAAGTCGGTAAAACAACAACCCTGACACTGGAACGGAAGGAATATATCAGCTTTGACGAGATACAAGCTGAACTGATCGATTATTTCAACAATAACCCAGACCCTGATTATATAACTTTCTCAGGTTCAGGCGAGCCCACACTCAACAGCCGGATTGGGGATGTCATAGATCTTTTAAAAGAACTAAGACCGGATATCCCCATTGCCCTGCTGACAAACGGAACACTGTTAGCCAATCCAGAGGTACGCGAGTCGGTAAAAAAAGTTGATCTTATCCTGCCCTCACTGGACGGGGTATCACAGAAGGTCTTTCAGAAAATTGACCGACCCTCGAAAGAGCTGAGTGCCGCAGAACACATTCAGGGTCTTATCGACCTGCGAAATGAATTCCCCGGTAAAATATGGCTGGAGGTCTTTATCCTCCCCGGATATAACGACAGCCGCGAAGAACTCGACCGGTTCAAGGAAGCCCTTCTTCACATCCGTCCCGATTCAATACAGCTCAACACTCTGGACCGACCAGGCACACTGCCGGGGATTAAAGGGGCAAGCAGGCAGGAGCTTCAGGAAATAGCCGATTACTGGCAGCTGGAAAATACTATTATTATTTCGGCAGCCCCGGATAGAAAAGATGTCAAATCGTACCGGAAAGAACTTGAATCGGTCATATGGGAAACCATCTCCCGCAGACCCTGTACCCTTGATGATCTGCACAGAATGCTGGATATTCATATCAGCGAAATCAATAAGTATCTTGATGTGCTGGAATCGGAAGACAAAATCGAGGCACAGGAAATGGACAGGGGTGTCTTTTATCAGGTAAAAGAAAAATAGCTCATATCAAAGCACTTTTCCCTTTCCAGAGCATTAACTTAACAACAATGAACACAGGAATTATTTATACACGATGAAAGAAAGTTTTAAATCATGGCTGTTGGCCGTTCGTCCTAAGACCCTTCCTGCAGCAATGGGGCCGGTACTGGTCGGCAGTGCGTTGGCATTTCAGGCCGATTCTTTTCAGTGGCTCCCTGCTTTACTTTGCCTTCTTTTTGCTTTGCTGATACAGATCGGCACCAATTTCGCCAACGATTATTTCGATTTTATCAAAGGTGCCGACACAGAAGAAAGACAGGGACCGAAAAGAGTTACAGCCTCCGGTCTGGTTTCATTGAAAAAAATGCGGTTCATGACTGCGGCAGTGTTCCTGCTTGCATTTATGGTCGGGTTGGGCCTCATTCCCTTTGGCGGATGGAGCCTGTTGGTGGTTGCTGTCGTTTCAGTACTGCTTGGATACGGTTATACAGCCGGGCCTTTCCCCCTGGCCTATCTCGGCCTGGGTGAAATTTTTGTGATGATCTTTTTCGGCTGGGTTGCCGTGGGCTGCACTTACTGGGTGCAGGCCGGCAATATCAACCTGCTTGTCATCCTGGCAGGCACTGCGGTTGGCGCATTAAGCACCAATCTGCTTGTCATTAACAATCACCGGGATGTGGAAACAGACATCAAGGCAAATAAACGCACCCTGGCAGTCCGGTTCGGACGGGGATTTTCCGCCTTTGAATACCGGGGATGGTTTTCCGTTGCATTGATTTGTGTTGTATGGATGGCGGTGCTGCTGCAGTCGTTCTGGATGGTGCTGCCTCTTCTTGTGCTGCCGATGAGCCTAAAACTCTGCAGGATGATAGGAGTCCTCCAGACCGGGCCCGTCTACGTAAAAATGCTTGGAAAAACTGCGGCTGTACTGATACTGGCCTGCTTACTGATAAGCGTCGGTCTGCTGCTCAGCTAGATTTTACATGTGGCGAACTGACAGCCTTGCCCCTTTGTTGAACTTGATATGAAGTGAAAATAGGATAAAGAAACAGGAACAGCTGATCTCGAAAAGCAGATGTGCGAAAAATTCTGAACTCTGTATTAAAAGATATCCTGCTAAATATCTTTGCTGTCAGCTCTTGCAGTAACAAGAACATGGGCAGGTTTCTGCCGGCCAGTAATAAAGAACATTGAAACGAACGTGCAACTCAATGAATTGCCTGATAGACGGGCCATCTTCCTTTCCTGCAAACGGAAAGAAAGATGGCCTCAAAGGTGATGCCGAATCAGTTGGAATTAACGGCCTTTTCAATTAATTCCTTGCCAATTTCGGTCTCATATTTTTTCCAGACCGGACGCATGGCAGCAATCCACTGGTCACGCTGATCCTTTGAAAGCGAAATAAGCTCAGCCTGTTTTGACTGGACAATCTTTTGCTTTGCCTCTTCATCCTTTTGGGAAGCTATGGAGTTTCCATAAGCAATAGCTTCTTTAAGAGCCTCCCTGACAAGAGTCTTTTCATCGTCCTGAAGATTATCCCAAAAGGCTACCGATGTAATAACAACATAATCCAGAACACCATGGTTTGATTCTGTAATATAAGGCTGCACCTTATACAAATCTTTAGTAAGGATATTGGACCAGGTATTTTCCTGGCCATCCAGAGCCCCACCGGCAATCAAGCTATAAACCTGCGAAAATGGCGCATCACGGGTGGTCGCACCAACAGCGTGGAATTGTGCCTCCAAAATATCAGAATTCATAATTCTGAATTTTAAGCCCTTGGCATCAGCAGGCACCTTTAACGCTTTATTAGCAGAGAGCTGCTTCATTCCATTATGAAGATATCCCAAGCCATACAACCCTCTCTGGGTAAAAGAGTCAAGGATACCCTGCCCTGCATCACTCTGTTCAAATGCATCAACGGCTTTCATATCCTTAAAGATGAATGGCAGATCGAACAGTTTCAGCTGCTTGATATACTCCGTCAACTTGGATGCACTGGGAGCAGCCATCTGCACATAATCAAGAAGTAACGATTCGGCAATCTGATCATCGTTAAACATCTCCCCATTGGGGGATACCTCAACACGAATCCTGTTTTGACTCGATTTTTCCAGAATTTCCTTAAATTTTAAGGCCATCTGTCCTTTTGCCGTTTCATTGGCCACTGTATGGGAGAATCGTATAACAAGCGACTGGCTTCCCGCCAGGGCATTGTCTGATTCAGCACTATACAGACAACACGGTAAAACCAGCACTGACATGAGGCATGCCAGCAAGGAAAACACACGTTTTTTCTGAGACATAATCTTTCTCCAAATGAGATGACATCAATTCAAGACCGTATCATCATCAATCTTAAAGGCAGCAATCGATTCTTCAAGCTGTTCTGATGTTAAGGTAATTTCTTCCATGGATGCTGTAGTTTCCCTTGCAGAAGTCGTGGTCTGCTCGGTCAGTTTTCCAACTTCCTGCATCACGCTGGTAACAGAAGAAGACTCCTGTGCCTGTTGAGAAGCCGTCTCAGAAATACTCTGAATAACCAAGGCCAGCTGCTGGGAAACATCTTCAATCTGGCCAAGCTTGAGATAGGCCTGATCAGCAAGCTGCGTACCATCCATAACGTTTTGGATACTAGTCTCCATACTGGTACCGGCAACAGTGATATCCGTTTGAATGGTGTTGATAAGCGACTCGATCTGTTTTGTTGAAGAAGCCGAACGTTCAGCCAGACGCTGAACCTCCTCTGCAACGACCGCAAACCCTCGTCCTGCTTCACCAGCCATGGCAGCCTGAATTGACGCATTAAGAGCAAGGATAGATGTCCGGTCAGCAATGTCATTAATAATCTGGATAATGTTTCCAATCTCCTGAGAACTTTCACCAAGACGTTTCATGGTTCTGGCTGTCATTCTCATGTTTTCCTTGATGGATGCCATCGCGTCATTGGTCTTCTTAACCGCCGCAGAACCTTCCTGTGCACTTTTCAGCGCCTGGTCGGAAATCGTTGAAGATTGACCAGCATCATTGGAAATAGCCCTAATCTTCGTCGCCATGTTTTCAACCATAGAAATAGCTTCCGAGATCTTTTCAGCCTGTTCTTCACTGTATACAGAAAGTTTTTTCGTAACCTCATTAACGGTATGTGAAGAATCACCAACATGCTGGGATGCCTCTTTAACACCGCGAACAACACGGCTGAGCTCTTCCGCCATGGCATTGAACGAGTCAGCAATGGCACCTGTGATATCCTCGGTTACCTCAGCTCGGGCCGTAAGGTCACCATCTGCAAGATCAGAAATCTCGGTCAGCAGCTTCATAATCGAAGATTGAATTGAATCACGTTCATCCCTGCTCTGGATTAATGTAAGTGTATTATCGAGCATGGCGTTAAGCGATTCAGCCATCTCTCCAAGTTCATCCTGGGTAACAATATCAGCACGAGCAGAGAAATCACCGATACCGATACTTCCGAACATTCCCATAATGTTGTCGATCTGCTTTGTAAGACGTCCTGAAAAGAAGAAGGCAGCAATAAGAGCACCCAGAATTGACAGTGTGGCTGTTATTACAACAACAATGAGCGACAGGGTATTCAGTTCCTCAAGCTCTCCAATCTCTTCAGCCTGCTGAGCCAGCTCAACCTCAACCATGGTACGCATATCGGGAAGAATACGACCAAAGACAGCTCGATAGGCTGAGGTTTTAAGTACGATCTCCTTGTCAAGATTGACAATCTGGTCAAACTTTTCAGCATAGATATCGACGAGATGCACCAGATCATCCTTCAACTCAGAAGAAACAGCATAAGCAGAAAGCTGAGTCTTGAACGTTTCAATCGCTTCATGGAGATTGATGATATAATTGCGCTCTCCGAGGAGAAGATAATCTTTCTCATTTTGACGGATATTCAGAAGAGTAACTTTCAAGTCATCCAGATTCAGCCTGTCAACCAGAGTCTCCACTTCGTTACTCGCACTCCCTAATTCACCGACAAGTCCGGTATCTTTGAAGCCCCTGTTTTCAATTTTTTCAACAACCTCTGTAAAGGAGCTTTGGTACAGTCGCAACTCCTTCCTCATACCATTGATTAAATCTACGTTGGCCTTCTCATCCGGTTCAGTGCTGAGAATCTCTTTCAAGAGATTGTCAACATGATCAAGGAACGCCATAGCTTTTGCGTAATAGTTATCGCGTGCATTCTGGAACCCAACCTTTTTCGCATTAAGCTGATAGAGCTGATCCTGTTCTCTGGCCAGCAGTAATTCCTGCTGACTCTCTTGTACTAACTGGACGACCCTACCATCCGACTCAACAACCTGTTTCAAAGTTGTACTGGAAATTTCCATCGTAATAATTGCAACAGCAGCAACCAGCAAAGTTCCGACTGCGATTCCGATAAGAAGAACCAGCAGCTTATTTCGAATTTTTCCGGTAATAAATTTAAACGGTTGAGATTTTAGCCGTTCTGTCCCTTCACTCATCATTTCCCTCCCTTCTTATTCTTGTGGAATAAACAGGAATAATTATATTAAGCACTTAGCGCCTTAGAACCTTGCAGCGACTATAATGTTTTTTCTATCAGATCAAACAGTTCTTCGTCGGTGTAAGGTTTAGTTAAATATCCGTCCGCCCCCTGTTTAATCCCCCAGAACTTGTCACTCTCCTGTGACTTACTGGTAACAAGAATAACTTTGAGAGATTTTGTTTCCGGATTGCTTTTCAGTTGTCTACAGACCTGAAAACCATTTTTCTTTGGTAAAATGACATCGAGCAAAATCAGGTCAGGATTAATATCTGGAATTCTCGCCAGAGCATCTTCACCATCTACTGCTGTTTCAGTCTTATACCCCTTTGCTTCACATGCCATAACAGCTATCTGACGATCAGTTGGACTGTCATCGACAACCAGTATCACTTTGTCACTCATCTTCTACAACCCTATTTTTTTATGAAGTTATCGATGCCTTCTTCCTTCCATATTTTCATGGTCTTGGTATCTTTTTCTTTAATCTTTACGCCTATTGCATTAACAGGAACATCATGCTTTTTCTGAATCTCAATCCAGTTGTTCTTGATAGACTTATCTAACGCCATAATTTTTCTCCTTTCCTTTGGTATTTCTCTTTAGCCTTTACTCGCCAACGCCTTCACTAATAACTGTTGCCATATTCTTAGAAATATTTGGAAAAACCTGGGTACTAATTTCGCCTAGATATTCCGGGGTTATCCCTCGCAAATGGCGAACAATTTCCGCTGAGGGAATAGGGTCGCCAAAATAGAAAGACTGGGTAAGCAGTCTGCTCATCCTTGTATACAAATCTTCAGAATCAATAAAGTGCTGACCGACAGAATACATCTCAGCCTGCCACGCTTCTTCCTGGGTCACCGGTTTTTTGCAAGAAAACAAATCATCGATTTCCTCCACTACAATGTCCATGACTTCTTTCTGGTAAACTGGTGCGGTACTTCCTGAAACTGCTATCAGGCCAGCATCTTTGTAGGGCAGGTATTCCGATTGAATATTATAGACCAATCCTTTTTCTTCCCGAAGTCTTCTGAAAAGTCGTGAAGAAAGACCTCCACCCAAAATTGTGTTGAGCTGATACACTCCATAGCGATGGCTGCTGGTGTACTCAGGTGCTGGTATGCCTATGGTAAAGTAGCTCTGGTGATATGAAGTCTGCCGAACAATATTGCAGGGGGTGAATTCAGGTCTGGCATTACTTTTTTCTTCAACGCTGCCTATCATCCGCCAAAAGCAGTCCTGCACCTGAGAGACTATGTCCTCATGTTCCAGGTTTCCTGCCAGAGCAATGGTTATCCGGTTTGGCAGATAGGTATTATGAAGATAATAGATTACGTCTTCCCTCGTCAATCCGGCGACAGTACCGGGATACCCGTCGATTGGTCTTCCCAGTGCGTGATTTTTCCAGATATTCTCTTTTAAAATCTGACTGATATTTTCGAAAGGAATATCAGCCCCCGACTCCTGTTCCTGAAGGACAACCTGTTTTTCCTGCTCAAGTTTGTCTGCTGGAAAAATGGAATTAAGGATAATATCAGAAAAAAGATCGAGAACGTAGGTCCTGTGATCATCCATCACAAGCGCACTCAAACAGGTATAATCACGGCCTGTAAAGGCCGCTACCCTGCCGCCCATGGTATTCACAAGCTTTGAGATTTCAAGACTATCACGTCCCGTTGTACCATGAAACAAGGCATGCTCCAGCAAATGAGCCAGACCGGCTTTGTCTGACGATTCGCTTCTCGGAGAGGAGTCCACGAGGATTCCTATTCCCAATGATCTTGAATTCAGGGTTTTCTCTGTAATTACCCGAATCCCGTTTTCTAGAGTAGTCGCCTGAATCATCCTACACCAAAGTCTTATTCAGCTTCAGGTAAATACTCGTTATATCGGGTATGAGCAGAAGCTGTCTGCCGCTGAAACTGTAGATTCCCAGTACATCTTCACCTCTTTTAGGAACCATCTTGATTGATGCCGGGAATGCTGGAAAATCGGCGTCACGTACACTGAGATTGCCCCTTAAAGGAATGACTATTCTCCCAAATCGCATACCATCTTTTTTTTCCACAACGCCCTTAACAATTGCATATTTATTGCTATGCGTAGATTTTTTGGAAGTCAGCCCAAAATATCTCTCCAGAGAAACAACATCGAGCGTCTCATCCTGCCAGGTTGTTTGATCGAGAAGATAGTCCTCACCGTTTTCCTGCTCCATCCCGTTTTTTTCTATATCGAACAGGACAATATCCAGCTGCTGCTTGGAAAACCCCCACAACAGATGCCAGCCTTGTACAGGAGCCAGATCTGCCGGGACAATTATGATTTCAGCCTTGCTTGCCATTTTCAGGGTCCTTCCTTTCTAATTTCCAGCTAATTCTTTAATAATATTAATAAATGTTTCTTCTTGATAAGGCTTTATCAGGTATCTCTGCACCCCGAGTTCCAAGGCCTTCTGCTGATGCTTTTCCGAGATTCTTGAAGTCAGCATGATCACTGGAATTTCTTGAAGCCAAGGATCATTGTTCAGAGCTTCTTTAAATTCATAGCCGTTCATTCTTGGCATTTCGATATCGGAAACAATCAGATTTGGAGTGAGTTCTTCCAACCGCTCCAGGGCATCCAGTCCATCTTTTGCAGTTTCAACAATCCAATCCTGATTCTTGAGCAGACGGGAAATACTCTGCCTTACACTGATGGAATCATCTACAACAAGAATACGTAACGGTCCCTGGTTTGATTTTGGTTGTTCAGTAGAATGTTCAATGTCGGCTGGTTGCAGCAGGAGCTCAGGTAAATTCAGAATAGGAATGAGATGACCATCGCCGAAATCTGTAACGCCATTAATTCCGCGGACACTCTTCAAGTGACTGCCAAGGGACTTGACAACGATTTCCTGCTGACTGGCAATGGTATTGACAATAACAGCCATGTACGTTTCACCGCAGCGGACTATAATGGCAAGATTATTGCCAGAATCTTCTTCAGTAGTAACACCGAGCAAATCTGAAAGATGTTTTACATTAATACGCTCCCCCCTCCACTGCGCATAACGCTCCGAACCATCCATTTTAATATCCGCTCTGACAACTTCCTGAATATCATACCAAGGGATAGCAAACTGCCTGCCGCCCTCAAATACAGTTACTGCACGGTTAACCGACAAGGAAATAGGGACATTGAGTTCAAAGGTGGTTCCTTTGTTTTTTTCAGTAAAGACATGTATATAACCTTTCAATGACTGGATATTTTTCTGAACGACATCCAGTCCAACCCCTCGTCCTGAAACCTGACTGATCGTGTCACTAGTGCTTATGCCTGTTGAAAACAAAAATGGGAGCAGGTCATGTTTTTCCATTTTTTCTGACGGATCAACGAGACCTAAACCAATAAGCTTCTGATGCAGTTTCAGAAGATCAACACCCTGCCCATCATCACTGATGCGAAGAACAACCATATTGCCACGCTGCATGGTGTTGATTGTGATATTTGCAATGGCCGATTTTTCCAGTGCAATACGTTCTTCCTGCTTTTCTATACCGTGATCGATGGCGTTACGTAAAATGTGCATGATCGGGTCGGTAATTTTTGACCAGACAAAGCGATCGAGATAGATATCTTCTCCATCTATCAGCAACCGTACCTTTTTGCCGACTTTTAACGCAGTGTCACTGACAACCCTGTAAAACATCCTTGAAATGGAAGAGAGAGGTGTCATTCGGATACGCATGAAGCGATCCTGCATAATCCCCATGGTAATGGACTGGTTTGCCAGCTGTCCGCGAATATCACCAGCAATCTGTTCCATTTGTGAATGAAGGGAGGTAACATCGATACTCGTCTCATTCAGAGATCGAATGATAAGATTGAGTTCTGAATAACGATCCAGCTCCATTACATCAAATTCACTGTTCTGATCTGCATTCATATCTGCAAGACCAGTGGCACTGCCTCCAGAACCAAATCCCTGCAAAGCCTGCACTTCAAAGCCCGCTTCAAGCTGTTGACTGATTTTTTTCAGCTTTTCCTTGGTTGTCTCTACCTCAGTAACAAGGGTGTTGAGATCATCAAGCAGGTTGCTCACTGTATTTCTTGAAATTACAAGATCGCCTTCAAGATTTACAAGTTCTTCCAGACGATCGACCCTAACCCTGATAGAGTCAGTGGCAGTTAACGCAGCAACAGTTTCAATGGGTTCATTAGCCTCGGCTGCCGAATCCTCTGTGTCCACCTGCTCAACAGTCTCTACATCCGCCGTTGACTCATCTTTCCGGGACGAGAGAAAGGTGGAAATCCTTTCCTTTATCTTTTCAACACCGTCATCGTGGTCAACAGCCGGTTGTCGACTCAGATCTTCCAGGGTGGAAATTACCGCATTGAGCAGAGCTACGGCATCCGGAGTAAGTATTAAGGTTTCCTCAAACAAATAATCGAGAAGATCCTCGGATCGATGAGCCAAAGATGAAAGATATGAAAATCCGGTCATCGCCGCAGCGCCCTTGAGGGTATGTATAGCTCTTCTGATCTCTCTGAGAGCTTCCTTTAGCCGGGAATCAACTTTTTGCTCTTCCGTACCATTTGCTTCAAGAATTTGGAATGACTGACTAATGGAAATAAGATGTTCTTCACATTCTTCCCTGAAAATTTCCTCAAGCGACGTATCATCTCCGGTCAGATCCTCTTCATCCGCCTCATCCGCCTCATCCTCTAAAGCATTAAAAGGCTCAGTGGGATCAGCAAACAGTGTCTCATCATCCTCCGAAAAGAAGTTTTCTTCAAACTCACCCTTCTCATCATCTGGAAAGAACTGTTCCAGATAATCTCCGCTTTCATTGTTTTCCAGAAAGTCGATCCCGGCATCTGCATCCTGTTCAAGAAAATCATCGACTGGACTGAGAAATAGATCATCTTCGTTGGAAAGGAAGTTTTTGATATCCTTATGGGAGATGTCTTCACCCAAATTTGCGGAAGAAAAAGAAGGTTCTTTCTCTTCAGAAATTAGAAGCGAAGTGATCACTTCTATCTTTTCAATGATCGAATCAATGAAGCCCGCTTTAATCTTGGCCGGTGAAATAAACAGTATTTCCAGGTAAGACAGAAGTTCACCCAGGAGATCAGTGAGTTCACTGCTTCCGACAAGCGAAGTATAGGCTACACTTTCAAGGAGTTCATCCAGCTTTTTAAGAAACCGAAACTGATCCTTTGACGCAGAAGAGCCTGTACAATCCAGAAGAGTTAATACTGAATGATGTATTTCCATCACAACCTCTTTGGCAACATCGGGGCTGTCGGACTTCATGCAGATCTGATTCAGTTGGCCAAGCAGGTTGATGATTGACCGAATCGATTTCTGGGCGTTGTCGTTTGTGGAAGTCACTTCACTTTGCTGGTCTAACAAGTCGTTAAGAGGAGAGGAGTTTTTCATAAGATAACTGCGGAGAGTAGGGTATTCATCAAAAGAAAGAGAACTCAGAAGCTGGGTACATTCTCTTACGGTATCATCAAACAATTCCTGCTCTTCCTGGTCGTTTCTCACACCATTAAGACAATATTGTTCAATGCGATCAGTCACACTATTGAGAAAGCTGAGAATATCAAAAGATATTTTGCCGGAGCCGCAAAGCAGATCTTCTAAAAGGAGTTCTACAATGCATGCACTTGCGGAGAGTTTATTCAGGTAAAGTTGCGATGCAGCACCCTTGATGTTATGAAAAAGTCTGTGCAGTTCTTCTACCGCATCACGTTCTTTTCCTATCTGACTGCAGGACTCAAACTGTTCTTTAATAACAGGAATATAATCGCGCACTTCTATGAAAAACATTGAAAGCAGCTTTTCTCTTGGAAAAATCATAAAATAATTCTTTAAAGTTCCTTATTTCTTTCTGCTTTCCTATAGATTCATACGGCTTTCACGTAGTAATTCTGAGGGAAGAAGCAAACAATACTGTTCATTTTCTACACGACAGCTTTGAATAAAATGCATCGTTTTCTTCTCAAGCTGGACCTGCGCATCACGTTCAATATCTTGTTCAAAATCAATAATTGCTGAACCAATTATCTTATCAGCATAAATAGCAGTTTTCTTGTCATCTCCCCAAATCACAACCATCCATTTTCCTGTTGCTGCTCTTCCCATCTCCCATCCGTAATATTGGGTTATATCTACAACGGATATAACCTCTCCTCGAAGGCTGACTACCCCCTGAACCCAGGAAGGCAGATTGGGAAGAAATGTCATCGGGGGAAGCGGGCATATTTCAGCGACTTCATTCAGAGGAACAACAAATTTTATCGAACCATGAGAAAAGAGAACGCAACGGCGCTTATCTGCTTCTGCTTCCTGACTGACTGATGTTGATCTGGAGTGGAAAGGATCTTTCACCTCTGCGATTTTCAGATCGATGTTTTGAATAAACTCTTCTATGGTTTTCCGGTTTTCATTTTCCAACATAATATCATCTCGTCTGGCGGTCCGCACCTCGGCTTTCACACCAGTGCAACATATCCCATCTTATTGTTATAACGTTCATTACCTTAAATACTGATCAATGATAGAAGTGAGTTTTTGCGGATCAAACGGCTTTGTAAGGTATTCATTTGTACCAGCCTTTATGCCCTTCATACGATCCTCAACTCCTTTTCTGCCTGTTAACATAATGACCGGAACATCTTTCATATGATCATACGCGCGTATCTGTGGAAGAACATCATATCCTGTCATATCCGGCAACATAACGTCAAGTAAAACTAAATGAAGATGATTTTCTTTGACCACATCAAGCGCCTCTTGCCCCGTTTCTGCTTCAATTGTAGCAAGCCCTGCACGTTCTAACACCATACTGATAACTTTTCTTGATGTTTTGCTGTCTTCCACCACAAGGACTGTTTTAGCCTTTTGAGCAGAATCAGTTGTGGCTGTTCGGGAAACCGGTTGATTTATCGGCGCTTTTTTAGGTATCTCTGCTCTATTTAAGGAATTATCAGGCAACCCTTTTTCAGAAAGTTTTTCTTCAAGAACCTGGCGAACCTTTTTATAAAGACTCTGCTGGGGAGCATTGTTAACTGCAAATGTAATATATTGTCTGGAGCGCTGAAGAAGGCCGAGATTGAACATACCAACAGAGATGACATACGGTACCTGCGCAAGTGAAGGATCTAATTTAAATGCCTTTAAATATCTCTGTATAGCAGATTTAATCTGATAATCATCTACCTCATCTGCGTTGTGGTCTGCTCTGCCTATTGTCTGTAACGCCTTGCAGTGAGGACATGAAGACTGCGCTGACGAAAGGAAACTCCAACAGAAAAGACAACGTCTGATCTTCTCTCCTTGCGGTTTCAGCTTCTCAAACCCAACCATTTCCCGCCAGATTTCTTTATCATGATTTCCCCAGCGATAGGCCTCTTTAATTGATTTCTCAATAAGATCCGGGTTGTTAATTATCCGGGAATACCACAACCACGCCATATAGTCATACCTGTTGCGGCGCAAAAGTTCTGTGAGTTTTTTTCCTGCGTTTTTATATTCAAATGAGTGAATCGCAATCAGAGCTTCTTCCAGAAGAAGATCTTCCTCTTCGCCAAATTTTTCAATTCCCCCATAACTCCTAATCAACTCTGAGATGGTATCAATATCCAAGGTGATATTTTTTCTGACATCTCTTGTGAGCTTTATAGGTGAAATTGTTGCATCTTCCCATCCGGCAAGAGCTACAATAGCGGCATTTCCTTTTAATCTTCCGCAACTCGCAGCTATCAAAACATTATCTCTCAGAATAAAAACGCCATTTCCGCGCTGTTTGTTTTCAACACGAAAGCCCTTTTTCCCCGGGGAAAAGTCCAGCGATCTGATAAATGATTCTACCGAGCCACCTGATGTTGTTGAATTGCTCTTTTCTCGAAACATATTTAGTCTAGTGGTTTAATACACTTACATATACTTAAGTCGTATAATTAAGTGCCCTGTGCGTTATGTCGGAAAAAACAAATACATTAATCGTTCGAATTTGTGATACCGAATCCAAGGAAAATTTTTTACGTGTTTTTCTCGTTTTTTGTACACCCAATAAATTACTCACTCTGTTCGGTTCAACCGAAGTAGATTGATCTAATGCATTAAGAGTCCATCCGGGCTTGTGCCAAAACAAAATTTCAATGCGCTGCATGAATAAAAATTTTCAATCAATCATCAAGGCATGGTAGTTTTTTTTTCCTGTGACTATAAAAAATATTCAAAGAAAACACTCTCTAACCCTGTTCACCCACCCGACAACGCCACACCAAAAAGGCAGGCAATACAACCAGATAACTCAGGAAAAATCAACTCTTTTTTGTAAGGCAAGCTTTTTTTTCAATTGTCTATTCCAATAGATCGTATACAGAAAATACATTTTACGAATATTAAACTATATTAATATTCACAAATGATCTATTCACCCTTGACATAAAACGACCTAACCTGACTCTAGAAAATTCTTGATTGAGTTAACAACCTCCAAAATTAAAACCAAAGCACTCAAACCTCACACGAAGTGTCCTTGCCATGCCATTATCCAACCGAAGTACTATCGATCCAGCATCATCTAGGTTTTAAATATATGTCTATAACACACAAAAAAAAAACCAGCCAGCGCTTATAAATATTATTATAAGCTAAAGTTGATTTCCAATTCAAACTCAATCGTGTCAAATCAACAACTTATTTACGTATTTATGCAATCCGGCACAGAACATACGTATGCTCAGCGCCAATTTCTATATGACAAAATCACATCTTCGTAAACAATTCATAACTTGCAGGTATTATTAAATACTTCCCAATTAATATTTACATTTTCGTGCATCTAAATAGTTTTTTTACAGAATTGTCATTTTCTTCGACATCCAGCCACGGCTACTGCCTGAATTTGCTTACTATAAAAAAGAAAACGACTCTGGAACATTTATTGTAATACACTCGGGAAGAACATCTGGGGCGAACATTATTGGAGACAAAAGGATCGACAACTATGCATAAACTTGAAATACATACCACAGAAGAAGGCCTTGCAAGGCTCAATCTTATTAACCGGAGCCATTTGGTAAAAACCGGTTATTACAGAGTAGATTCCAAAATACTATCCGGCAAATACGGTTCAAGCTTACCGGATATAAAAATCGAAGCTTTCATAAGTCAGCTCTCTGTTGACTTAATATCATTATTAGAAGCTGACGATCTGATTTATCAGTACAACCTTACTGAATGCACCCAAACCTATCTTTTCGAAAGTCTGATATCTGATGCAGAACAGGAAAAGGTCCCTCCGGCCATGCCAGAGATTAGCCCCAAAGGACATTCTTCCATCGAGACAGCCCCGATAGATATTCAGATTAAAGCTCTTCCCTCCGGCAAGCTTAAACTGACCCTGCAAAGCAACAACACCACCTTCTTTCTATGTAAAGTAGTAGGCGTACTAGCACAAAACGATGTACTCCTTGAAAAAGCTCAGACCTTTCCCCAATCAGATCATATTGTTGGCATTTTCGTCATTCCACATATCAATATGGAACAGCTTTCTTATATCAAAGATCAACTCAGTCAGGAACTGGCTGCAACTCAAATGGGAAACTGCGGCTACAAAAAATTTTCCAGAGCAGCAATCTCTCCTGAAGAATTGCAGATTTCTTTAGATACAAGCGGTTCCATGGCATCACTGAAGATCAGATGCAATCATAATGATATTCATTCAAGATTTGCTATTCTTGAAGCCATATCTCTCTATGATCAGGAAATTACTATCTCACGGCTAGGCGGACTCGGAAAGAAAATAGAAGATACCTACTATGTAAAACCGGTTAAAGATATCTTTATTACAAACGATATCGTCAATCAAATCACCAAACATATTACAGGCAACAAGTAATGATTAAAGTAGAATTATTCATAAGTCCTTCATTGAGCATTGAAAAACTCTCGGAACCACTCTCTCAAATTGGTGTCATCTCACTTTCATCGATTGACATGAAAATTTTTGGCAGTGAAACCAAATCTCAGACCAGTTACCGCGGCGTTCAGCGCTCTGGCAAGCATTCCAACAGAACCAAACTTGAAATAATCTTGCCATCTCTGAATCAGACGATACTGTTCAAGATGTTAAAAGAGATACTCGGGCCGGAAGAAAGTCTAGTTACCCCGGTTTTTATTACGCCGATAAAACCGGTTGATTCTCTTCAGCATGTAGCTATGGCTTAAATTGATACCATACCTCTGTTGAATTTAAAAACAGAGTACTATGACGCTTACCAATTTGTATCGACATGCCTGGAGTGATGCCCTTGCCGTTTTTCGCATCACTCCAGCGCTGTTTCAACAAGGGTAAATGCCCTGAGAGCAGAAAAAAGAAGACCTGCAGCACCGTTACTGGATCTTCTTCATGTAATTGAACCACACCGGAGCACTGGTTTTTCCACCATTTTCGTGACTGCCCAGACTCATGTTCTTATCGTGACCTATCCACACACCGGTAAGAAGCTTGTTCTGAAAACCGATAAACCAGGCATCCCGATTTTCGTTGGTCGTTCCGGTCTTTCCACCCGACAATCCGGGCAGCCCCGAGGCCCCATGACCTGTACCATCGGTGATCACCTTCTCAAGCATGAATTTCATCGTTGCAGCGACCTCACTGGACACCACCCGGTGTGATTCTTTCTGCTGCCCGTAAACATACTTCCCCGTCGGATCACTGATCGATGCGATAAACCTCGGTTTTGCCCATGTGCCTCCACAGACAAAAGGTGAATAGGCTGCCGTCATCTCCAGCGGGGAAACATCAACGGCACCAAGGGCAAGGGATAAATCGGGTGTCAGCTTCGATGTGATTCCGTCATTTTTAGCAAGCGAATGAACAGGCTTAATACCAACATTCTGCAGAAGACGTATTGCCGGGATATTATACGAATTAGTCAAAGCTTCGAGCAGACTCACCTGTCCATGATAGTCACTTGAAAAATTTTTCGGTCGCCAGATTTTGCCTTTGGCGCCTTTAATCTCGAGCGGGGAGTCGCTTATTGTGGAATTAACATTCCAGCCCTTATCAATAGCGGTCGCATAGACAAGCGGTTTAAAAACAGAACCTGCCGGTCTTTTAGCTGAATAGGCCCTGTTGTATTGTGACTCTATAAAATCGGTGCCGCCGGCCAGCGCCAGGACTTCCCCATTGCAGGCATTCATGCTGACAAGCGCACCTTGAGGAGCCGCGCTGTTGTTTCTTACGCCGACAAGACCGGTGCCGATCTTTAATGCCTCGATCGCTTCTTTCTGCTTATCACTGTCCATATAGGTCTGAATAGTGACACCGGCCTGTGTGAGCGGTACTGCCAATGCATCAGCAGCAATATCTTTAACAATCTGAGTATAATAGCCGGTATCCCGACTGGTCAGAGCATCTTCTTCCTCACTGCCGAAAGTGAGCTCTGTGAGAAAGGCATCTCTTGCCTGATCGGCTGTAATAAACCCGTCAGCAGCCATCCTGTTCAGTACATATTTTTGTCTGGCTTGTGCCCTTTCAGGGTGCTGTATCGGAGAATACCTGCTCGGCGCCTGCGGCAGCCCAGCAAGAACCGCCATCTCGGCAAGATTCATCTGCCAGACATGCTTATTGAAATAGACCTGTGAAGCCGCTTCAACTCCGTGAGCTCCTGCACCGAGGTAAATCTGGTTAAGATAGATATAGAGTATATCCTGCTTGCTGAGCAGGGTGTCGATGCGCCAGGCTAGTATCGCCTCTTTAAATTTCCGAAGATAGGTTTTTTCGGGACTCAGCAGCAGCGATTTCGCAACCTGCTGGGTGATAGTCGAGCCTCCCTGCCCTCTTCGCCCTGCCCGCACATTATTGATGAGCGCTCGCAGAACAGAGACAAAATCAAGACCAGGATGTTCAAAAAACTTACCGTCTTCGGCAGCGACAAACGCTTTGCCGAGAAGCTCGGGCATTTTTTTAAAGGGAACCACAGTCCGGTTCTCAACAAAAATCCGCTCAATAACCTTGCCTTTTCGATCAAGAATATAGGTAGTCTGCAGCGGACGATAATTTACGACATTGTTGATATCAGGGATATTCAAGGCATAACGTGCAGACAGCATCGCCCCGATCAGCAGGTTTGCACTCAGGCAGATAATGAAAATAAAGCCTATGATATGTTTATCATTATAGCTTTTCGGTCGCGCTCTGCGTGGAGTAGTTGTCTTGTTTTGCTCGGCCACGTTCTGAATACTGTTTGTAAAATATGCTTGCTTGATTAGAATGTAAAAACTGATGCTAGCTTAATCTACGCCAACTCAAACAATCAACAGGAATTTCTCAGTATGTCCAAAATCCGTATCCTGCCGGAACAACTTGCAAATCAGATAGCCGCAGGTGAAGTGGTTGAACGCCCTGCCTCAGTTGTCAAAGAACTGGTCGAAAACGCTTTAGACGCAGGCGCTACCAAAATAGAGGTCGAAATCGAAGGCGGAGGAACCCGGCTGATCAGGATCATCGATAACGGCGAGGGGATGGATGAAGACGATCTGCTCCTGAGTCTTGAGCGACATGGCACATCAAAAATCCGTGAAGCGGAAGATCTGCATCGCATCGACACCCTCGGCTTTCGCGGCGAGGCCATCCCATCCATCGGTTCCGTATCGATGATGGAAATCAGCTCGCGTACAGAAGATGCCTCGCTGGGAACACAGGCAGTTCTCAAATACGGCAAGCTGCTCAAAGTCCACGAAACAGGATGCGCAAAGGGAACCTTGATAGAAATAAAGAACCTCTTCGGCAATACTCCGGCCCGGCGCAAATTCCTCCGCACAGTGCGAACGGAGCTCGGCCACATTGAAGAGGTAATGAAAAACTACGCACTGGCAACACCTGGAGTCGCCTTCATCCTGAGAATAGACGGCCGTGAGATGCTCCATCTTGATAACAGCACCTCGCTTATGAACCGGGTAAAAAGTATCATGCATTACAACGGCGACCTGATGGAAGTAAGCGGTCTGAACAAACAAAACGACTATGGTGTACACGGTTATCTGGTGCCGCCCGATGAGCCTGTCAGCGGCGGTGCTAAACTGCGCTTTTTCGTCAACGGCCGTGCCATCAAGGACAGAATGATAATCCATGCAGTCAATGAAGGTCTGCGCGGTGTCATGATGAAGGGAAGATATCCTGCAGGCCTTATCCATGTAACCCTGCCTGCCGAGGATATCGATGTAAACGTGCATCCTGCCAAACATGAAGTCCGATTTAAAAACAGCCGGGAAGTACACCGTCTGGTGACGACGACCATTGCCGAAACCATGGTCAAGTACCAGGCCAGACTGAAGTCACAGCTTTTCGGTCTGGCCGAAGAAAGAGAAACGATCCCGGTTGAGCCTGATCAGGTTCGTCTCTACAGCGATATTGAACCTGAAAATGAAATATTGCATATCACCGCTGAAAAACCGGCCGAGCATTCTTTGTTTTTATCGGAGCCGGTGCAGAAACCGGCAGCTACGGCACAGGCTGCAGCGCCTCAATCAATCCCCCCTTCGGTTTCTTCAAAACCGTCCATCAGAGTTGAACAGGCGAAACCTGTTAAAAAAGAGACCAGCCCTTACAGTTTCCCGGAGACGGCTCTTGATAGAGACCCTGCTCCGAAGACAGAAATAAAACAAACGCAGACTCCTGCAGAAGAAGCGAAGCCAGAACCCTTTGCAGCACCGCCAAAGCCGAAAGATGATATCCGCAACCTTCAGGTAATCGGCCAGCTGCACAATCTCTATATTCTCTGCCAGAATGAACAGGGGCTTCTGGTTATTGATCAGCATGCCGCCCATGAACGGCTGCTCTTTGAAGAGCTGCGCAAACAGTATCTGAAAGGCAGTGTGGTTCGTCAGACCCTGATGTTTCCGGAAACCGTTGAGCTGACTATTTTCCAGACCCAGCTGGTTGAAAAGAACAGTGAAGAGCTTGATGCCATGGGTTTTTCGCTGCGTGATTTCGGCGGCAATTCTTTTGTCATTTCTGCCATTCCGGCCCTTGCCGGCAAGACGAATGCGACAACGCTTTTTCTTGATGTCCTCGAACAGTTCGGCTCAGAACGGGGCAACAAGGGGGCTAACCGCCTTGAAGATATCCTGGCCGATATCGCCTGCAAGGCGGCGGTAAAGTCCGGTCACCAATTACGGCCGGTTGAAATTGATGCCCTGCTTGAAAAAATGGCCCGTGCCAACCTGTTCAGCCACTGCCCGCATGGTCGACCGGTCTTTAAACAGTTCAGCAAGGACGAAGTCAAAAAATGGTTTTACCGAACCTGATGAAACACATCCTGCTGCCTGCCCTCTGCCTGCTGCTCTTTTCCGGCTGTGCAAAACCTCCGGTGAGCCGTGTCATTGAAACAACAGCCTACTGCGGCTGTTCGAAATGCTGCGGCTGGGAACGGGGAAGCTGGTGGTACTTAAAACTTGATTTCTGGAACAGGTATATATCCTACGGCCCTTACAAAGGCAGTAAATACAACGGTCTTACAGCGATGCGAACCGAACCGCATGAACCAGTCCCCGGCCTTTTCTCAGTCGATTCCATCTTCCATCCATGGAAAATACCCTTCAGGATTATTTTTTTCCCCTGGTACCTGCTTCCTGAAGATGGTACCATCGCCGCCGATACAAACTATTACCCCTTCGGCACCAGAATGCATGTTCCCGGTTACGGCTGG
>QKIH01000089.1 GCA_003249645.1 Desulfobulbaceae bacterium | reverse complement strand
CTATGTTTTTTTCAGTGTAAAAATTCATCGGCTTGTCGAGCCTTATCTCCTTAGTCGGTTCGGCAGGCAGGGTAGATGGAAGAGGTGGTGGCAGACCTTTGCAATCATGCGTTCTTTCGGTACGGTGCTCATGGATCGTGTCTGGCTGTCGCGTCCTGAAAGGAAACGGTTCAAGGCTGATGTCGTCGGTTATCAGACCATGGTTGAGATCACTGAACAAAAGCAGGGGATGATTATTCTTACTGCCCATGTCGGGAATTGGCAGGCAGCTATATCGCACCTTTCGGGTTTGTCTGTCCCGGTACACGCGATGATGCGAAAAGACGGGGTAACCACGGAATTGGATGATATCCCTTTTACACCTATTGATGTTGAAGTTCCCTTCGGTGGAATGATTGAAGCAACTGCGGCCTTGCAGAAGGGTGAGGTGGTTACTATTATGGGGGACAGATATATCAAAGGTCCCCATGCCAGTGTGCCGTTTATGGGCAGTACAGTTCGTATCCCGACCGGCGCATTTGTCTTGTCTGCTTCTACCGGGGCGCCTGTTGTTGTATTGTTTGCAGCCAAAACCGGGCCGATGGAATTTGAGGTGAGGGTGTATGATGTGCTCAAACCGCAATTCACCAGTCGTGACAACCGAGATGAAGTCCTCTGGGGATGTGCCGAGAAATATGTGCAATTACTTGAAAAGTACCTTATACAAAATCCGTTTCAGTGGTATAATTTTTTCGATTTTTGGAAACAGTAAAATCCCGTACAAGGTGTATTAATGGAAGAACTCAAAAAAAAGCTGAAAGAAGTCCTGGTTGAAGATTTGAAAATTCAGGGTGTCAGTCCGGAAGAAATAAAAGATGATGAACCGCTGTTCGGTGACGGGCTCGGCCTTGATTCGCTTGATGCCGTTGAACTTGTTGTACTGATTCAAAAGCACTTTAACGTGCAGATTGCCGATATGGATGAAGGACAGAAGGCCTTTGCTTCGGTAAACAGCCTTGCTGATTTTATACAGGAGAGACAGTAATACAATTCTACCCGGAGATATGACAATGTTAAAAAAGACACTTGCAACAGCATCAATGATGATGGTTATGGCTGCTTCAAATGCCGGTGCTAAAGATGTACTGCACCATCTCTCAATCAGTGAAGCGGAGAAGACAGAAGTTGTACGGCAGTCTCTTGGCGGTGATGTCAAGTTTTACTGGGCGAATCAAAAGCATCCGGCCGTAAAGGAAACCATCGGCACCTACACCACAAGCAAGCGTACGAACGGATTTGCAAAATCGCCTGAAGAGTCATGCCCAAGAGCTCTTGCTTCAGCCCTTATTGCCTTTCAGGACAGGGCAAGAAATTCAGGGGCCAATGCAGTTATCGATCTCAAATCAAACGTTAAAAATAATGAAGAGGCAAGCGCTGTCGAGTATTCTTGTCTGGTCGGTTCGATCATGGTCAATGTGGCCTTGAAAGGTACAGTAGTAAAGATTGCAAAGTAACAAAGTTCTTGAGTCGGGATGATAAATATAAGGGCTGTTGAAGATGGGGAATAAACCATCGATTGCTATAACCGGTTGTGGGTGTATTTGCGCAGCCGGTGTTTCAAGCCTTGAGGCTTTTGATGCCATCGGGCGTTTTGAGGTTAACAATAGAGTTGTCGGACAGCCCTGGTTTCCCGAACCTTTTCTTGCGCCCTGTTTTATGGCGCAGCCGATAACAGAAATCCCTTCACCGTTTTTTCGTCTGTCGTCCGATGATGACCCATTTTTTGCAAAAAACAGGAAAAATTACCTGCTGTTGACTGTTCTTCATGAAGCGTTGACCAGGAGCGGACATTCTCCTGAAAAACTGCAGACAATGCGGGTCGGCGTGGCTCTCGGCACCACCGTCGGTTCAACCTTTCATTATGAACAGTATTATCGCGACTGGAAAGCGGGCAGAGAACCGGATAGCAGGGTTATGACTCATTTCCTCGATTCAAATCTTGCTGCATTTGTGCAGCAGACCTTGAATGTATCCGGCCCGAAGGCCTTGATCACCAATGCCTGTGCTTCGGGTACAGATGCAATCGGCTTGGCCAGGCTCTGGCTTGAAAACGACCTTTGCGATATTGCCATTGCAGGTGGCGTTGACGATTTATCTAAAATTGCCTGTCATGGGTTTAAAAGTCTGATGCTCGTATCTGAGCAGAGCTGCACCCCCTTTGACCAGAAACGCAAAGGGCTGAATCTCGGTGAGGCTGCAGGACTCATGGTGCTGCAGAAGGAGACTGATGATATATGTTCTCCTGTGCTTGGCTGGGTGCGAGGCTACGGCATAGCCGGGGATGCGTATCATCCAACCGCGCCACATCCGGAAGGTAGAGGACTGCAGCAGGCAGTTAAAAAAGCTCTTGCCGACGGTAGATGTAATATTGTTGACATAGCAATGATTAATGCCCATGGAACCGGCACAAAAGCAAACGATAAGGCCGAGACGGCAGCGATTGCCGCCCTTGGTTTTGACACTGCTGTTGTACCGCTGGTTTCGACTAAAGGAGCAACCGGTCATACTCTAGGGGCGGCAGGCGCTATTGAGGCTGTTTTCACCCTTCTTTCCCTTAACAGGAAAACTGTTTACGGCACCATCGGTTGTGAAACAGTTGACCCAGAGTTTGGTTGCAGCATTCTTTCGCATGGTGAAACAGCATCGATTAACAAACGGGTTGGCATGAGTCAATCCCTTGCCTTCGGCGGTAATAACAGTGCATTAATCC
>QKIH01000103.1 GCA_003249645.1 Desulfobulbaceae bacterium | reverse complement strand
AGTGATGAATGTGGACTGGCAGGATCTTGCCTCAAAACAGTCAGCCTGGATGCAGAAATGGGATGCTGAAATCAAAGACGGCGCCAAAGACGTTAAGAAAAACTAACTTCTGCGGTCATTATGGGAAATCTTGTTCTGGAACAGGTGACAAAACTATACGGTAATCATGCCGCCTGTTCCAATATCAGCCTGGAAATTGGTGAAGGCGAATTCTTCACCCTGCTCGGCCCTTCAGGCTGCGGGAAAACAACTATTCTCAGAATGATTGCCGGTTTCATCAAGCCTGATAGCGGCTCAATCCAGCTTGGCGGGCGTAATATCACCCAACTAGAACCGGAAAAACGGAACGTGGGCATGGTTTTCCAGAACTATGCCCTTTTTCCTTTTATGACGGTTCAGGAAAATGTGGAATATGGCCTGAAAGTTCAAAAAAAATCACAGGGTGAAATCAAAGAAAAGAGCCGTCGCTACCTCGCTATGGTCGGCCTCGAAGGTTTTGCAAAACGAGCCGTTTCAGATCTTTCCGGCGGCGAACAGCAACGTGTTGCTTTGGCACGATCACTGGCCATAGAACCTGCTGTTTTACTGCTCGACGAGCCTTTATCAAATCTGGATGCAAGACTTCGTGACAGCATGCGGACCGAACTGAAAAAATTGCAAAAGGATCTCGGTATCACCACCGTCTTTGTCACCCACGATCAGACAGAGGCCCTGTCCATGTCTGACAAAGTTGCAGTCTTTAAAGAAGGAAACTGCAGGCAGTGTTCGACTCCTGAAGATATCTACAACGCACCTGCCGATTCATTTGTTGCAGCCTTTGTCGGCGACACAAACCTCTTTCCCGTTCATTTCGACGAAAATTGCTGTCTTCTCTCAAACGGTGTCAGACTTTCTTCAATACAGGATGAATCAACCCGATATATTTCAATTCGTCCGCAAAGCATCACTCTTTCTAACAACAACGAAACAGCTGAGTACAGTCTTGCAGGAACGATTAAAGAAAAGCATTTCCACGGAGCAGCAACCGGTTGGACAGTTGATGTTCAAGGTCTTGATTTCTTTGTTAGTGAAACCAACCTCCGAAGTAAAAAGAGTAATCTCTCCCCTGGAAGCAAGGTATTTCTCAGCTTTTCCCACGATGACCTGCACCCGTTGAAAAAATGAAAACAACCGGATCGGCCACAGTCTTCAATTATCTGCTGCGGCCAGGTGCTGTCCTGCTCCTGCTGGTACTGCTTGCCGGTTATATCATGTTTCCTATGTTCAAGACGCTAGAGACCAGTGTCATTATAGATGGCAGCGTTTCTCTTGTTCACTACACGAAGATATTTACCTCACCCCAATACCGGCAGCCCCTTTTCAACTCTATCCTGCTCGGTATTTATTCGGTTCTAGTCTGTGGCGGAGTGGGCATATTCCTTGCTTTTCTGCTTCATTATTTTGAATTCCCCTGCCGTTCTTTTATCGACAAGGTTCTTCTGCTGCCGATGGTTATGCCGGGTATTGTTATTGTCCTGGCCTTTGTTCAACTCTACGGCGAGAGCGGTATGATCACAAAGGCGATACAACTGATCCTGCATCTCGATAAAGCACCGTTTCAACTCTCAGGTCTTCCTGGCATTCTGCTTGTTCACGCTTATACTCAATATGTCTATTTCTATATCACTGTTTCTATCGCTATAAAGCACATTGATTATTCTATCGTTGAAGGTGCACGCAATCTTGGTGCATCAAAAACACGAGTGTTTTTCACCATTATCCTGCCATATCTGAAACCGGCAATGCTTGCCGCCGCAGCCATGACTTTTATCTCCGGTGCCGGTTCCTTTACTGCACCATCTATTCTGGGAGGAGGCTTCAAAGTACTGACAACACAGATACTGCTTGCCAAAACCAATAATTATATGGCTATCGCCGCCATGGAAGTAACCGTGCTCACCATTGTCTCGCTGATCTTCTTTTTGCTGTTCAGAAGATATGAAGCCAAAAGCACATTTACATCGACAGTACGCGGCTCCTGGTTTCATCCGGTAGTCGTGCAGTCAGCTGTGTCCAGATGGATTCTGCTCACTGTAGCAGGCCTGCTGATATTCACTATTTTACTGCCGATAGCCGCAATTGTACTGGTATCATTCGTTCCATCAAGTGTCTGGATGATTCACTATTTCCCGTCAGGATGGACACTGGAAAACTATACGGCCATATTTACCAGCGCCCGCAAGATGCAACCTTTTTTAAACAGTACCCTGATGTCTCTTACAGCTGCTGGACTCGGCCTCCTGATTGCCCTTCCCTCCTCCTTTATCATTGTCAAATCAAAGCTTAAAATACGGTGGTTAATAGAACTCATGGTCATGCTGCCCTGGGCAGTACCATGTAGTGCCATTGCAATTAATCTGATCAATGCCTTTAGTCTGCCGTCAATATTCTCCTTCAACCAGGTCTTAATCGGCACGACCATACTACTGCCGCTTGCCTACTGCATACGCTCTCTGCCGATCATGGTCAAAACCGTTAACGTTTCCCTGCAAAATCTTAACGCCGTCTATCTTGAAGCCTCAAAAAGTCTAGGTGCCTCAACAGCCGCCACATTTCGCCGCATTGCCGTACCAGTGATCTTTCCTGGAATTATGGCAGGATTTCTGCTGGTCTGCATCCGCTCGATCGGAGAATATACCGTCTCGGTTTTTCTTTACACTGCTGCCAACAAACCCATGTCAATCGCCATGGTCAACGGTGTATTTGAATAC
>QKIH01000058.1 GCA_003249645.1 Desulfobulbaceae bacterium | reverse complement strand
ATCCGGTTACGCGTTGTTATCTCTGCAAAAAATATCTCTTTACCAGATTGCATGAACTTGGCACAACGCTTGGCATCTCTTTAATCATGGACGGAACCAACGGTGATGATCTAAAGAGTTACAGACCGGGACTTGCGGCACTCAGCGAGCTTGCGATCAAAAGCCCTCTTGCAGAAACGGGAATGACCAAAAGCGATGTAAGAAAGCTTGCTGCAGCCTTTAATTTAAATGTCGCTGATCGCCCTTCCTCTCCGTGCCTGGCAACACGTTTTCCCTATAATACCAGGCTTTCCTATGACCAGATGCGGCAGGTTGAAGCAGCTGAACAGTTCCTGCATTCGCTTGGTTTTTACAATGTCAGGATCCGTGTTCACGATACTATCGCCCGGCTTGAAGTCGATTTAGATGCTTTTTCGCAGCTGCTTGAACAACGCGATCTTATTGTCAGAGAATTAAAATTATTAGGTTATACTTTTATCACTCTTGATCTAGAAGGATTTAGATCAGGCAGTATGGATTATCACCTGAGCATGTGATGATTATCCAGAAAGATCGATAGGTTTAGTGCCAAACATTTTTATCTTTCCCCGTTTTTATAGAAATTCTATCTAGTTTGACAGGTGCATCTTTCTGTTAAAAAACAAGAAATTAATTTTTTTTGTTTCAGGAGTGGATATCATTCTGAGAATAGTTACTGTATTTGGAAATCGAGTTTAAGATAAAACTAAACATTTGGAGATATTTCATGGCTGAAATCACGTTTAAACAAAATCCTGTCAATACTTCCGGCAATATCCCGGCAGCAGGTAAGGCTGCTCCTGATTTTTCCCTGACCGGAGCAGATCTTGGTGATGTCACCCTTAGCGGTTATAAGGGGAAAAAGCTTGTTCTCAATATCTTTCCCAGTATAGATACCGGAGTTTGTGCAACCTCGGTAAGAAAATTCAATGAAAAGGCCTCATCTCTTAAAAACACTGCAGTACTTTGTATTTCAAGAGATCTTCCTTTTGCCCAAGCCAGATTCTGTGGCGCAGAAGGTCTCAGTAACGTCGTTACTCTTTCTGAGATGAAGGACAGAACTTTTGGTGCTGCATACGGTATGGAAATGGTTGACGGACCTCTCAAAGGGTTGCTGGCTCGCGGTGTTGTGGTGGTCGATGAGGGTGGAAAAGTCGTTTATTCAGAACTGGTTCCCGAAATAGCTCAGGAGCCTGACTATGAAAAGGCTCTTCTGGCACTGTAATTTCCCTTTTGTAGGGCAGTTTTCTTTCAGGTCTCTTCTGGTGGTATCCAGAAGAGACCTGTTTTTGTTTGGGGCTGCATCTATTCTGCAGTATTTGCAGAAAGAGTGGCGTTTAGCGGTGCAGTTTTGTTTCGCGGCATATTATGTTCATCCGCAAGTTTTTTCAAATTGGCAATACGACGTTCCGCCTCTGGATGGCTGGAAAAGTAGTGACTAACTGCTGATGTATGGTTTTTGTTCCCTGCCAGGGGAGCAATGGTCTCAAAAAATTCTGTGGCTCCTCCCACATGGCCATAATAACAGTTGATGATGGCAAGTGCCTGCTCATCAGCCATGGTTTCACGATGCTGCGAATACTGCGCTTGTGAAAAATTGGCCACTGGCGCAACCAGCCTGGTGAGATCCGATCCTGCTCCGGTAACGGCACTCATCAGTGCTGTGAAGACGATTGATCTGCCCATGCCGCGGAGATGATCTCGATTCTGAAAATGTGATAATTCATGGGCTAGAACAAAGGCGAGACCATTTTCTGATTGAACTGAATCAAGCAGCGAGGAAAAGACGACAATTTTACCACCCGGAAAGGCAAATGCATTGGGTGTTTCTGATTCGACAAGGTTTACCTGAAGCGGGTATGGCAGATCGGTGCATTGCTGAAGCTTATTCACGAGTATTTGCATGGCCTGTTGTTTATCGGAATTCTCGATTTGATGCTCACCGCTGCCATAAGACATGGTTTTGAAGACCTTTGCCTCCAGTTCAGGCGAAATATAGTTCACTGCAACATCAATAAAGAGCCCCAAAATCAGATAGGCCGACAGCAGAATCGCAGTTATGCCTGCAAAGAGAAGAAGAAACTCTTTACCTGGCGAGTTATGAGAGACATTGACGTTACCTTCGGGCAGGCCAGGTTTAAATTTCATCAGAACTCTTTTGGCTAAGGTGCAAGATAAACGGCAGTGCCGTAGGCAAGTACTTCTACAGAGCCGATTTGTTTGCCTTGCCCTTTGTAGATTGAAGAGGTCTCAAGACGGATGTTGATGATCTGATCAGCATCCGGACATGATTCTTTCATGCGCAGTACAGCTTCTCTTCGAGCCCGGTCAACCAGGGTTTCATACGAGCGGACATTGCCGCCGAAAAAGGAACGGAGTGATGCGAGAATCCGTTTAAAATAATCGACTGAGATAACAACACTTCCTGTAACCAGATGGCTTTTGGTTACAGTCGTATTTTCACCTAAAACATATTTCCCGGCCGTTGTCGGCATGTTGATGAAATCCTGTTCCCTTTGCTGAATAGAGGCGTAATGTCTCTTTTCAGCCGATCGGCCGAAAAAATAACCAAGTGAGAGAAGCAGAGCAAATATGATTAATTGGTCCATGGTTTACTCCACGGTGACGGCAGTGCCGTAAACATAAATTTCTGCGGCACCTGCAGCAACTGAAGATGTTGAAAATCTCACATTGACAACGGCGTTTGCTCCAAGTTGGCGTGCCTGTTCGGTCATGCGTCTTATTGCCTCATCACGGGATTCAGAGAGCAGTTCTGTATAGCCTTTGAGTTCTCCGCCAAAGATGTTTTTCAGGCTTGCCATAAGATCCCGTCCTGCATGTTTGGCCCGGACTGTACTGCCGGAAACAACACCATAGAAAGCGGTTATCTCTTTGCCCGGAATTCCTTCAGTGTTTGAAAGTTGCATGATTTCTCCTTAATCCTGATACCAAATGAGTTTGAATGAATAAAGATAGCGGTGATATGCGTATATAATCTTCTTATATTATTGTGAAAATGATAATAAGACAAGTAAGTTGAATAGGTGAGCGGGGACATAATGCTTTTAACATGCCGGGCAGAGACCTGAGATGAAATAGTTGTCGGTAAAACCGTAATCGTCTAAGTTGCAGAGTCAAGGACGCTAAGACGCAGAGAAAACGATTTTGCTAAACGGGGATTTTTTCCCCATTCCAGTCTCAATCAAAAGACAGATTCTCTGAAGAGAACAGGTACAATCGTGGAAAATTCGTATCGTGATATTATCGTGATAGGCATGCATCGCTCCGGCACCTCTGCTATTGTCATGCTTGCAGCATCAGACAATGAGCTCTGCTTCTCTAGCTGAATCCAGCAGCTAGAGGAGTATCTCAAATGGTGGCAGTCCATTGCAGGGTCTGGCCTGCATAAAAAGGTCTGACTGTGTCGTAGAGTTCCGGTACTTTCCAGTTCTCTTTTGAGAGTCTTACTGTTTTTCCAAATTCCGGCAGACCGTAACGTTGTTTGGCGATGTCGCTGACAAAGCCCTGTAGTTTGTCCAGGCAGCCTTGTTCTTCAAACATCTGTGCAAGCAGCGGCAGGGCAACTGGTGCTGAAAAGATACCGGCTGCACAACCGCAGCACTCTTTTTTGTGGCGCGGATGCGGCGCTGAGTCTGAGCCGAACATCAAACGGGGGTGGCCGCTGAAGACAGCCTGTCGCAATGTTTCTCTATCGTGCGGCGTCTTAGCAATCGGTTTACAGAAGAGATCTGGTTCAAGCATGTTGCCGGCTACGTCATCAAGGGTGATGAGAAGGTGGTGCAATGTGACAGTTGCTGACACCTTATCACTGGAGTCGAGAAACCTGACTGCATCTGCGGTGGTAATATGCTCCATGATCAGGTGGAGTTGCGGAAAGTCTCTGGCGACCTGTTGATATACAGAAATAAATTCACGCTCCCGGTCCATAACAAAACCATTGCTTTCACCATGTACAAGAAGAGGGATGCGTAATTCCTCCAACAGCTCAAAGGTCTTGTAGGCTCCTCGTATATCCCTGACACCGGACTCACTCTGCGTTGTAATACCGGCGGGATACAGTTTAATCCCAAGTATATGAGGCCTGGCTTCGAGAAGCTCTTTTTCTGAGTAGTTCTTGAAAAAGAGCGTCATAAGCGGCGTGAAAAGATACTGTGATAGCGCCTTGCCCACTTCGTCACGATATGCCAGCAACCGGACAAGTGAGTCCACCGGCTGTTGCAGATTCGGCATGATCACTCCGGCAGCAAAATCTTTTGCACTCAAAGGCGCAACTGTCCTGAGCATCTCGCCTTCACGAAGGTGAAGATGCATATCAAGGGGATCTGTGAGTAGCAGCTCCATTGTTTATCTCGGCTTAGGGTTTGATGTACGCGTAGCCTCTGTTTTGCAATTCGATCAAGGCAACAATTCCGGCTGGGATAACTGTAAAGCCGTCAGGCAGTGTATCCGGGGAAACATCGAATTTAACCAGGGCGTTATTGCACACCTGAAACTCGACTTTGGCCTTCAGTAAATCCTTAATAGCGTCTTCAAACTCACCAAGCTGGCCTTTTTCCAGCATTGTAACGGCCGGACCATTGAAGAGCATGATCAGTTTATGCGGGGTATCCTGTATTGCTTTTAATAAATTTGTGACGTTGGCAATTCCTATAGAGAGGTACTTCTTGTCATCGAGATCTATATGAAAGACAGCTTTGTATATCATCTATTTCACCTGTAGTAAATATGGTTGGTTTATCCTGTATTTCTTTTATTCTTCATGTCTTACTGATTCTAGAACAATAAGAAGTCCTATAGCTTTTGAAAAGAGGCGGCGTGTTTTTTGTCTTTTTTATCTCCGGCAAAACACCAGGAAAAAGAAGGTATTATGTCAATACTCTTGCCGTGCTGTGAAGCTTATCATTTTCTTTTAACGCTGTTTTCTGCATTGACATCTTTCTATCCAAACATATCTTGGCTTAAAAGAAGGTGCCTTCTGATAATCAGATCCGGCAAAAGAACGACAAGATAAAAACAAACTGTCAATTTCAGTAATCGAAAGGAAATATCACCGGGTTGTCAGAGTCAGCTGTTGTAAAGATTCGATAGTTCTTGGGATCACATGATATCCTGTAGATGAAATAGTAAGTAACTAACTCTTTTTGGGGAGAAAATAATGAGCCACCTTTTCACACCTTTCAAGCTTAAAGATATTACCCTTCGAAATCGAATTGCTGTTCCACCCATGTGCCAGTATTCAGCTGTTGACGGTATACCGAATGAATGGCATCTGGCTCACTATGCAGAGCTTGCAAGAGGTGGCGCCGGTCTTGTCGTGGTAGAAGCGACAGGCGTTTCACCGGATGGGCGTATTTCTCCGGCCTGCACCGGATTATGGAATGATGAACAGGCAGCTGTACATGCTAAAATAGCCGATAGCATTAAAAAGGCAGATTCAATTCCCGGTATCCAGATTGCACATGCCGGGATGAAGGCAAGTGCAAATAAGCCGTGGGAGGGAGATAACCATATCCCGGCTGAAAATCCCGTGGCCTGGGAAACGATTGCTCCTTCTGCCATACCTTTTGGCACCGAAGCCCTAAACCGGGTTCCGAGGGCTATGACCAGGGATGATATCGCGAGGGTGCAGAACGATTTCGCTGCTGCTGCAAAACGGGCATTTGAAGCTGGCTATCAATGGCTTGAGCTTCATTTTGCCCACGGTTATCTGGCGCAGAGTTTTTTTTCCAGACATACCAACCAAAGAGATGATGAATATGGTGGTTCTGCCGAAAATCGCGGCCGCTACCTGCTTGAGACGATGGCTGCGGTGCGAAATGTTTGGCCTGAAAACCTGCCTTTTACTATGCGATTCGGTGTCTTGGAGTTTGACGGTCATGATGAAGAGACGCTGCAGGAAGCGATTGCACTTTCCAAAAAGTTCAACCAGAACGGACTTGATTTTATGAGTGTCTCCATGGGGTTTACCACTCCTAAGACGAATATCCCCTGGGGGCCTGCTTTTCTTGCACCATATGCAAGGCGTGTCCGCAATGAGGTCGGAATGCCGGTGGGTTCTGCCTGGGGTTTTGATACTCCGACGCTGGCCGATGCTTCTGTTCGCAATGGTGATCTTGATCTGGTTTTTGTAGGCCGTGGCCATCTGGTAAATCCTCACTGGGCGTATAAAGCCGCTTTGGATCTTGGTATTGAAAAGCCTGAGCAGATGCTGCCCGACCAGCGCAAATTCTGGCTTAATCGCTATAAGGTAAGAAATTCATAAAGTTAAAAGAGTAAGAATTCTTCAGCGACAATGAGAAGGAGAGCTAAATGAGACAGATCTCTTTTAAGAAAAGGGCGCAGGGAGCATTGCTTGGTGCCTTCATTGGTGATGCATTGGCTCTTGGGCCTCATTGGTACTATAATCTCGATGAAATGCGGCGTGATTATGGTGCCTGGGTTGATGATTATACCAAGCCAAAAGCCGGTCGATATCATGAAGGATTAGAGGCGGGTGATTTGTCTCAGTCCGGTTATCTGCTGAAGATGACAACAAAATCTCTTGTCGATAATCGCGGTTATAACCACCAGGAATTTTGCCGGACCCTGGAAGAAGAGCTTTTCAACTGCATCGACGGCAGTCCGTATAGCGGCCCCGGTGGTTATACCAGCCAGTCTATACGTGAGGCCTGGAAAAAACGAAAAGTTGAAAAATGTGACTGGAGCATGACAGGCGGTCATGCTGATACTACAGAGGCCATTGAACGAACGCTGGCCATTGCCATACGCTACAGTAACTCGCCTAAAGAGCTTGCCGGAGCAATCATTGATAATACATTGATTACCCAGGTAGATGAAGCGGTTGTGTCAATGACGGTGGCCTATGGTGCTGTTTTGGCTTTGCTGGTCCGTGGAGTTCCTTTTGATTCGGCTATTTCAGATCATTTGATGACTATGGTGAAGGAGGGCGTGCTGCCATTTCATGCTGTTACCGGCAATAATCTCGGCCCTCCGGCAAAAGATACTGCTGAAAGGCTGCGTACAGGAAATTTTGCCTCTCCGGATGCATTGTTGACCCCTTCCTTCATAGCTCGGGCGGCAGCTGACCAAGGAGTCGCAATTGAACCTGCCTGGAAGGTCTCGCTGGTTTACGGTATGCCATGCGCCGTTTACCATATTCTGCCGTCCAGTTATTATTTAGCTGCCAAATTCAGCGGTGACTTTGAAAGCGGTGTTCTCCATGCAGTAAACGGCGGTGGACAGAATCAGGCCAGGGCTATATTAACAGGGGCCCTGTGCGGGGCACAGGTTGGAATTGACGGGATTCCACAGCGCTTTATCGATGGCTTGAAAGGTAATAGCTATCTGCTAAAGCTTGCTGAAAACCTGGCGCAGCAGGCAGACAGCACCGGCTAGATTTACATCTCTTCACGAAGAAACTGCTTTTTGCGCTGCTGTATGAATATGTCAAAAGACCATGGTAAATCAGTCAGCAGATGTGCAGAATGCTCCTTGATGACGTAGGTGAATGCCGAAAATTCAATATTTTCAGCAGTTTTTACCGCAACCTCGATTCGTTCATAGATATCGCCTTCAAACTCGTCGAGCAGAGGCCATATATTGTCGGGAATATTCAAATAGATAAGCCCGTCAACGCTTTTCCCATGTTTATGTCTTATGCCCGGATAGTCTGCATTTTTAACTGAAAATCGCTGAAAATTATCCAGTCTGCAATGGGTGCCGGTAAAATAAAGGCCTGTAACAGCCTGCATCACATCACCACTCATCAAAGTGCCGTAGACGAATAAATTCTTTATGCCTGTCATATAATTCCATCAAATTGGAGTTTTTAAGCGGTTAACAGATAGAGTATACAGGAATTAAGGAATTGAGTCTGCAACTATAGAAATAAGGCTCTATATGTTGTTAGATTTTTAGCTCGAATTGTTGATTATCAGTTTGAATTCGTTTAGGTTGTAGGGCAAAATATCATTTAGCAACAACTACTGGAAAAATAGTTGTTGCGGGTTATCACATCTCATTTAGCCAGGTTAAAAAAATGCTGATAGTGCCTATCGCTTCAAAATCTGAAAACAAGCATCTGCCTTATTGCTGCATCGCTCTTATTCTGCTCAATGTTTTTGTCCTTTTTTTTCTGCAGTCCGGTGATGATGCAATTTATGAGCGGGCACAGCAATATTACTCTGATTCAGGCCTTTATAAGATAGAGCTTAAGTCCTATCGTCAGTATTTGGTTGATGCAGGCGAAGAAAATGTTCCTTCTTTGTCATCAGAGCAGGGAAGTCAGGAATTAGCTTCGAGAATGTTTTCAGACAGAGCATTCAGAGAACGTCTCGAGCAGGGGCTGGTCATTACAAAAAACAAGAAAAATTATTCTGAATGGAGCGAGAAAAGAAAAGAATATAAAGGTATTATCGGTAAAACCTTCATCTCGCGTTTTGGTTATTCTCCTAGTGAAAACAACTTTCTTGGCATGTTTACCTGTATGTATCTTCATGGCGGGGTTATGCACCTGGTGGGGAACATGGTCTTTTTATGGCTTGTGGGGGCAATACTTGAGGCTGCCATTGGGGCAATCCCGTTCATTGTGCTCTACACGGTTACCGGCATTTGCGCCAGTGCCCTTTTTGGATTTATCTATCCGATGAATCCCGGCCCGCTTGTCGGGGCATCGGGGGCTATAGCTGGTCTTATGGGGGCCTATGGCGTTATCTTCGGGCTGCGCAAGATTACAGTATTTTATTCTTTGGGATTTTATTTCGATTACGCCAGATTACCGGCTCTTGCACTTTTTCCTGTCTGGGTCGCCAATGAATTCTTTCAACTTTATTCAAATGCTGGCAGTAATGTTGCTTATGTGGCACATATCGGCGGATTGCTTTCAGGTGTTGTTATCGGGGCAGGATATCGTCAGTGGTTCCAAAATAAAATAGAAGGGCTGTTTGTTGCTGAAGAAAAGAAGAGTGAGCTGGAATCAACTATTGAAAAAGCCATGGCACATCTATCAGCGCTCGATCTCAAGAAAGCCAGAAACGATTTTGATAGAGTACTGCAACAGGACCCGGATAATACGATAGCCATAAAGCAGATCTATTTTATCGACAAGAGCTCTCCGGCATCCGATGCCTTGCACACCAGTGCTCATAGACTGCTCGATCATCTGCTTCGGACGAACCCCTCAGAATATCTTACAATTTTCAACGAATACCGCAATATAGCGGAAAGGCCGAAGGTGACAAATCGGATGCTTGAGCATGTCAGCCATCTGTTCATTACCGGAGGGGATTACAAGAACGCCTCTGCCTATATAGCACTAATTCTGAAGCGTGATCCGGGCAATGCAAAACTACCCTCCTTACTTGCCAATCTGGCAAAGGGCTATCAAAAAAACAAGCAGTCTGACCGGGTCATTCAATGCATGAAGATTCTCGCTGCTCAATATAGTTCAAGCCCTGAAGGGGTCATCGCTTCTCAATTTCTGAAAAAGAAAGAAGCCGAATTCACCGGTTAAGACAGCTTGATATTATTCTGTTTTATGCAGCTTTAGCCAGATATTTGTTTGCATCATCCGAAACGGGATGATGAGGATAATGTTTAACTATAGCTTTCAGGATTTGTCTGGCCTTGCTGGTGTTGCCTCCTTTCTCATGGAGAAGTTGTGCCAGGTTAAAATACGCTTCAGGACACTGTTCATCTTTTTTGAAATTATTGATGAAGTAGACGTAGGTTTCCATTGCCTTTTTATACTCGCTGCGGCTGTTGTACCAGCTTGCGAGTGTGAAAACAGTTTTGGCATCCGGGAGGTGTTCCTGGTTGCTTTTGATCTCATCAAAAAGATCGATGGCTTTTTGCTTCTTTCCTTTTGCAACCAGGAGATTGAGATGACGCGGAGCATAGATATCACTTCGCTTTTTATCGTTAGTCATTCGCAATAGTTTAAGAAATTTCTCAGAAAGTTCCGGATCAACATTTTCCCCTTTTATATGGGGCAGTAGCCTTTCAATTGCCTGCTGGTATTTCCCCATTTTGATTAAGACAGTGACGGCGTTATCGAGTTCCTGCTTTTCTGTGAGAGGTTTTTTAGGTGTTCCTCCCCGATTGGCAATAAAAAAATCATAATCCACCGGGTAGCCGATTTCGTCATGGTACTGCAGCAGAACGTATCCCATGAGATGATAGCTGACGAGAGTATAGTACTGACTTAAAAAGTAGAAAAGAAAGACGACAAGATTAAAAGGCAGATTCTCCAACGGCACAACGTTCAGAAGAGCCATTGGTGCAGAATAGAGAAAAGTGAGAAAAAGATACATCAGCAGGTATGGCCAGCCGATTCGAAAGATTATAGGGAAGAAAATCATCGGGTTGATGGCATGAAGTATTGAATTTGTTGCCATCTGGACCATAATAATGACAGGAAAAACAAGTGCGGAGAATGCAATGAAGCAATACCCTGCAATTGGACCGAGGCTTAGAAAGACCATGCCGCTGGCAAAACTTAATGCCACAATGAGAATATATTGCTGAATAATGGGTTTGAGGTCGGCATTAATCAGGTCCCAGGTGAAACCTGGTGCTTTGAGACTTCCTTGTGAGGTATTCAGAAATACAGAAAAAGCGTATTTGATCATGAGAACAGCAACAACAATCTTAACAAGAAACGTTGACGGGAATAGGGCGCCAAGTGCAGCAAGAACAATTGTCAGTATCAGCGGCACCGGCTGGATCGGATAGAGGAAGATTTTCGGCAATCTTTTCCAGAAAGGATCGATCATATTCCCGACACTGAGCATTCTGGCCTGATCATTACATGCAGGGCAGAAATAATAGCTTTTTTTACCACCATATTCATCGATCTTACGGATTGTGATGCAATCATCGCAATAAAACGTATCACAATGTTGGCAATAAAAATGCGCGGCAGACTGTTTGTGAAAAGTGCACTTATCTGTCATCGTATGTCCTTCTCGGGCTGGATTATATGTTGTCGGGAGATCGGCTGAAAAGTAATTATGGAACCTATCATCAAAATGCCTCTATTTCAATCAATAAAGGTGTTGTAGTATGTTGATTTGTTTTTATAATCTTATTTACGACCCTGTTTTAAAGGATAAAGACGGTGAAAAATTGTATTGTTATTAATCGAGTTGGTTAGAATTCCATGGTGAATCTGTCGAGTGACGGCTGTGTCAATAAGAGTAACGGAAAAATATGGATAAACAGGTAATTATATCACTGCTTGCTTCTTGTGCACTGCTCCTGAATCCTTTTGCCAGCTTTGCCAATAAACTTCTGCCCTTTACCAGTGATGGCTGTTCGGTGTTTTTTGACGGAAATTTCAAGGAGCGCAAGCTCTGGCTGGATTGCTGTCTTGCCCATGATATGGCTTATTGGCAGGGCGGCACCTATGCTCAGCGCAAACAGGCTGATGCGGCTTTGAAAGAATGTGTTGAAGAAAAAGGAGAGAAGGTGATAGCGGAAATTATGGAGGCTGGTGTTCGTGTAGGAGGTTCCCCTTTTTTTCCGACGAGCTATCGCTGGGGATATGGCTGGCAGGACTTTCGGGGTTATGGTGAACTCAACCAAGAAGAAATTCATGAGGCTGATAGGCTGCTGGAGGAATATCGTAGAGGTCATGGTAAAAAATGAGTGTTTCAGTGAAAAAAATTCTTAGCTATCTCTGGGGAAAGAGAAGTGAGCTTTCACAGATGGATGAGAAGGATGCTCTGCTTGCAAAGCTTGTCATGGATATTCACCGCAAACGACTCCATTCATCTCTGTGCATGGCAGATCTTTTTGCTCTCTATCCTGTTCACCCCATTGATCGCGACAATGCAATGACTTCCACCCAGCAACGTATTGCGATGCTTAATCAGCATAAAGAAAAGATCCTCGCAGCAAAAGAGCTAACCGGTGATGTGCTGATTGAATATATTCCTTCAGTCTCTGCTATAAAATGTGTTCGAACAATCGATGGCGAGCTGGTTACGTTTGAGGGTAACGGGCGCCTCTATGCCCTGCAGCATGTATTTAGCAAGGAGGATGGATTGAAAATAGAGGTGGAGGAATATTTTTTTAGAAACACGAAAAAGCTCAGCCGGAGAATTAACAGGATACGCAGGCTTCACGGTTTTATATAACATTAACAAGGATTAATTATCAGTGATTTCGGATGAATAGATCGAAGAGAGTGAGCAGGATTTCAACGACAATGAGAATGACGATATACCATTCTACACGCAGACTGCGACTGGTATGAAGCAATTCAAGAGATGTCTGGGCCGTTCGGGAGAGCAGATCAAGTTTTCGAACCAGAGCGGAGTCTCTTTCCTGAAGTTCAAACTCATCTTCAAGAAGAAGATAGAGACCTTCGAGTTCAACATGTTCCCAGAGCAGGTCTGGTTTTTCAGTAACCGCAGCCCGGCCGACCATGTCATGTTCACAGACCAGGGCAGTCCCAATGGTCTGAAGGAGTTTTTTTCCGGTTCTTGGGCCTCTGCGCTGTTTTGCCAGATTATCGGCAAATGGTTCGATCATATCAAAAGAGCGATTAATACGTGCCTCATATCCTGCAAGCAGTACAGAGCGTGCGATGACTTCGGCAACAATCTGTATTCTGGGGGTGGAAGCATCGCGAAGATGAATACGCTGGTCGTGTACCCGTTCATCCTGTCCTGGCAGGACCATTACGGCGACGATTTCTTCTTCTCCCTGTTCGATCGGTTCTGTGAGGTAATCGGTTAAGGTCTTATCAATAATACGCTGTTGTTCAAGAACGGGAACATTGATGAAAACCACAACTCCGTATCGGAATAATGCTACAAGTCCGTCACCCTGCTCGAAAACGAGAGGTGAGACAGCAAAGGCTGCATCAGTTCCGAACTTGCGTACCTGAATACGTCTAGCAATCTGCACGCCCCGGATATCAAAAGTTTTCGGCAGTTCCATAGTAAAATGCTACAGATTTTCGTTAATTCCTGCAAGGTGAAACATCGTTGTTTAGAATCGAATTTAGGAGTTACGGATCATCATTTTATTTGGAAAATTATCGGTGCGATAGATAAAAATAGAGAAGTTGTGATACAATAAGATTGGTCATGCTGAAGGCTGTGTTTCACAGTAAGGATTCGGCAGGAAGGCAACATCGAATGGATTTGAAATGAAATATCCTTTTACCCGTTTTGGTCTGCAGCAGAAAAATATCCTCTTTATCATTTTGCCAACCTTCATCATTCTCTCTGGCATGGGTTTGTTTGGTCTTTCTCTGGTCAGGACAACGCTTATAAATCAATGGGATGAGATCGCGGTATCAAAACTGCAAAGTTCTGCCCATGTCGTTGATATGCGCTTAATGCGGCCGAAAGAGCTGCTGCAATTTCTACAGCAGGAGTCAAGTTCAGAATTAGACCTTCGAACAAATGATATAATAATCAAACAGTTGCGTTCATTGGATGGCGTTGTTCAGGTAAAGCAGGAATGGTATGGAGATAATACGGTTTTCAACCGCTTTCAAGCAGGGAAACACAGCGGAATGATGGGCTTGAGGTATCATCATTTCGAAAATCTTGAAGTTACAGCACCCCAATATGACACTGAATTCAAAAATGAAACGGTAAGTCTCACAACATATTTCAAGGACAATGACGACAAACGATTGGGTCATATTGAAGTTGTTATTTCTTTTTATGATCTTATTGATCAGGTGGTGCAGTCTTCCTGGTGGAAAAGTTACAAAGCTTATATCGTTGGGCACGATGGAACAGTTTTATCGAGTACCCTCACCTTTGATGAGCAGCATTCTGGACAGAACGGACGTAAATTTGGTGCGCTGAATGATCTTGAGAAAAGAACACTTGCGGCAATGCAGGCTAAAGCTTACGGAACCGTTTTTGGTTCAGGGGTGCCGCCAAAGGAAGTGAGCGGCTTTTACCGATTAACAGAGGCGCCATGGACGTTTGTCGTTATCGCCCCTGGTGAAAAGGTGCTAAAACCGATAATCACCTTCAGATCAATCTATTTTCTTATCGGTACTGTCGGTATTCTGCTGGCCTTGTTCATTATTCGAGTTGCAACCAGCCGAACAACCAGAGCCATCAGGCTGGTCTCTGAGGCAGCAAATAATCTGGCTGCAGGAAATTTTGGTGAGCCAATCCAGAACAGAAGCCGCGATGAGGTTGGAGAGTTGACTAGAAATTTCAATGCCATGAGCAGGCAGCTTCAAAAAGGTGCGAGTTTGCAGGAAGCAATGAATGTTGCACGGGAAGTACAGCAAAATCTTCTTCCGGGAAAGATCTATAAGGAAGGTGGTGTTGAGGTCAGCGGACTGAGCTTGTATTGTGATGAAACAGGCGGGGATTATTATGATTATTTCCCGTCACCAGTATCCAAAGAAAGACTTTTTGTTGTCCTTGGAGATGTTGTCGGGCATGGTGTCGGCGCTGCACTCCTCATGGCCACGGTTCGTTCGCTCGTCAGGGGAAGGACGTCGCAACCAGGAACACTGGCGGAAATAATTACTGATGTAAACAGGTTGCTCTGTCTCGATACAGAAGAGTCGAATAACTTCGTAACGCTCTATTTTTTAGAAGTCGATACGGAAAACAGAGTTCTGAAATGGGTTCGGGCAGGCCATGATCCGGCGATTATCTACTGCCCATCTACCAATGCATTTTCAGAAGCCAAGGGGAAAGGCGTCGCGCTGGGGATTGATCCGCAATGGATGTACGAAGAAAACGAAATACGTTTGCCAAATCAGCCACATTATATCCTCATCGGCAGTGATGGGGCCTGGGAGGTGGAAAATGAGTCTGGCGAATGTTTTGGAAAAGAGCGCCTGAAAAATGCACTTGCCGCAAATCACCACTTATCTTCAGAAAGCATATTGAAACACATTGTCGCATCTATTGAAGAGTTTCGTGGAAGTAGTTCCCTGCAGGATGATGTTACCCTTGCCCTTATAAAACTGTTCTAAGATTCTTTGTTTTACGCTGCCCGTCTTCTTCTAGATGTTCCGAGCGGGAATACCGGTGTGTCTGGCGGAAGCTCGGGGTCTGCTTTATCAATGGGATTTTCAGGTGCCGTCATATCAAGGTACATGCCAACCTTGTAAAGCGTCTGCATCAAAGCCTGATTAATGGGTAAGCGTTGTGAACCTAATGATGGATGCAGGGATGTTATTCGCATTCCGGCATCGGTAAAAAGGGGCATAGGAGAGCTTTCGTCGGTAAGATCATGATTAAAATCCTCCCGTCCCGGCTTCATGATCCTGCACATGGCAAGTATGAGATTTCCAGATCTGTCACGGTTTCCGGCAAAACCGAAGAGACGGCAGATGAGAGCCCTGTGTTTATACTGGGTGCAGCCCCATTGGCCTTTTTCAATAAAATCGGGACGAAAAAGAATACACTGTTTTTCCTTGCTGTCACGTTCAAGCCGTTTGAGCAGCAGTTCCGCCTGGTTGCTTCTAAAAAGTTCAAATGCCATGGGAATGCATTCCAGCACAGTCGCTTCAACCTTCTGGGAGTTACAGCATTCTCCGCAACCCTGCGGGCAGGCGAGTTTCGTTCTGTCTGCAAAGGCTGCCACTTCTTCATCAAGAAGCTGATATATTTCCATTACCTGTTTTTCAAGATCAGTCAGCATGATTTACCCTCTTGTTAATTACGCAAAACGGCCGCGGAACATAAAGAACACCGCTCCTACAAGACACACCCCTGCCCAGAGATAATCGAGTTTCAAGGGTTCTTTGAGATAGAAGAAAGAAAACGGCACAAAGATAGAAAGGGTAATTACTTCCTGAATGACCTTCAGTTCCCCGACGTTCAATACTGTATAACCGATTCGGTTTGCCGGAACCTGCAGAAGATATTCAAACAGGGCCACTCCCCAGCTCAATAAGGCGGCTACTATCCAGATTTTATTGTTTAATTGTTTGAGATGCCCATACCAGGCAAAGGTCATGAATATATTGCTGCAGATGAGCAGTAAGACAGTACTGACGACCGGCTTCATATTGTTTAAGCGTTAATGGCCCTCTGATAATCTAAAAAAAATATGTTTTATATTAACTCAATAATATTAATATGATATGGTTGTTGTTTGGTGTAGCTGCGATTCGGCGGGCGGGATTATAATTCCTTCGTTGAATTATGGATATCTTTTTTTTAGTATCGGTATGAAATTCTGCATTTTTGTTGAGTTGTTTGAAGGGCTTCTTCATAGCAGATAGAAGGAAGACAGATACGAAAGAATTGAAAAAGAGAGTGTTTCTATGAGTAATATTCCAGTAAAAGTGAGGGATTTTTTACATAATAATGGGCTTGAGGCTTTGGAATTTGAGCCGGGTTCGACACCGACGGTCAAAGCCGCGGCAGAGAAAATCGGGGTTCCCGAGGGCCAGATTGCCAAATCTATTCTGTTTAAAGGCAAGGATGATTGCTTCAGGCTTGTTGTGGCCGCAGGCGATGTGAAAATAAAAAGCGGTATGCTTAAACGCCTCACTGGGGTAAAGCACAGCATGGCCACAGCGGAAGAAACCCGCTCTGCCACCGGTTTTCTGCCTGGAGGCGTGTGTCCGTTTGGTATTCAGGATACAGCAGTTCAGATTCTTATCGATACCTCTCTTTTTGATTATCCTCTTGTCTATCCTGCGGCAGGAACGGACGGAACCGGTGTTCCCGTTTCACCCGATCTGCTTGAGTCGATTACACTTGGCAGCAGGGTGACTGTGACCGAAAAGGACTGAATTGGAAGCCTGGTGAAACAGATGCATCCTGTTTCACCAGATTGGTATTGTCAGCTGTTCTTCAGCCATTCATCGATAGTAGCCGATGCCGGTGTTGTCGGGCGGCCGATGAGCCTGCTCAGGGTTTTCGAATCATCGAACAGGCCTCCTCGGGCTGCACCGTTATCAGATTCTGCCAGAAGCTGGGCAACAGGTTCGGGAAGGCCAACCTGAACCAGCAGACTCATATACTCATCCTTACCCATATTGGTGTAGCTTATCTCTTTACCGGATTGTTTTGCAATTTCGCCGGCAAACTCAGCGAGAGTATAGTTCGTGTCTCCAGCCAGTTCATAGATCTTGCCTGCCTGATCTTGTGCTGTCAGTACCTCCGCTGCAGCTGCAGCGTAATCGGCCCTGGCAGCAGATGAGATGCGCCCATTTTCCGCTGCACCAAACAAGGCCCCGTGTTCAAGTGCCGACGGAATGCTTGCCGCATAGTTTTCAGTATACCAGCCGTTTCGCAGCAGTACGTACGGGATACCTGAATCTTTCAGCATCTTTTCTGTTTCTAGGTGTTCGAGACGAAGCGGTAGCGGGCTGGTGTCAGCATGCAGGATGCTGGTGTAGGCGATAAGCTTTACTCCTGCCTTTTGGGCTCCAGCGATAACATTGGCATGCTGCGGTGCCCTTTTACCTACTTCACTTGAGGAAATGAGCAGCAGCTTGTCCACTCCCTGTAGGACCTCCGGCCAGACTAAGGCATCGGTATAGTCCGCTTTACGCACGGTTATTCCAGCTTCGGAATAGTCGGCTATTTTTTCGGGATTACGCACAATAGCGATAATCTCTGATGGTGCTGTTTTGCTTTTTAGGCTTTCAATGACGAGGCGTCCGAGTTGGCCTGATGCTCCTGTTACTGCAATCATGGTGTATCCTCCTGATGAGAGTTTGTTTGTGGTTTTGTTTCTCTTGCAGAAAGACTATAAATGCCATACTGTATTTTAGTAAGTACGCACTAAAAAGTAAGTATAAAAAAAAAAGAAAATCGTGAACGATCAAGCATCACTTCATAATCGACCTGTCCAGGGTAATGTCTTTGCCGGCCCCTGCCCTTCACGTGGGGTGCTGAAACATGTCTGCAGCCAGTGGGGAGTACTTCTTCTTATTGCCTTGAAAGAGAACAGGGTTATGCGGTTCAGTGAACTGCGGCGAAAACTTGATGGCGTCAGTGAAAAGATGCTGGCCCAGAGCCTGCAGGCACTGACCCGGGACGGTTTTATAGAAAGAACAGCGTATCCGGTGGTTCCTCCCCATGTTGAGTATTCGCTATCTGCAATGGGAGAGGAGGTTGCAGACCATGTCAGCCAGCTTGCTGGATGGATTGAGGATAATCTGCACCGGGTCGTTGAGCAGCAGCAGAAAAACGACAGCAATTAGGAAGCAAAGCATGCTTATTATAAAGTACTCTGTCGGGAGTATCGCATTTTGCGGCGGTGCATGCTGAATATGGCCAGGATAAAAAACAATCCGCCAAGAACAGCTATCTGTGCCATCAATGGCCGCACCTGCTGGATTGCTGCGCCCATCTGATTCAGTTGAATAAAGCCTTTAATGCCGGGAACAGCAGGAATGAAATCTGTGATCATGACAACAGGCTTCGGAATGGCGGATTCAGGCCAGATGAAGCCGCAGGTAAAGACGATCACCAGCGAAGTGAGTAGGGCGATTACCGTAGCGGTTTCCCTGTTCTGAAAAAAGCCTCCTGCAGCAATCCCGAGAAACGCCACAGAAAAGAAAAAGATTAGACCAAAGAGACTTAAATCTTCAAGGGTTGCAAGCCGCGGCAGATCATACATAGCAAGACAGGTGCCGAAGTAATAGAGAGCGAGCAGACTGTATATCACAACAAAGATTGAGGCCCGGACAAGGACAAGTTTCAGACTGGAAGTACTAAGCCAGTAGGGCGTCTTATCTGAATTTGCGGATGATTCAAGCTCTTCTATCTCGGTGCCGCACAGTATCCCGATTCCCATGAACAGTGTCTGGTGAAGAATCAGGATAAAAATAGCAGGAATGACATAATTCACATAGCCTTCAGCCTCGTTGAACAAGGCATGGAGCCGCAATTTGATCGGTGTATAGTGCATGGTCGCCTGTGGAAGAGCCTGTCCGGACATCACCATCTGCTGCACCTTGACCTTTGCGGCCAGGGTCTGTCCGGCTCCTGCCATTCCTTCAAGAACGGTACTGAAGACCAGAAAATAGCTGGCGTCTCCTGCAAACGAGAGACTTGGGCTTTTACCGAGCAGCAGGTCATGATAAAAATTTTCAGGGATGACAAGCATGCCTGCCATCTTGTTGTTCAGCAGTATCTGTTTGCCTTCCTCGATGGTATGGGCCTGCTCGACAATACTGACCTGTGGAGTGGCATCAATCATGCGCATAATCGTTCTGCTGAACTGACTGTTATCGAGATTGACGGCAACCACCTTCTGTTCTCTTGGTATTTGTGAGACATAGGGCAGAGGATAGAGCACTGAGTAGAGCAGTACCCCGCCAAATACCGTTAAGAGCAGAGCAGGATTGGAAAAAACTGCCTTAATTTCACGAAGAAAAAGCTCAGCTGTACTCATGCACTTATCTCCTGCAGGCGTTTAACCCGTTTTACGAGGATCGGCAGAAGCAAGAGCGGAGTCATAAACAAAAGAAGGTAAGTAAATTGCGGTAATGAGTTGGCTATTGAGGTCCCGTAGTTTGCCTGACTGATCTGGATATCGATGTAATGGCTCATCGGCAGCAGGCTTCGCCATACCCTGGCCGGGTAGATCATGTCGGTAACCGGGTAGGTTACACCCATAAATGCAAGGCCGGGAGCGGCATAGGCAGCTGCTGAGCTCAATGCTCTGGCACTGTCGCGAATAAGATACATTATGAGAGCGGCCATGATCTGGCAGGCACAGACGGTTAGAAACTGGGCACAGACTAGTATTGTCAGGCTGCCGTGCATCGGCCAGCCGGCCAGGATGAACATGCCGATGAGCATAAGGATGCCTTGCAGCCAGAAAATGAGCGTGTATGGCGCGAGCTTATTGGCGAGTTCAGAAAGTGTTGCCGGTAAACCTGAGGCAGGTTTTGTCTTCGTTTTACGCAAGCCTTTGCCAAGACTGTATACCGTGGTCATGACAATCAATATCTGCCACATGGCGGGCAGCACTGCCGAGCCTAGGAACTGGGCGTAATTTTTACCGATATTATAGAGAGAAGTGATCTGGGTAGAGAGCGGCAGCGCTTCTGATACGGCTTTTTCCATAGCAATGCTGCCGGTTGTAAGGTTTTTTACGGCATCAATCTGAACCGCAATTGTGGAGTGTGCAGCAGCGATAGCGGATTTCACCATTTTGCCGATCAGAAGATATTGGCTGTTATAATATGCTTCGACAGCCGGTCCTGCGCCGAGGGTCATATCTTTTTCGGTATTCGGTGGAATTATAATAAGCCCGTAGATTTTGGCATCCCGCATGGCGGCTGTTCCTTCGGCCGGCGAGGAATAGGACGCTGTCACGGCAAGAGAGGGGCTCGCATCATAGGTTCTGATAAGTCTTCGTGAGATGCTGCTGTGATCAAGGTCAACAACACCTATAGCCAGATCTCGCGGCAGTCCCTGGGCAAAAACGCAGTAGAGCAGAAAAAAGAGCAGCGGCGGCAGCCAGGTCACCATAGAGAAAAGCCACTTGTCACTTGTTATATGCCGCCATTCAGCGGTCAGTGATGTTTTCATGGCAGGTTGATTACAACACTCATTCCTTCACGCAGGCCTTCGATTGGCTTGACCGGTCGGGCTTCAACTTCAAAGGTGCGCATATCAAAACCTTTGCTGGTATTGGTTGCGCGCCAGGTGGCAAAATCACCCATGACTGACACATAGGTGACGGTAAACTCAAATTCACTATTGTTGAGAGCAGGAATGACCGCTTTGAATTTCGTTCCCATGGAAAAATCGCTCAGCAGGTCTTCACGGATATTGAAAACTGCCCAGCTGTCCTTCATATCCAGCAGGGTCACTACCGGAAAACCTTGGGGGGCAAGTTCCCCATCATGAAGCAGTACCTGGCTGACTTCACCACTATGCCAGCTGGTTATCTGTGTGTCTGCGGCAAAGGCTTCAACTTCGGCAACAGCACCGGCTGCCATTCGTGCCTTGCCCTCGGCGGCCTCTTTGGTCTCTTTTCTGGCTCCTTCCTCTGCCATTTGATAGAGCTGGAATGCTGCATTGGCAGTGTATCTTGCTGCCTGGAGCTCGGTATAGACTTCGTCGCGTTTCTGTTCGGGTATGACACCGTCTTTATAGAGATTTTCTATACGCTGATAGGTTTTCTCAAGCAGCTCAGAGGCAGCCTTGGCTTGTTGCCATTTATCTTTGGCGGCGCTTATTTCCTGACTCCTTGCACCTGTTCGAGCTTCCTGGGCAAGGGCTTCTGCTGCGTCCTGTCCGGCTTTTGCCTGGGCAAGTTTGGCTTCGAGTTCGGGGCTGTAGATGGAAAAGATGAGCTGGCCTTTGGTGACCTGATCGCCTTTTTTCACCGTGACAGTATCGATCCTGCCGGCAACCTTTGAAGAAATATTATACTGCTGAGCCTCTATCTGTCCCTGAATTATTGTCGGCTGCGGCTGGTATGCCTTCCAGAATCCGTAGCAGAGATAGCCGGTTACCGCTGCTGCAACGAGGATCAGCAGCATCGATTGAATAGCGCGCATCTTATTCTCCCTTCTTTATCAATAAATTATCAAAGCTTGTTTCATCGGTATTGCCGCGAAGTGCCATAAGTCTTGCCAGTTTGGTGACCGAATTATAAGCAGCGTGGGATCGCTGGGTTTTCACAGATGCCTGGTAGAGGCTGGCATCAATAACATCAAGCGAGGTTGCAAGCCCCTGCTGGAATGCTTTTTGTCTGAGCTCCACTGTTTTTTCTGCCAGAGCAAGCGAGGTGCCGAGGCCTTCATATTCAGCCTTGGCCTGAACGATTTCGCGATAGGTCTTTTCAACCAGCAGACTGATATCCTGTCGGGTCTGCTGGCGCAAGGACTGGATTTTTATTTTGAGACTTTTTGCAGCCTGATAGCTTTCATATCTTCCTGACCTGTCAAGCAGGGGGATACTGACGTTTATGCCGACAAACCAGTCCGGCATAACCTCTGAAGCAAGGCTGTCCTCTTCGTAAAGATTATAATTTCCAACTGCTGCAACCTCCGGGAAATATTTGCCTTTTTCAGCATCTGCAAGCGAGGTCGCCATCTGTTCCTTCGTATCATAAATAGCAAGGCCGGGGAAGGTTTGCAGAGCAAGATCGATACTGTCCTGCAGGGTTGGAATCTGCTGGTCAATAGAGAGGCCGGTTATTGGCTGGATATCGTTTGAATTTAACAGGTTGTTCAATGCTGCCTGGGAAATCCCAAGGTCTTCTTCCGATTTTATCCGTTCAATTCTGGATTTGTCATATGAGGCCTCGGCCTGCAGACGTTCGACTTCGGCAATCTGCCCGTTTTGCACGAGAAGTTCCGCATGGTTGAGATGCACTTTCAGGGCCGCTTCAACTTCTCTTCTGGTGGTGACCACTTGTGAAGCCATGACCACGCCGAAATAACGTTTGCTGAGTTCTTCAAAGCGATCACGGACCTTGAGCTCCATCTGAAGCTCGGCCTCTTGTAAAGAGGCTGCTGCGATATCCTGGGCTGCACTTATCCGGCCGCCGGTAAAGAGAGGCCAGAGCAGGGAAATATTGGCTGATTTTATTGCTCTTTCGCTAATTGTCGATGTCGTTCCGGTTGCAAACTGGGCGGGGGAAATGCCGTTTTCAGCAGCAAGCCCAGCCAGCATTTGACCGATGGCACTGCCGGCCGGCATGGAATCAAGCAGCTCAGAGCTGCTGAGCTGGATATCATCATCAAGATAGAGATAGCTGCCGGTAAGGCTGATCTGCGGCAGATACATATCTTTTTTACTCTGTCGTTCATGTCGGGCCTGCTCAACAGTTGCCTGGCTGGCGCGAATGGCTTCACTCTGTGTCTTCACCTGATGCCAAGCCTCACCAAAGCTCATTGGTGCCGCCTGCAACGGAGATGAACAGGTGATTGATAAAGCGAGTATGCAGCTTAATCTGTACAGCTTTTTCGTTGCAGCCGATTTCCACTCATTCATTGTTTATTATCCATTTTATGGCTCTGTGCTGTCGGAGCCTGCTGGTTATGGCTTGATAGGATTGTATACAAAAGCAGTAGGCAGTATACGCCTGTGCCATTTTGCAGTCAAGCGCAAGAACCTGACTTTTTTGTAAAAGGAGCAAATGTGCAGTAGTCAGTAATCGATGCCGGGTTGAGGTTCGATATCTTTTCTGTAGGCGTGTTTTATTTCTCTTACTTCGCTTACCGTATCGGCAGCTTCCAATATTGCGGGGTGTGCATCTCTGCCGGTAAGAACCATGTGCATGTCAAACGGCCGCAGAGAAAGAATTTCCAGAACCTGATCGAGATCGACAAGTTTGAGCTGGAGTGCATTGTTAATTTCATCAAGAATGAGCATATCGCAGGAATTGTTTTTGAGTACGGTTTTCACCATCTCGACAGCATCCTGTGCATTCTGGCGGTGTTCGCTGAAAGGGTAAGGGTTCCCCTGGATGCCGCAGAATCCTTTTCCCGTCGGGGTGAGATGAACCAGGCCGTCGAGACGCTTAACGCCATCCCACTCACCGGAGTAGATATCTCCTTTCATAAACTGGATGATCTCCACCTTCATGTTATGGCCGGTGGCACGAAGAGCCATCCCCATTGCACTGGTTGTCTTTCCTTTACCGTTACCGGTGATGACGACAACAAGGCCCTGTTTCACTTTCGGTTTGAGTTTTGTAATTTCCATTGAGTTCAGCTTGTTTGCCGGGTTGAAGAAAGGTAATGCCAATCATGTAAATGCTGTGGATATATATCATAGGTACAGAACGAATTTTCTCAATGCGTCCTTTAAAGAACATGCAACTCTAGTTGGTTGCACTTGATGTATTGGGTATAATAAACCATTCTGGACTCTAAAGGATGTCTGGCGGGGAGGAAGTGGGCGCGTACAATTTTTTTTCAAGACATGGAGAGATCATGAAAAAAGAGCAGTTAGCCGGATATATCGATCACACTATTTTAAAGCCTGATGCAGGCAGAGATGCAATAGTGAGGTTATGTGAGGAAGCTCGGGAAAATCGTTTTGCCGCAGTCTGTGTCAATCCTGTGCATGTTCGTTTGTGTTCCAGCCTTCTTGAGAACAGTGGAGTTAAGGTGTGCACCGTCATCGGTTTTCCGCTTGGTGCCAATCTGACCGGAATAAAAGCCCGGGAAGCTGCTCTTGCTGTTACAGAAGGTGCCGAGGAGGTGGACATGGTGATCAATGTCGGGGCCATGAAAGATGGTGATTTTATCCTGGTGCAAAATGATATTCATGAGGTTGTTCAGGCTGCCTGCAAAGCAAATACCGGAGCTATTGTCAAAGTGATTATCGAAACAAGCCTTTTAACCGATGAAGAAAAACGAAAGGCATGTCAGTTAGCCCAGAATGGTGGTGCCCATTTTGTGAAAACCTCCACCGGTTTTTCAGGGGGCGGTGCTACAGTTGATGACATTGCTCTTATGCGAAAAACAGTTGGTCCTGATATGGGTGTAAAGGCATCCGGAGGGATCAAAAACTACCAGCAGGCGGTTAATTTAATTGCTGCCGGTGCAACCAGAATCGGAGCCAGTGCCGGTATTGCAATCATAGCAGAAGCGGGCTGACCGGAAAACCGGAAGATTACCAGACTCAATACAAAAACAGCACTTGAGCTTAAAACATTTTGCAGTGAATGTTTTTGTCATCATCTTAGCCATTACTGGCAGACAGTAATTCCCTTGGCCGATAGTTTTCTCATCTGGTCGGCCGAAACAGCCTAAGAATTTTCCCTCGATAATATTGCTCTATTTATTAATAGATCGTGAACCTGGTTACGTCCTGAACTTGGCAACTATCCTTTCAATCTATATACCATTTATATTTTGCTGACTGAATGGAGATGGTCTTCTACCAGGTTAATATGATGATGTATTTTGTTGGAAGTTTGTTCTGTGTATAAAAAACGGGAGAACAATTGCATAGAATGCTTATCAAAAAGTTGTCTTTATGAACGTTATGGGTTAGGCTAAGTCGTTGTAAAGATACTAATAATTGTTTGGGTTTAAATAAACCAGAAATGACATAAAATAACTTTACACCATGTTATACAGTTTGCTTTCTTTACCGGTTTGATTGATTCAGTCTCCACCCCTTTGAATTGGGCATATGCCTGATTCCAGATATGCGAAAAGCGAGGAGGATGAAGTGAGAACATGAAGGCTATACCAGTAGAACAGGCAGTCGGAACAGTCTTGTGCCATGATATAACCCGTATCGTCCCGGGGCAGACCAAAGACCGGGCGTTTCGTCGGGGGCATATCGTTACATCGGAAGACATTCCGGTTCTTTTGGATATCGGCAAGGCCAATCTGTATGTCTATGATCTTGAAGACGGCTTTGTCCATGAGGATGACGCTGCCAACCGGCTCGCCATCGCAGCTTCCGGACGTAATGTAATGTTGAGTGAGCCAAAGGAAGGCAAGGTTACTCTTAGTGCTTCCTGTGACGGGCTTTTGTATATCGACGTTCCTGGTCTTATGAAGCTTAATGGTCTGGAAGATGTCTCCTTTGGCACCATTCATACCCATCAGTTTGTTAAACGCGGTCGTGATCTCGCTGGAACGAGGGTTGTTCCATTGGCGGTACCGGGAACCTTGCTGCAACAGGCAGAGAATATCTGCAGCGACTATTGGCCTCTTGTTCAGGTAGTACCTTTGCGATCCGCAAAAATCGGCGTGGTTACTACAGGAAGCGAGGTGTATTCAGGCCGGATTAAGGACGGTTTCGGCCCGGTATTACGTAAAAAATTCTCAGAACTTGGCAGCGAAGTTGTCGATCAGGTCTTTGTTTCAGACGATGTTGAAATGACGGTCAATGCAATTTACAGCCTGGTCGAACAGGGGGCTGATATGATCGCAGTTACCGGTGGCATGAGTGTTGACCCAGATGATCAGACACCAGCTGCTATTCGCAAGACCGGGGCGAAGATTATCGCATACGGGGCTCCAACATTTCCAGGCGCGATGTTTCTTCTTGCCAATCTTGGTTCTGTACCGATAGTTGGGCTGCCTGGCTGTGTCATGTATCACAAGGCATCAATCTTTGATTTAACCATACCCCGGATTCTGGCAGGGGAAAGAATAGAAAGACAGGATATCGTTGCACTTGCTCACGGCGGCTTTTGCGAAAGCTGCCCGACATGCCGCTATCCTGTCTGTGGTTTTGGGAAACCGTAGCATTAGAAAAGTGGCAGACAGAAAACTCAAAAACAAATGGAGGATCTGGCATGATAAGAAAGGATGTGGTGGTCAATAATGTTCCACGGACTCTTATTGTAGAGGCTGAGGACACGTTGGCCAATGTGTTAAGAAAAAATCTCGGCCTTACAGGAACCAAGGTCGGATGCAACGAGGGACAGTGTGGTGCATGCAGCGTCATAATTGACGGTAAGGTTATGCGATCCTGTGCTCTCAAGATGCGAAGGCTTGCCGATGGGGCTAAAATTACCACAATTGAAGGAATTGGCACGCCTGAGAACCTCCATCCGGTTCAGCTGGCCTGGATCGCACATGGCGGAGCCCAGTGCGGTTTCTGCAGCCCCGGTTTTATCGTTTCTGCAAAAGGACTGCTTGATACCAACCTTAATCCGACCCGTGAAGACGTCCGCGACTGGTTTCAGAAGCACCGCAATGCCTGCCGCTGTACGGGCTATAAACCGCTTATCGACGCCACCATGGATGCTGCGAAAGTTCTGCGCGGTGAGATGAGTGCTGACGAGCTTTGTTTTAAAATTCCTGAGGACGGCCGTATCTGGGGTACCAGATTTCCACGTCCATCAGCCATTGCAAAAGTAACTGGTACCTGTGACTATGGTGCTGATCTTGGCCTGAAATTACCTGAGGATACCCTTCACTGCGCCCTGGTTCAGGCGGAAGTATCCCACGCGAAGATCATCTCCATCGATACCGCAGAAGCAGGGCTTATGCCGGGCGTTGTGAAAATCGTTACGGCAAAAGACATCAAAGGCAAAAATCGCATCACCGGTCTTATCACCTTCCCGACGAACAAGGGTGACGGCTGGGATCGTCCAATCCTCTGCGACGAGAAGGTATTCCAATATGGTGACGCACTTGCCATCGTCTGTGCTGCCACCGAAAAGCAGGCAAAAGCTGCTGCCGCCAAGGTTAAGGTAAATCTGGAGCCGCTGCCTGAGTACATGAGCGCACCTGCTGCCATGGCGGAAGATGCAATTGAGATTCACCCAGGTACCCCGAATGTTTACTTCACCCAGAAGATTGCCAAAGGTGAAGAGACTGCTCCGATCTTTGATTCCGCCGATGTTGTTGTGGAGGGTGATTACTACACCACCCGTCAGCCGCATATGCCAATTGAGCCTGATGTCGGTTTTGCATACTTAAACGATGACGGCCAGCTGGTTATCCACTCCAAGTCTATCGGTCTGCATCTGCACCTGTACATGATCGCCCCGGGTCTTGGTCTTGAGCCTGATAAGATCGTCATGGTTCAGAACCCTGCCGGCGGTACCTTTGGTTACAAGTTCAGTCCCACCATGGAAGCCTTAGTTGGCGCAGCATGTCTAGCCACCGGCAAACCGGTATACCTCGGTTACAGCTGGTACCAGCAGCAGACCTACACCGGAAAGCGTTCTCCGCAGTTTACCACCGTACGGATGGCTGCAAGTAAAGATGGCAAGCTTCTCGGAATGGAGACCGACTGGACCGTGGATCACGGACCATATTCTGAATTCGGTGACCTTTTGACCTTGCGTGGTGCCCAGTTTATCGGCGCCGGTTACAATATCGACAGCATCCGCGGCGAAGGGCGCACTGTGTGCACCAACCACGCATGGGGTTCTGCTTTCCGCGGATATGGCGGACCTGAAGCTGAGTTCCCGTCAGAGTTGTTGATGGATGAACTTGCGGAAAAACTTGGCATGGATCCATTGGAGCTGCGTTACAAAAACGTCTACCGCGAAGGTTCGACCACCCCAACCGGACAGGATCCTGAGGTGTATTCTCTTCCCGCAATGCTTGACAAGATACGTCCCAAGTATGAAGAGGCCAAGAAGCGTGTTGCTGCTGAGTCCACCGGTGATGTGAAAAAAGGCGTCGGTCTCGCCGTTGCTGTATACGGTTCCGGTCTTGACGGCCCTGACAGCTCTGAAGCTGACGCTGAACTTAACGCAGACGGTACCGTCACCGTCTACACCTGCTGGGAAGACCATGGCCAGGGTGCTGATATGGGTACTCTTGGTACAGCCCATGAGGCGTTGCTGCCGCTGAAACTTGCACCAGATCAGATCAAACTGGTTATGAACGACACCAGCAAGGCGCCAAATTCCGGTCCTGCCGGTGGCAGCCGTTCCCAGGTCATGGTCGGGCAGGCAACCAAGGCAGCCTGCGAGTTGCTTATCGACGCGATGAAGAAGGCTGACGGCAGCTTCCGTACCTATGATGAGATGGTCGCAGAGAAGCTTGCGCTTCGTTACCATGGTAAATTCACCGCTCCTGCAAAAGAATGTGATGCAAACGGTCAGGGTCGTCCATTCTGCTGCTACATGTACGGTGTGTTCCTTGCTGAAGTTGCAGTAGAACTGGCGACTGGCAGTACCACCGTTGAGAAGATGACCATGGTTGCCGATGTCGGTAAGGTCAACAACTACCTCGTTGTTGATGGCCAGATTTATGGTGGTATTGCCCAGGGTATCGGTCTTGGTCTGTATGAGGACTATGAAGACATCAAGAAACACTCAACCATGGTTGGCGCAGGATTCCCTTATGCGAAAATGATTCCGGACGATATAGAAATCATTTATGAGGAAACTTCACGTCCTGACGGACCATTCGGAGCATCCGGTGTCGGTGAGGTTCCGATCTGTGGACCGCATCCTGCAATTTTCAATGCGATCTACAACGCCTGCGGTGTTCGTCTAAGAACCCTTCCTGCAACCCCTGAAAAGGTTCTCGAAGGACTTAAAAGCTTATAATTGACGTATCCTGCCTCCGGACGCTTCCTGCGTCCGGAGGTTTTTGTGTTTTCCCAGGGAGTAGTAATGGACCAGAAAGAACTTCATGCGCTGGAAGCCCTGTGTATCCAGGAAGAACCTCCAGGCTGCCAGGCGGGTTGTCCTCTTGGGGTTAACGCCAGAGCTTTTGTCCAGGCAGTCGGAAAAGACGATCTGGCGGGTGGACGAGCTATCCTTGAAAAGAGCATGCCGCTTGCAGGCATCGTCGCCCGCATGTGCGAGGCACCCTGTGAGCAGTACTGTAAACGCGAGACACTCGGTGGTGCAATTGCAATCGGCAGGCTTGAGCGCATGTGTATTGAAGCGGTCCCTTCAAAGGCAAAGTTTCTGAAGTTGCCCCCGAAATCCAAAAAAGTTGCGGTCATCGGTGCAGGTCCATCAAGTCTTGCCCTCGCCAATGATCTTGCTAAAAAGGGTCATCCCATTCATGTGTACCATACAGAGAGCGGGCCGGGAGGCTGGTTGCGCAATCTGACCGACACTGTTCTTAAGCTTGAGGTTATTGACCAGGAGCTGAAGCGTCTTGAGAGCTTCGGGGTGAAGTTCCACCCTGTTAAGGTTCTCGATTACGCGCTCTGCACCGAGGAGTATGATGCCGTTTACATAGGCCAGGATGATGAACTCGCAGCTGATTTGCTCGCTATGATCGGGCCGGCTGATGGGGAGACCTGTGCTCTAGACCAAAAGGGCTGGTTTACCGGCGGCCTGCAGGCAGAAGGAGATCCGTACCGTTTTATTATGGCGGTCTCCCAGGGGCGGGAGGCGGCCATATCAATTGACAGATTTTTGCAGGGCGCATCACTGACTGCAAGCAGAGTTAAACCGCGTAACGGCAAAACCGATCTTTTTGTCCAGACGAAAGATTTGAGCGAGCTTAAACGTATTGAACCTGCAGATCAGGCAGGATACACCAGGGAAGAAGCGGTTGAGGAGGCATTGCGGTGTATCGACTGCCAATGCCTTGAATGTGTTCGCAACTGTGTCTATCTGGCAGAGTATAAAAGCTACCCGAAAGTATATGCGCGGCGGATATACAACAATTCTGCCATCGTCAAAGGAGTTCATCAGGCCAACACATTTATTAACAGCTGTTCTCTGTGCAGGCAGTGTGAGGTGATTTGTCCAAATGATTTTTCCATGGCTGATCTCTGTCTTCAGGCACGGCAGCAGATGGTTGTTGAGGAGAGAATGCCGCCTTCGGCACACTGGTTCGGTCTTGAAGAGATGAAATCTGCCCAGGGAGAAAGCCGTCTGCTCTCTCATGCGCAAGATCAGCAGGATTCGGCAGCGCTTTTTTATCCAGGTTGTCAACTGGCAGGAATTCGTCATCTGCAGACTGTGAAGCTGTACAATGAACTTTGTGCGATAGAGCCAAAGACAGGAATATGGCTCGACTGCTGCGGTGCTCCGGCCTATTGGTCCGGCAGGCAGGAAGACTTTGAGATAATGGTTGAGGGGTTTCGCAACGACTGGCAGTCCATGGGGAAGCCACGATTGATTCTTGCCTGCTCAACTTGCCTCAAGTTGTTTCGTGATAATCTTCCGGAAATTGAGTCTGTTTCTGTCTGGAAGCTTCTGGCGGAGCAGCAGCTGGTGAAGAAAAACATCGGGAAAAATGCCCTTGCGCTGTCCGATCCCTGCACATCCCGTGATGATGTAGAAACTCAAGGAGCGGTTCGCAGCATTCTGCAGCAGCTTGAGCAGCCATTGGCACCCCTTGAAATGTCTGGGAAACTAACCGAGTGCTGTGGGTATGGCGGACTAATGGCTGGGACTGATCCTGCACTTGGCCGCAAGGTTGTTGAGGCAAGAGTCAAACAGACGGAGTCTGTTATGCTTACTTATTGTGCTATGTGCCGCGATCGTTTGGCGCTAACCGGAAAACCGGTCCTGCATCTGCTTGATCTTCTGTATCCAGAGACAGCTTTAGAGGCAGCAACTCCTGCTGAATCGATTTCGGCAAGAAGAGTCAACCGGCGCCGGTTAAAGCAGATAATGGCTGAACGCTGTGGAAAAGATGAATTGCCTCAACGATATGACTGGGAAAATATAGAACTTGTCATTTCTCAGGCGCTGGAAATTGTCATGGAGGAAAGGCATATCCTTGAGGATGATGTCCGCAGGGTGCTGCATGACTATAAACAATCCGGCCGCCATATAGCCCACGGCAGTGAAAACCGCAAACTGGCCTCATCCCGAATCGGGGCGGCAACCTTCTGGGTGGAATTCTATGAGGAAGGAGATACATTTCATCTGCTGCGCTGCTGGAGTCATCGGATGAGTATTCATCAGCCGGATACAGGAGGGAGATGACCATGGATTTACGATTTTTGCCCGAAGACATGAACTGGATCTGCCAGCCTTGCGGCGTACCGCTTGAGCCTGGAATGGTTGAACTGCATTATGTGGGCAATGTGTTCAGGGTTGAACTGCCGGTTTGTCCACAATGCAGACAGGTGCTGATTGATGAAGAGCTTGCTTTGGGCAAGATGCTTGAGGTTGAAAAATTGCTTGAGGATAAATGAGCTCTCTTTATTCCAGTCTGCCGGTTCGAAATAGTTTGGGAAAACATCTAAAACCGGGAGGCGATGCTCTTACCGAACGGATTCTCCAGCTTGCCGCGCCGGAACCGGCCGACCGGATTCTTGATGCCGGATGCGGGGCAGGCGGTACTCTGGAGATCCTGCAGAAAAGAGGGTACCGCGCTGTTTATGGAGCGGATATCAATCTGACGCTTCTTGATGAATCTTCTTACCAGCGGACTGTTCAGGCGGATCTCGCCGGTCTTCCGTTTGCGGCAGATAGTTTTGATCTGATTATCTGTGAATGTGTCTATAATCTTACCGAAAAAGAATGCGTTCTAAATGAATTTGCCCGAGTTCTTCGTTCTGGTGGTTTGCTGGCGCTGTCTGATATTTACGCAAGGAGCGGAGTCGGCAACGGTGGGGAATGGCCTGTCCAATGCTGTTTTTCTGCTGCAACAGACTTGGCGACAGTGGAAAGAGAAGTTGCCGCGGCAGGATTTTCATTAAAGTGCCTTGAAGACCATACAAATCATTTGAAGCAGACGGCGGCCGAGTTTGTTTTTCAATACGGATCCTTAAAAGATTTCTGGTTTGCTGTGACAGGTGATATTCAATCCGCCGGAGCGGCATGCAATGCTTCAGCATCAGCGCGCCCCGGTCTTTATCTTCTTTTAGCTCAGAGGATGTAACTATGAGTGATTACGATCTTGATATTATAAGACTGGCCCATGAAGGGTATTGCTGCTCCCAGATTATTTTACTGATGGCTCTTGATCTGCAGGGTATCAGTAATCCTGGTCTTGTTCGAGCCATGAACGGGCTTTGCCACGGCGTGATCGGTACGAGCGGACCATGCGGTGCCTATAGCGGAGCAGCCTGTCTTATCGCATACTATAGCGGCAAAGGCAGCAGTTCGGAAACAGCGGAAGAAAGACTGTCGCTCATGCTGACGGAGCTGGGAGATTGGTTCAGAGAGTATGCAACCGGCAGATTCGGCGGGACAAACTGCAGCAACATTGTCGTGGGTGATACGCCGGATCGTTCTGTTTGCGGAGCGCTGGTGGCAGAGTGCTACGGCAGGGCGATGTCTATTTTGACTGAAAACGGTATAGACCCGACAGCATTGCGTGAGAATGACTGAGCCTTCGCAAAAGGTTTTCAGCGTCTGCCCCGAATGTATGCAGACGATCAGCGGCATTCTGATAGAGCAGGAAGGAGAGGTTGTTCTTGTAAAAAACTGTTCTTCCCACGGGGAATTCAGGACAACTGTCTGGCGAGGGGAACCGAATTTTTCCTCCTGGGTTCGTCCGAAGATCCGTTACGGCGGTGGTGCACGCAATGCCCGCGACCTTGGCTGCCCTAATGATTGCGGATTGTGTCACAATCATAATCAGCGAACCTGTACAGCGCTTGTTGAAATAACTTCACGATGCAACCTGCGTTGTCCTGTCTGCTTTGCTGATAGTGGAAAATCTTGCCATGAACCGAGTCTTGCTGAGATTTATAATACTCTTCAACGGGTTATGGAACGTACCGGCGGCTGTAATCTGCAGCTTTCAGGCGGTGAGCCGACCATGCGGGATGACCTTGAGACCATCGTCTCCATGGCAAAGGATATCGGTTTTACCTTTATCCAGCTCAACACCAATGGCCTGAAACTGGCGGTTGACAACCTTTTTGCTGGCCGTCTTGCAAAAGCTGGGCTTTCATCGGTCTTTCTCCAGTTTGACGGGGTAAATGATGATGTCTTTGTGCAGCTGCGCGGCAGGCCGCTGTTGGCCGAAAAAGTTGCTGCGATAGATCATGCGGCCCGGGCAGGTCTCGGGATCGTTCTCGTTCCGACACTGGTGAGAGGGATAAATACGAGCCAGTTGTGGGATATTGTTTCATTTGCACTTGAACGGGCGCCAGCTGTCCGTGGTGTACATTTTCAGCCGATCAGCTATTTCGGCCGGTATCCGGCAGATTTTTTACCGGATCATTTCACTTTGCCGGAGGTGATGAAGGCTCTTGAAATACAGAGTGATGAGAAACTCAGGGTCAGTGATTTCCATCCGCCCGGCTGTGAACATGCTCTTTGTTCCTTTTCTTCCCGGTATCTTATACAACAGGGTGGTGATCTTCAGTTGCTCGGCGCCGGAGGACAATGTGATTGTACACCAAAGCTTGCTCTGCAGGGGGCGCTCTCTTCGATTGATGCCACCGCACGGCAATGGCAGGGGGTTCTTCCAGAGCATAGTGAACCGGCAGATGATGAGCTGAGCAGTTTTATCCGGCAGGCAGGAAAAGCTAGATTTCAGCTCTCTGCAATGGCCTTTCAGGACTGCTGGAGCCTCAATCTTGATCGCCTTCAGGGTTGCTGTATCCATGTTGCGCAACCTGACGGCAGGCTCATACCCTTTTGCAGTTTCAACCTCACATCAAGAAGCGGGGAAGCGCTGTACCGTGGTAAGACAAGCAGAACGGTACAGAAGACAACAGTAGATGAGCTTGCAGCCAGACGGTTGAACCTGCGGCCTGACTGGACGAGAAAGGAGCTTGAAGCAAAGCAGCTCGAGAGTTTGCGAAAGACCGTGGACTTTGCACGGCAAAACAGCAGCTATTACAGAGAAACACTATGCGGGATAGATGCTGAAGAAATAAAGAGTGCAACGGATTTACAGAAGTTTCCCTTCTTGTCCTCCAGTGACCTTGTGAAAGACGGTGAGCGGCTGCAGTGTGTTTCTGCAAGTCGGGTTGAGCGAATTATGACCATGCAGACTTCAGGCAGTACAGGCCAGCCGAAACGTCTCATGTTTTCAGCTGCTGATCTTGATTCAATCCGGGATTTTTTTTACCACGGAATGAAAAGTCTTGTCGGTGATGACGGCTGTGTTCTTGTCATGCTTCCTTATACGCAACCGGCATCGACAGGTGAACTGCTGATTCGGGCCCTTTCCGATCAAGGTATCCATGCTGAAGGAGCATGGCCGCCGTCGACTGATAGTGCAGAAATAATACGGAAAAAAAGAATTACCTGTGTTGTTGGGTTGCCGCAGCACTTGCTGGGCCTGGCAGAAAGGCTTGGCAGCGGCTTTCTGCGTTCGATACTGCTTTGTTCAGATTATGCATCGCCGGTGTTGCGAAGACGCATCGAACAATTAACCGGAGCCGAAACATTTCTGCATTACGGAACCACAGAATCGGGGCTTGGCGGCGGTGTTGAGTGCGGTTTGCATCAGGGCTGCCATCTTCGTGAGTCCGAACTGCTGGTCGAGATAATTGATCCTGTTACGCAGATGCCTGTTGCCGATGGAGAGCTGGGTGAAATTGTCCTGACAACCCTCGGGCGTGAGGCAATGGTACTGCTGCGATACCGTACCGGTGATCTGGCCCGCCTGGACCGGGGGCGGTGCGCTTGCGGAGGTGGAACGGCAAGGCTGTTTGATATTCGGGGCCGGCTTGAAGGGTGTCTGGTTGGGGAATACACTCTGTATACGCAGCAGATTGATGATGCACTCTTTGCAATTGATGGCCTGATAGATTACCGTATGGTGATTGAAGGCGGAGATGCGGCTATAATAAAGATTGAGTATCTGGCTTCGGAATCTGCCTGTGATACAGCAGAGAAGGTTACAGCAAAGCTGAGAGCGGTTCCGGCCGTTCGGCAGGCAGTCAAGTCGGGCAGTCTGATCATCGGAGAGGTTGCTGCGGTGGGCGGCTTTGCCCCCGGACATACCGTGAAACGGATGATTCTTGATCTGCGTTGATAAATACTAAACGAGGCATTATGCGTTATATTCTTGATCAGTTAATAGAGGCTCTGGAAAATAATGAAGAGGTTATCGTCGGCGGAATAACCTGGAGCAGCGGGTCAGCGCCGAGAACCTCCGGGGCAAGGATGCTGGTTCGGCAGAACGGACAGTTGACAGGCAGTGTGGGCGGTGGTGCACTTGAGGGTCAATGTCAGAA
>QKIH01000074.1 GCA_003249645.1 Desulfobulbaceae bacterium | reverse complement strand
GGTCAGCACGTTCTCGAACCTGGTGTAACCGTACTCGTCCATTTCTGTCGGATCGTAGGGTTTAAGGCCTGTAGCAACAATGATTGTACCGACATGATCGATGATTTCTTCATCGGACATATGAAAATCGATGCACTGTTTGTCACAAACCTCTATACACTTCGAACAGACAGCAGGGTTATTGCCAAGACACTCATCACCGTTAATCAGATATGATGAAGGGACAGCCTGTGGAAACGGGCTGTAGATAGCCTTGCGGGAACCAAGTCCCTGATTGAATTCATCGGGACGAACAACCGGACACACTTTGGCGCATTCACCGCATGATGTACAGGCAGCTTCATCGACATACTTGGCCCGCTTGATAATCTTGACGTCAAAATTACCAACATAGCCTTTCACATCAACGACCTCACTCAAGGTCAGCAACTTAATTCGGGGATGTCGACCGACATCCGTCATTTTAGGACCGAGTATTCAAATCGAACAGTCCATGGTCGGGAAGGTCTTGTCAAGCAAGGCCATCGTCCCGCCTATAGAGGGTTGCTTTTCAACCAGGGTTACATCGTATCCGCTGTCTGCCAGATCAAGTGCTGCCTGAATACCTGCGATACCGCCGCCGATAACCAGCGTTTTCTTGATCAGCGGCAGGGTGTCTTCTGTCAACGGTTCAAGATAACGTACCCGGGAAATAGCCATATCAACCAGGGTTTCCGCCTTCTTGGTGGCACTGTCGAAGTTGTTCATGTGAACCCAGCTGCACTGCTCACGGAGGTTGGCCATCTCCATCATATACGGGTTGAGGCCGACAGACTGAACCATGTTCTTGAAGGTTGGTTCATGCAGACGGGGTGAACAGGAGGCAATGACAACGCGGTCAAGCTGGTTGTCAATGATGTCCTGCTTCATCTGCTGCTGTCCCGGTTCTGAACAGGCATATGGAATATCCTTTGAAAGAACAACGCCGTCAACATCGGAAGCCTTTAAGGCCACCTGTCTGCAGTCGACAGACTGGGCAATATTCAGGCCGCAGTGACAGACATAGACGCCGATTCGCGGCTGCTTCTTCTCGTCTGTCTCTTCGGTTTTGAGGGAGACATGGGGTATTGTCATAATTTTCTCCGATATAATCCTATTTCCAGTGGATGGTCTGCACAATCACACTGGCTAAATCCTGCATTTCGATCTGCAGCTCTTCACTGCGGAAAGGATCCTGCATGGTGCATTGAAGATGAATCTGGCATTTTGGACACGAGGTGATCAACAGATCGGCCCCGGTCTCTCCTGCCTGCTGCAGCCGTTTGACCTGCATGGCCTTTGAATAGCTGTCGCAGCCAGTCCAGGCGGTATTACCGCAGCACATTGCAGCATTGCCCGATTCACGCATCTCGGTAAACTGCTTTGACTTGATGTTCTCAAGCAGCTTTCTCGGCAACTCCGCTTTTCCCTCAAGGCGGCAGAGGCGACAGGAATCCTGAAAGGTGATCGCCCGGTCAAGGGCCGAAAAAGCCACGGCACCGCGCTCAATCTCTTTTTCAAGGAACTCGTAGAGATGAACCACCTCAAAGTTCAGTTTCAGGCCGTGTTCCGGATAAGTGGTATTAAAGGTCATGTAGCATTCCGGACAGGAGGTGATCATCTTCTCGATTCCGAGGCTGTTGAGCCTTTCGACGTTCAGTGCCGCAACTTTCATGAAATGCTCAGCCTCGCCGGACCAGAGCAGATCATGACCGCAGCAGCGTTCGTCTTTCAGCAATCTTGGCGTCACGTCAAAGAAGTTGAGCAGCCTGATGCTGTCAAAGAGGATCTTTTCAGTCTCAAGCTTCATGTGCTTGCCGAAAAAGATATCAAAATACGGCGCACAGCCACCGTAAAAGAGCACCTTTGACTCATCATCTATCTGCAGTTCCTTAGGCATCTCACGCCACCGCTGAGGAATCATTTCAGGCGATGCCATGGAACGCATCAGCGAATGGAGAAAACCTGCATGTGCCTCATGACCATGAATGGTGTTTTTTCTATAGAGATTACGCAGATCCTTGATGAAGGCCGGAAAATTCACCGCAGACGGACAGCGCTGGTAGCACAGTCCGCAGGTAAGACAGGACCATACGTTCTCCTGTACATTTTTCTTGTACAGCTCATTATTGATAACCGAAGTGGCGATGCCGCGGGCAGAAAACGGTTTGCCGACCAGTGCCAGCGGGCATGCCGAAGAGCATTTACCGCAGTCCTGACAGGCATGTATTTCGTGCTTTGCCACCAGTGCAGCAACGGCATCTTTAGGCGGCACAACATTTTTCACCTTTGCCGCCTCTTCCGCCAGAGCTTTAACCGGGGTCGGGCCAAGATCTCTTAACTCATTCAAAAATGACTGGAGAAACTCCAGCAGATCATCTGATTGTTCCGGAAGAAAAGAGGCAAAACGAAGCCTTTCCTGCCCTATTCCCATGAGATCGATAATTCGACCGGTATCATCGGTATTTCGCAGAGAGGTGGGAGTACCCGAGCCGTAACGGCAGGTTCCCGGTGCACAGCCTATCAGGGCAACACCATCTGCCCCCATGGCAAAGGCCTTCAATACCAGCGAACGGTCTACACGGCCACTGCACGGCACACGCACCATGCGCACTTCATCGGGGATATCCCGCTTGTCATCCTGCAAATGGAGAAATGCTGCATGAGGACTCCAGTTGCAGAGAAAGAGTATTACCTTCTTTTGCCGATTCATAGTTGCTTTATTCATGGGATGCATCACTCTGAAGAATTACCTCAAGTGTCTGCTCGAGATATTCATGATTTCTATATGGACTATCGGCAGCACCAGTCGGGCAGACCGATATACAGTTACCGCAGCCCTTGCAGATGGCCTCGTCTATTCGTGCCTGCCAGCCGCCGACCTTATTTTCCTGAAATGTCACTGCATGGTACGGACATACCTCTGTACAACGACCGCAGCCACGGCACCAGGAGGTGTTGATAGTCACAGTAAAACCTTTAGACTGTCTCGGACCGCGCGGCAGTGATGTGGCTGCCATAAGGGCTGCTGCCGCACCTTTCTTGAGCTTGGACACATTGAGACCCGGTGCCTCGGCAAGAAAGAGACCCGGTACCGAAGTGGCACAAGGGTAGGAAAACGGGATACCGGTAACATTTGCTTTCTGGACTGTTTGCTCCACCCGTTTTGCCGGCAGTCCCTGCTGGTAGGTATAGGGCATATTGCGGCGTGCTTTTTCGCCCATGATAACCGTACCGGCACGGATAACCTGCTGTCCCTCCGTTGACTCGACAAGAATCTGGAAATCGCCGATATTGCCGCTTACTGCAACAACATTCCAGCCGATAAAGCTGTGAATATTCGGGTGGTCAAGCTCCTGGTCAAGCGGTTGTTCCTGGGTGCCGAAATGAAAGACATCATGATCGGTTTCAGCAAGGTACAAGGCGCTGTTTACCGCAGCCTGTGAACTACCGATGACTGCTGTTGCAAAGTTGTAATTTCTATCAACTGCCGGAAGCGGCTTGAGAACCTTCGCCCGTTCAATGGAGCGATGAAGCAGACCTTCAAAGCGTTCCATGGCCAGCTCGGGTTTTGTTTCAATGAGCCGCAGAATTTCACCGCGCAGGTTGCAGGTCTCCACCATGGAACGGCTGATGCCGGTGCCGTGAAAGAGACTGTCTTTTAATCTGCTGCGCTGGTCGGTACAGGCACTGCAGACAAAGTTGAGCGGGCAGCATACGCATGAGGCAAGCACGATTCTGGTCAAGCCTTTTTCACGGGTTCTCTTAATGATTGCCTCAGCCCCGCCTTTAGTACACGCTGCATTCAGGGTTTCGACATGAACGATGCTCGCGTCTCCTGCTTCCTTCTCGGCCAGATAACTGTCCATACCGCTGAGCCAGCCGAGAGAATCATTGCAGCGACAGGCGAAAATGCCAATACGAATCTCCGGAGAAAGACCTGCATCCGGTGTTGAAGCGGCGAGACCGTGTCCTTTGGTGCGGTGAGATGATCCGCCGAGCAGGGTCATGGCCTTGGCAGCCGCGTCAAAGCCGCGCACGATCATGTCATTCACATCGGTGCGTGCCGCCTTCGGCCCGTACGCGCGGATAATATCTTCACCACGAACAGTTGTCGCCATATCCGGGTCGGCAATAATAATCACGCCGCCATATTCAACCGTTTCACCCTCTGTCTGCTGATGGTTGATTGCACCAATCGCATCGCATGCATCAACACACTGAAAACATTCCGAACATACACCGCACTGCAGACAACGTTTTGCCTCTGCGGCAACCTGCAATTCAGAAAGCCCCAGCGCGACTTCATCAAAACCTTTAACACGTTCGGCCGGTTGACGCTCAGGCATCTCTCTGCGCTTCTGTTTCGGCAGATCGGTCGAGATCGGTGGAAAAGCAAATTCAAGCGGCCTAGTTCTGGCAAGCCCTATCAATTCACCACTCAGATCTGCATGAATTACTTCTGCCGCATGAGTACCAGAAGCCATGGCGTGAACAACAGTGGAGGGCCCGGTTACCGCATCTCCTGCAGCATAGATGCCTCTGACACTGGTTCGTTGATAGTCATCAATGACGATAGCGCCGCGGCCAGACACCTCAAATGGAGTCCTGGTGTCAGGCGCAAATGTGCCGACCTGGCCGATGGCAACATAGGCCAGATCAAACTTTTCCTCCTGAGGCTTCTTGCGCTCATCGACGACCGGCCAGGCGATGCCGTTTCCGCTGACCTTGCCTGGTTTTGTAGCCCTGCACTCAAGCGCCTCAAATTTTCCTTTTTTACCCAGAAAGGCCGTCACCTGGGTACGGTCTTTAATGGTAATACCCTCTTCCAGGGCCTCTCGAATCTCATCTTTATCAGCGGGAATTTCTGCCTGGGAAAACCAGGAGAGCATGGTTACATTCGCACCAAGACGGGCAAGTGTTCTGGCAAGATCAAAGGCGGAGTTTCCATCGCCGATTACCGCAACCTTTTTCTTCTTCACATCAACCTGCTGGTGCTGTCTGCGGCTCAAGAATGAAATACAGCCTTCAACACCATCAAGGTCTTCCCCCGGAGCACCGAGTTTCCGGTCTGTCCAGCTTCCTGCGCTGATCAGGGTCGCATCGTATTTTCTACTGAGCGCGGTCAGGTCCTTTTCAAGATTGATCTCCTGCCCGCAGGAGAAGACCACACCCATATCTTCAATATATTTCAGCTCACGCTCAAGGACATCAGCAGGCAGACGGTGCTCACCGATTCCGTAACGAAGCAGCCCGCCCGGTTTTTCACATTTTTCATAAACGGTGACGCCAAACCCCTTTCTGGCAAGATCAGCCGCAGCAGCAAGTCCTGCCGGACCGGAGCCTATTATAGCGACTTTTTTGCCGTTTTTGCCTGCGACGGCTTTTTCAACAAGCTCAGCGGCCTTACCGTTTTCTTCAACATAATCGGCAAGAAAGCGTTTGATTGCCCGAATAGATACGGCATCATCGAGTTCACCCCGGCGGCAGCTCTCTTCACAGGGATGGACACAGATTCTGCCGCAAATTCCCGGCAGGATGTTTTTCTGTCGTATAAGGCTTAAAGCCTCTTCATATTTTCCCTGGGCAGCCAGCGCCACATAGCCCTGAGCATTGACGCCAAGCGGGCAGCTGGCCTGACAAAGAGGCTTCTGGCGCTTATCAATCGCCGCACGCCCCGGCAGACTTTTACGTGATGCAAAACCGACCGGTTTTGTACCCTCGCAGCTGGTTACCGGGCAGATCTCGACACATTTTCCGCACAGAACACAATTGGCAGCATCGACATAGGTCTGCTCTTTCTGCACCCGCACACTAAAACCCTGCGGAGTATGCTTGATCGTTGAAATTTTAGCCGGCAGGATAGTACGGATTCTGCTGTTGCGCAGGATACGGATCAGGCCGGGACGATGGGCATAGTTAAATGTCACTCCCGACTGCATGCGGTAGGCATCATCGGCAAGTTTTACATTGAGATCCGCTTCGGCATCAACCAGCGTAACCGGGATGCCCAGCTCACCAAGCTTATTGGTAGCCGCTATACCTTCCGGGGTAGCACCCAGCACAATCACCCGGTGAAGTCTTTCTTTCTGTCGTGTCATTATGCAATGGCTCCTGTCTTTCCTGCAGCACGCTTCTCTTTTCCTTTCAGCGTGGAAATTCCGTAATCGTACCCCTGATTAAAGGCTTTGAGGTTTTTCTCCTCCGTTCCTTTCGGCACCGAATTGAGCACTGTATCTTCAGCCGCTTTTTTACTGATGCCGCCGGTAATTGCAGTGAAAAAGCCGATCATGATAATGTTTGCCATCATCTTGTGACCTATTTTTTCAGCCATTCTGGTCGCGGCGATCTCATAGTGTGCACACGTAACGTTTACATTGGGGACAAGATCCTGATCAGTAAGCAGAATGGATTCCTTTTCTAGCAATCCGGCAAATTTATCATAGCCCGCCTGTGACAGGGCCAGCAGGATATGCGGCTTCTGCACATAGGGATAATGAATGGGCCGATCGGAAATAATCACCTGGGCATTACAGGCGCCGCCGCGTGATTCCGGGCCGTAGGCCTGGGTTAAGGTAGATTCTTTATTGTCTCCGAGAGAGGCCGCCATGCCGATAATTTTCCCGGCAAGAATGATGCCCTGACCGCCGAATCCGGTAACGATGATCTCTTTCTGGCTGGCAACAGTTTGGGTAGAAGTCGTCATAATATTAGTCCTCACTGTTACGGCGACAAGTCGCTTCGTACATATCATCACAGGTGCTGCGATCTCTGTTGATAAAGGTTCCGAGAATAACCCCCCGGTCAAAATCAACATCGGCTATGGCCGGATCGGCACCGTTTTTAATGATAGTGTTTTCTCGGTAGAGCTTCAGTGTATCCAATGGCTTTTCTTTATTCCGGCGGCCGTAATTGATCGGACACGGTGCAAGCACTTCGATAAAGGAAAAGCCCCGGTGCCTGATTGCTTCGTTTATGGCGTTGGTCAGATCACGCACGTGCAGGATTGTCCAGCGGGCAACATAGGAAGCACCGGATGCGTAGGCCAAAAGCGGCAGGTTAAACGGGGCATCAGGGTTACCGAATGGTGTTGTAGTGGTCTTGGCGTTTGCAGGTGTTGTGGCTGCAACCTGGCCTCCGGTCATACCGTAGATGAGGTTGTTGACGCAGATAACCGTCATATCCATATTACGTCTGGCTGCATGGATAAAATGGTTGCCGCCGATGGCAAAGAGATCACCGTCACCGGAAAAGACGATGACATTCAAATCAGGTTTGGCCATTTTAATGCCGCTGGCAAAGGGAATGGCGCGGCCATGGGTGGTATGGAACGAATCAACCTTAATATATCCTGCAGCACGTGCGGAACAGCCGATGCCCGAGACCATGGTAAATTCGTTATAGGGTATCTCGGTTGCCTTGATGGCACTGAGACACGACGAAAACACGGTACCGATTCCGCAGCCGGAACACCAGATGTGCGGAATCCGTTCAGTACGGATCAGGTCGTCCAGCGGGTGGCCGACGGGATTTTTTCCAAGCGGTTTTGGATTTTTCGTCATGGCTGAAAGACCTCCTTGATAAGTGATACGACTTTGTCCGGGTGAATAATTTTACCGCCGGCAGATCCTACCAGATGGGTCTCGGCCTGGCCGTGGGCACAGCGCTCAACTTCGTAATGAACCTGGCCGAGGTTGATTTCTATGGTGATAAGTCCCTTGACCCGGCTTGCGATTTCATGGATTTTCTGCTCCGGAAACGGCCAGACGGTGATCAGCCTGAAGAGGCCGACCTTGTAGCCGAGTTTTCTCGCTTCATCAACTGCGGTGAGGCCGGTACGGGTTGAAATGCCGTATGAAACGATAACGATGTCGGCATCGTCCATCATATATTCTTCAGTATGGATGATATCATCAAGGTTATTGCGAATCTTGCCCTTGATGCGGGCAAGCATATTCTCCTGCTCTTCGGTATCCATGGCAGGATATCCCCGCTCATCATGGGTCAGACCGGTCACATGGACGTTATACCCTTCACCGATCGAAGGCATCGGCGCGACACCGTTCGGGCCCGGTTCATAGAGTTTGAAACGGTCTTTTCTGCCTTTCGGCTTCGGTCTTGACTCAAGCTTAATCTCTTTTGCATCGGGTATGACCACCTTCTCACTCATGTGTCCGACGATCTCATCGGCCATGACGAGCACCGGCACCCGGTATTTTTCGCTCAGGTTAAAGGCGAGAATAGTGTGGTAGAAACAATCCTGCGGAGAGGAAGGGGCAAGGGCAATCAGTTCATAGTCGCCATGCGATCCCCAGCGGGCCTGCATCATATCACCCTGCCCTGTCTGGGTCGGCAGCCCTGTTGACGGACCGGTACGCTGCACATTGATGATCACGCAGGGTGTCTCGGTGCAGACACCAAGGCCTAAGTTTTCCATCATCAGCGAAAAGCCGGGCCCGGATGTGGCGGTCATTGATTTGACACCTGTCCAGGCAGCACCGAGAATTGAAGCGATTGCGGCAATCTCGTCTTCCATCTGGATGAAGGTGCCGCCGACATCGGGCAGACGCTCCGCCATGTGTTCAGCGACCTCGGTAGCAGGTGTAATCGGGTACGCCCCGAAGAAGAGACATCCTGCCGCAATAGCGCCTTCGGCACAGGCAACGTCTCCTGTCATGTAGTAACTTCCTGTTCGTACAGCTGGTTTCATACGCAACCTCTAGCTCGCTGAAATTGATGTATCCATCTCTGCTGCCGCGTCTGCAGCGTTGACAGAATAGATTGCAAATTCAGGGCATATAATTTCACAGTAGTGACAGTTGACACACTCACCCGCCTTGGTGATCTTCGGGGGATGATAGCCCTTCTTGTTAAAATGATCGGAGAAGGTCAGAATGTGTATCGGGCAAAACTCGATACAGTATCCGCAGCCTTTGCAGCGATCCTCGATGATGGACACCTCTCCTCTGGTGATTTGAATCTCCTGGGTGTCGAGGGGTTGTCGCCAGAATGCCATAGCTGTTTCCTGAAAAGTTAAACGTTTTTATCCATCAATCCGGGCTCAGAACGCACCTGTCCCTGAAACCGAACATTTCTCATCCATGCTATTTTTTGCTGCCGTCGGCAGCCGCAGGGGATTGTCTCAATCAGATTTTCTTTAGAATTTCCACAGGTGAGACGATAACTGAGTGAAAATTAAATCGATAAGGGGAGTAAAAGTCAAGTTTAAATTTCAAGACACAAGGCAAAACAGGAGACAGTCGCATATTTTTTCTGAGACTGTCTCACAACACCCATTCGACCATCTTTAAAGACACCTGGTCGTTGCTTTACACTTTTGTGAAATCCACACCTATGCTTGACCAGAAACGCTCCAACGAGCCAAGCAGAACAATTGACACCTGCACAAAAATCCCTCACCTTTCTCACCCATGACTTGAAACAGGCAAGAAAGGATTAAGAGGAATTGGATTAGACTCTCTACTACCGTTCAGAAAAACCCGGCAGCTAAACAGCACGATGCCTGAACATCCAGGCAGCCAGAGGAAGATTCACACAGGACATAATCAGAAGAGGCCAGACATACGGCCACACCATGTAGAGATCTGCACCTTCTAAAAAGATATTGCGAAGGGCAACTATGATATACCTGACCGGGTTGAGCAGATCAGCCTGCTGCAGCCACATGGGCATATTTTCAACAGGCGTCGCCAGACCGGAAAGAGTGACCGCAGGCATAATAAAGAGAAACGCACCAAGCAGCCCCTGCTGCATTGTCATAGACAGTGATGAAACAAGCAGCCCGATGCCGACAATGGCAACTATAAAACAGAGCAGAGACACAACAAGCGCTGCAATCGTGCCGCGAAAAGGCACAGCAAACCAGTAAACAGCCCCGGCTGCAAAAATAAGAGCATCCAGCAGGCCGAAAACGATACCGGGGAGCGATTTCCCGATCAGTATCTCACCCGGAGTAAAGGGAGCCACCAGCAGCTGATCGAATGTGCCGAACTCACGCTCCCGCGCAACAGACAGACTGGTAAGAATCATCACCACGACCATGCTGATCAGTCCGCCAAGCGCTGAAACAATAAACCACCGACTGCGCAGATTTTCATTAAACCATGACCGTTCAACCAGCTGCAGTCCGGGGCCGCTCAGCTGCACAAGCCCTCGTTCAACCAGACTCTTGTTGTAATCCTGCACAATAGTTCCGAGATAGCCCAAAGCTATCAGTGCAACATTCGGATTTCTGCCGTCAGCAATAACCTGGACGAGAACCGGCTTCGACACCTGCAGCTGTTTTTCAAAATCAGATCCGATATGAATGACTAGACGCGCCTTCTCCTGATCGATAAACTCAGCGACCTGTCTTTCATCTTCCAGATAGCCGGTGAGACGAAACTTGCCTGAACCCTCCACACCTGCAATCAATTCGCGTGACAGAGCAGAACGCGACTCGTCGAAAACAGCATAGCGCACATTTTCAAGATCGTAGGTAGCGGCATAACCGAAAACAAAAAACTGGATAATCGGCGGGCCGATAATAACAAAACGGCTCTTTGGATCTTTTAATATGGTGACAAATTCTTTCATCACCAGTGCAAGAATACGGCGCAGAGAATCCATCACTTCTCCAATCGTTTTGAAATCTTTTTATAGGCCATGGTCAGAAAAAACAGCGACATTCCGGCGAGAACCAGGCCGTTCGGCAACAGCACCTCCCAGATATCACCCGCCATGAAAAGTGTATGGCTGATAGTGATAAAATATCTGGCAGGAACAATGTGAGAGACAATCTGTATGGGCAGCGGCGTTGATTCAATATCAAAGATCAGGCCTGAGAGAAAGAAAGCCGGCAGAAAGCCGGCAACAATTGAAACCTGTGCTGCCACGAACTGAATGCGGATCGCCGCTGACAAAAGGAGCCCAAAACCCAGGGACGCCAGCATAAACAGGGAGCTCAAAACCAGAAGAGCCGTCACAGAGCCGCGAAAAGGAACATCAAAGACCAGAATGGCCACCATGACGGACATCCCCATACCGAGCATCCCCAGAACATAATATGGCAATATTTTGCCCAGCAGTATATCAATACGCCGAAGCGGCGTCACCAGCATAGCCTCCATGGTCCCGCGCTCCCACTCTCTTGCAACAACCAACGCTGTCAACAGGATGCCAATCAGGGTCATGATCAGTGTGATAAGCCCGGGGACCATGAAATTACGACTTTCCGCTCCTTCGTTAAACCATATCCGCTGTGAAATGGCGATCAGGGGGCCTGCCGCAGCCTCCCCCTGCACCTGTCGTGATTCCACCCATTTACGAACGATGCTGCGAAGATAGCCTTCAATCAACCGGGCACGGTTTGCATCAATTCCATTAAGAATAAGCTGGACGGGAGCCTGCATCCGGCCATTTGGCGAACCTCCCGACAGTCTTGCAGAGAAGTCAGGCTGCAGCTGAATGATCGCATCAACCTGACGTTTTTGCATCAGCTCTTCTGCCTCCCGCATATCAGCAACCCTTATCACATCGAAATTTGACGACAGATCAAAACGACTGACCAGATCCCTTTCAATAGTTCCGCTGCTGCTTGAGACAACGGCCACAGGGATATATTCAGCATCAAGATTGACGCCGTAACCGAAGATAAAGAGCAGAGCCAGCGGCATGACCAGAGCAAGTGCAATACTTGATGGATCACGTATGATCTGCAAAGTTTCTTTTTTCAGGAAGCCGCGAAGGCGCATCAGAAAAAGACGCATCACTCACCTCCATTCCCATGCTGACTAACGGGCACTCGCCCTTCAGCCAGGCATATAAAGGCATCATCCATGGTCGGCCTTGGGTTTTGAGGACTTTTGGCCAGATCCCTAATCTCGGCAGGAGTTCCCATTGCCAGCGTCTCACCCTGACTCATAATCAGCATCCGGTCACAATATTCAGCCTCTTCCATAAAATGGGTAGTCACCACAACGGTCACTCCCTGTTCTGCAAAACCATTGATTCGAAGCCAGAACTCCCTTCTGGCAAAAGGATCAACACCGGAGGTCGGTTCATCCAGAAACAGGATATCAGGTTCATGCAAAAGCGCTGCTGCCATAGCAAGCCGCTGCTTATAACCGCCGGGAAGACCGAATGCGGAAGTATCCCGCCAGTCACCCAGGCTGAATTCGTTATAGGCCCAGCCGATTCTCTCCTTGAGTTTTTTACCGTACAGCCCGTATACCTTGCCAAAGAAAGAAAGGTTTTCGGCAACACTGAGTTGACCGTACAGCGAAAACTGCTGCGCCATATACCCAAGCCGTGCTCTTGCCTGCGCTCTTGATTTGAGCAGGTCATGACCCGCTACCTGAATTTCACCTGAGCTTGCAGGAAGCAGACCGCAAAGCATGCGAAAGGTTGTACTCTTACCTGCACCGTTCGGACCGAGAAGACCAAAAATTTCACCCCGTTTTACAGAAAAACTGAGATTTTTCACTGCTGCAAAATCACCGAACATCTTGCCTAGATCATGAGTGTGCACCAATGCGTCGCTGCTTTTGGCAGCGTGTGTCGGGGCATTATCAGGAGCAACCTCGGAGACAACCTCTACATGATCATGTCCTCTTGGTATCATGGCCATGAAGGCATCTTCGAAATGCGGCTCTACCACTTCAACCTCAGCGTCAAGACCGCCAAGAACAGCATGAAGAACAGAAGGATCAGCGGCTCCCAACACAGCGCGAACCCTGCCTGAACGGATTGTTGTATCAACAACGCCCCTGCTTCCTGCAAGCCTGGTATAAAGACCACGGCCGGAAATTTTCTGCGAAGGGGTGACGAGACAGACTCTCCCCTTCATCGTTGCAGTAAATTTTTCAGGTGCCCCTTCAGCCATCAGTTTCCCCTGATGCAGCACAAGCACATGATCACACCGTTCTGCCTCATCAAGATAGGCCGTCGATACAAAAACGCCGATGCCGTCCTTTTCAACAAGCTCATAAACTATTTTCCACAGCTCCCGCCTGGAAACCGGATCGACTCCGACTGTCGGCTCATCCAGCAGCAGCAGCTCCGGAGACTTTATCAGGGCACAGGCCAGACCGAGCTTCTGCTTCATTCCCCCTGACAGCGCCCCGGCCCGCCGCTTTGTATACCTTGCCAGATCCGTCATCTCGAGCAGACGGCCATATCGTTCCTTCCTTTCACCCATCGCCACACCCTGCAGGTCTGCGTAAAGGTTCATGTTCTCCATCACGCTCAGATCCTGATAGAGTCCGAATTTTTGCGGCATATAGCCGACACGGCTCTGAATTTCCAGACTGTCTTCAACACTGTCAAGCCCAAGCAGGGTCACCTTCCCAGCGGTGGGAATGAGCAGCCCGGCAGCAATGCGTATAAGCGTCGTCTTACCGGCACCATCGGCACCGACAAGGCCTGTCACAGCACCTTTATGCGCAGCAAGAGTGACCTGATCAAGTGCTTTTACAGCAGGTTTACCCTGAACCGGGAATTCCTTGCATACAGCGCTTGCAGAAAGGACCACCTGGCTAGTATCGTTTTTCACTTCCGTCATTGACCCCGTGCCTGAACATCACTGGTTAGTTTCTTTTATATGCACTGTAACCGGCATACCCAGCCGCAGCCTGTCCCGCTCATCCTTCACAAAAACCCTCACCTCATACACCAGCTGTGTACGAAGATCCTCCGTCTGGACAGCCCGAGGAGTAAATTCGGCTACCGGGGAAATAAAACCGACCCAGCCTTCAATCTGCTCACCGGGAAAGGAATCGCTGCTGACAGTTGCCTTGATACCGGATTTAATCAAGCCAAGCTGCGGTTCAGGAATATACGCCCGAACCCATTTCGGATCAGTAAGGGCGAGAGTAAAAACCGGTTTTGCAGGCCCTGCCAATTCTCCTTTCTCAAGTATTCTGGTCTGAATCACGCCTGCCTCCGGAGCCTTCAGGGTCATATCATCCAGCCGGATGTCAAGCAAAGCCCGATTCGCCTTCAATGCCTCCAGCTGGTGTTTTGCCCCGGCAATATCCTCCTGTCTCGCCCCTTCCAGAACAAGATTCAGTCCCTTTTCACGTACTTTGAGCTGGGCGGTCTCAACCTTCAGGCTTGATCTGGCATCATCTAGAGCCTGCACACTTGTCGCACCGGTACTGGAGGTCTTCTCCAGCCGGTTAAGGACCTGGCGAACATTTTCAACCCTTACTCTTGCGGCATCGACTTCAGCACGGGCCTGATCTATTTCCTGCGGTCTGTTTCCTGCCACTAGCTTATCAACAACGGCCTGCTGGGCCGCAATCCGTGCGTCCATATCAGACACTGCAGTCTCAATTCGCGAACTGTCCAAACGGGCAAGAACCTGTCCCGCTTCAACCCGGTCGCCTTCCTGAACCAGTAAATCGCTGATGCGTTCCTGCTCCATAAAGGCAAGGGCTGCATCTCTGATTTCAATTGTTCCGTATATTTTCAACGGACCCTCAAGGGCAATTTCTTCGTTCTGCTTATACCGGTTATAGCCGTAAATACTGCCGCTTATAACGAGAAGAATAACGACGATTCTTGCTATTTTCTTTTTCATGATCTCCTGCCTTTTGCTTTAACGCGTTTGCGCCTGTTCTGACATTGCACGCTCCCAGCCGCCGCCAAGTGCCCGGTAAAGAGCTATCACCTCAGAAAGTGTCTGCTGCCTTGCCTGCAGCAGTGATTCCTGAATGGTGACCAGCTGCTGCTGATTATCAAGTACTTGAAAAAAATCTCCGAGACCCGCCTGATAGAGATCATCAGCCATGGTTACACTCTTTACAGCCGCTTCTTCGGCAAGATCCAGTTCCTTCACCTGCTGCTGACTTCTGACAAGCCCCGTCGCAGCGTTTTCCACCTCTGACAGGGCAGTTACGATCTGCTGTTCGAGTGCCAGCCGAAGCTGCTCGGCACGGGACTGCTTTACTGCAATATTGCTTTTTATACGGCTGCCGGTCAGAATCGGAAAATGAAGCCCCGGCGCCAGGGTGTAGATAAGAGAATCACCGTCGAAAACACCGCCAAGACTGTCGCTTGAAAGGGTCAGAGTGCCGGAGATCGACAGGCTCGGATATTTCTCCGCTTCAGCGGCCCCGACACCTGCAACTGCAGCATGGTAACGATGCAGAGCATTTCGTATATCCGGTCGTCTGGTGATCAGGTCAACTGGCAGACCAAGTCCAACCATCTCAGGCACGGCAGGTATTGATCCGGGGAAGATCACCTGCGCTTTTGGCGGTAATCCCAAAAGCACCTTGATCCTGTTTTCAGCAACCAGAAGTTCACGTTCAAGTTCTGGTATCCTGGCTTTGGTTACACTGACAAGCCTCTGGGTTCGAGTCAGCTCAAGTTCCGAACCGTTGCCGGCACTGAACCTTGAACGGGCAAGCTCAAGCGTTTTCTGCTGCAGGGCGATATTCTCATTAACTTTTACTATTCGTGCCTCAATGGTTCTCGCATTCATATAGGTAAGAGCCAGTTCAGCGGTGAGTGAAGTTATCATGGCCTGATATTCAGCATAACTGGAGAGAATATTCTGTTCCCCCGCCTCAAGCAGCCTTCCTACCCTGCCCCACAAATCGAGCTCCCATCCGGCCACCAGCCCTGCAGAATAGACATTAAGGGTTTGCCCCGGCATTATTCCCATGGTCGAGACGGCCTCATCACCCGTTTCTGCGCGTGTATAGCCCAATGCCGAAGCCAGCTGCAATTGTCTTTCAGCACCGATGACGCCCTGCTGCGCATTGACTTCCACAATCCGCTCACGGGCCTGTGCCAGCGGCAGACTTGAAGCATGAAGCTGCTCTATCAGCGCATTCAGATCTGGATCGTCAAACTGCTGCCACCACAGTGCATCGGGCTGCCGGGTCTGGGAAAAATGCTCGTTTTCACCATCCTCTGACTGCCACTTATCCTGCATCACGCTGTCAAGTTCAGGCTGCTTGTAGTCAGGCCCGACAGTACATGCCTGCAGAAAAAGCAGGGTCCCAACTGCAAGACTCTTTGCAAACGAATGTTGATTTGCACCAAAAATCTTCATATCCTCTTCCTCAATGGCCTGTTAGCCATTTCCCTCTAATATCCTGCGGGTATGCATTAGTATTATCTCTCTTATCTCTTTTAATTCATCTTCATCATATCCCTGCATGTCTAACGCCAGGACAACCGTCTCTCTGGCAATCCTAAATATCAGGATCTGCCCGACAATTGCCACTGCCTGAAGCATTGTGCGTCTTTTTGACTCAACACCGGTTATTGCTGCAGCCAGAGTGGCAACTGTGGAGAGAATCGGATTCATAAAACCATTATAAATCAAGTCGTATACGCTGCTGGGATACATCTGTTCGCGCATCATTATCCGTGCAATCCTCTGTCCTTCTGATGACCCGAGGATAAAATTTATAAAACGCGTGAGGAGCTCATTGAGAAGATTTTGAGCATGCACCTTTCCACTCTCCCCAGTCAGGTCGCTGGTCGCGACCCGCTCGAGCAGATCACCTGCCTGGCCTTGAATCTCTGAGACAATATGAGAAATCACTGCTCGATAGAGCCCTTCTTTGCCGCCGAAATAATACGGGATGGCAGCAATGTTTACGCCAGCCTCCCCGGCTATCATTCTTGTTGTTGCAGACTCGTAGCCGTGTTTACCGAAAATATCGAAAGCCGCTTCCAGCAATTTATTCTGCGGTGTTTGCTCGGGGATTTGTTCATCCTGTTCCACTGTTTATCTCCTCCGATTTATTCGCTGTTATGCGAAGTTGATAGAAACAACTATATCCAATCAATCGATTAAGTCAACCGCTTAAATCGATTGATTGAAATTTGTTGCGGTAATGTTTTGTGAGATTCCTTGTTAATTGAGGAGGACGGAAGTATTATTTAAAGTTTTCGGCATTAAAAAAATAATGTGCCGACAAACGATTGAACAGAGTTATAGATGACATGAAACAATTTGCTGGATGGCTGGTCCTTGCAAGCCTGCTGCTCTATCTTGGCGGCCTCACATTTCCACCTCTTCATATACTGGGCGCAGTTATTTCCTGGCTGGTAGTTATCCTGCAATGGAGAGGCTTCAGTAAAAGCATGAAGAACCAGGCAGGCATTCTGTTTGGCGCAGGCATCGCCATACTGCTCTTTTCCTATTCACAGGGGGTAACTACGTCGCTTGATAAAATATTTATGGTCAACTACCCATTGCTGGCCATGTTTGCGGCAGTTGCTTTTCTTGCCCTCACGACACCAAGCCAGCCGGACATGAATCTGCCGACCTCAAAATCCGCTGCTCTGACAACGGCTTTGGGTACCAACCTGCTAGGAGCTGTTATCAATCTCTCCATTCTATTTGTCTTCGGCGACAGAATGCAGCGTGAAGGGTCACTGACACGAAACCAGAGAATCATTCTGGCCCGCTCATTCTGTGCCGCAGCCTGGTGGTCTCCGTTTTTCATTGCTCTGGGCGTAGCTCTTACTTATGCCCCGGAAGCTCAATGGCACCACACGTTTAAACCCGGTTTTCTGATGAGCATAATTGCCATCCTCTATACAACAATCGAAGTGGCGCTGCGTTCCAAAGAACAGTTCAGAGGATATCCGATACGGGTTGAAAGCCTTGTGGTGGTCGTCTCTCTGGCAGCCGCTGTTATGCTGCTGCACTACCTTTTCCCGACAATGCGTATACTCAATCTGATCTGCTGCGTGTCACCGATCGGCGCAATGATTTTCATGAAGGGAAGCCCTAAAAATACAGTACTGAAAAACTTTGTTGAGACCAAAATCCTTTCGGTCAGCCCGCAGTTTATCCTTTTTCTTGCCGCTGGGGTGTTTTCCACCGCAATAAGCTCTCTGACCAGAGTATATCCGACACTTTTCAATTTTGACGGTATGACATTCGGTCCGATGATGTTTGCCTCCATTTCAGGGATTCTGATTATTATAGGATTTCTCGGTGTTCATCCGATTGTCGGCATTTCGATCATCAGTCCGCTGATTTTGCCCTTAAACCCTGATCATTCACAACTGGCATTCATGTATCTTACCAGCTGGGCCGTTGCTACCGGCAGCAGCCCGCTGTCAGGCGTCGGCCTGGTCATGGTGAGCAGATATAACGCAACTCCGCTTACCGTTTTAAAAAATAATTATCACTACGCCATAGCAATGTGGGCAATAAGTTCAGTACTGAATTATTTTTATTTCAGATAATATTCGTTTACATTAGGTATCTTATCTATTTGATCATATGGTACAAATCTGATAAGAAGAAAACTGAATTAACGAAACCGGGCACGACATCTGCATTTTATACATAAGCCCTCTGCTGACAGGAGTTTTCATAATGATGACATTTACAGACGCACTTAAACGACTCAGGCCCTACGGTATAAGCGGACACGAAGTCTATTTCATTGATCTGGTTCTGTTGTGCGAGATGTCCTGGGCTGACGGCATGTCACAACAAGCTGAAAGAGACATTATTTTCGACTACCTCTACCACCACGTCGACAGCATAAACCGACTGGCCGGCTGCAAGGTTATCGAATACAGCGAAGCACGGGAGTTTCTCAACCGCCATCTTGAAGAACCGCCAAAGCCGGAACTCTGCGAAGAGATACGCAATCTGATCCAGATCCTGCGACTGCAGAACAGGGACGAGATGGTTGCCGAACAGATACGCATAGATATTCTCAACGCCTGTATAGATATTGCTGCAAGTTCAGTAACGAAGTATCCATATGGATCTTCAGAACGCTTTACCAAGGATGAGAAAGAGTACTACCACAAACTGGTAGAAACTCTGAGGGAAAAGCCGGCTTCCTGATTTTGCAAAAGAGATTGCAAATTGAAAAAGGGGCATAACAATTGCCCCTTTTTTTTTATGAAGAAAGCAACATCATCACTTCTTATAAGTGATGGTATATTTGAACGTCTCAGGTTTATACCAATCCAGGACCTCTCCGCCGACTTCGGCATAAGGATAGCCGAAGGTGTTAAGCGGCTTACCCTGTTGAGCAGGATTCAACTCTAAATCGCGACCAACAGCAATCTGTACACGATACTGATCCCAGGCACCCCAGAAATATTCACGATATTCCTGAGTCTTTTTATCACCAAGCTTAAGATCATGTGTAAGCATCATCTTGAGCACGTCTGCCGGATCAACCGGTACCCAACCATAACCGGGAAGGAAGAACTCTGCCCAACAGTGCTGCCAGGTTGTTATGTCCACAACATCTTCCTTGCCCTGACGAATACCGAAAATCTCCCTGGCAGGAATTCCCGCCGCCCTGGCAAGAGCGATAAACACTGAATGAATATCGGTGCATTTGCCGCCGGGCTTTGCAAGCAGTGAACACACATCACCCGGGCCACAGCCAACAGTATCCGGATCTCTGTGCATGTTTTCGCAAATCCAGTCATAAATAGCCTTTGCTTTGTCATAAACGGTTACCTTGCCGTCAACAATCTTATCGGAAAGCGCTTTCACAACTCCATCAATCGGACCGAGACTGGTCGGATTCAGATACATGCTGTAATCAGCCGGATCCCATGCATCTTCTTTGGCCGGAAAATCTTTTTTCACCACTTCATTACGGGTCGCGTGAAAAGTGAATACAAGCTTTCTGCTTGCTGCATCTTTATCCCAAAGCGCATAGAGCATAGGGGTTGAATATTTGGTGTCTGAATAAACAGCCGATTCAGCATAATCACCGCTGACTGAAATGTTGGTAATCACCTGATTCTCATCAGAGAGTGGATATGGAATCCATAATTTTGCTTCTTTACCTGCCGGCTGATCTGAAAGATCAAACTCCATGGTAATGGTTCCTGATGCCTGTTGTGCTGCAGATGCTGTAAGCGGCATAGCCAGACAAAACAGCACTGCAAATAAAAGAATAGTCTTCTTCATAATATACTCCTTAAATCCAGTTATTCTTGATAGTTACCACCTTAGACAATACTGTCTAATATAATAAGGCTAGCTGAAATAATTACGGTTGTACAATAATAGCTTCCGATCATTATTGAGTTTCTAATAGGTATTCACTATTGCAAATAATATTCAATACCATTTATTTGTTACCGTTTATCGGTCATTTATTGCCTTATCCATTTGTTATTCTAAGATATATAAATTTTATTCAGGCGGGAGTTATCATAAGGTCCTTCCAGACATGATTTTCTTTATTATTGATTTTTTTATACTACACAGTAGTATAAAAATAGTGCTGCTCATTTTGCGTCGCTTTTCTTTTAACAGGCATTTCAATAAACAGGCCCAGGCTGACTGCCCATACCTAACATTTATCACCCGTTCCAGCTAAAAGACTTGCGTATTACAGGCAACCGTATTAACGATACATTATATGATAGGCTTCGTCTGGATGTATTGAAATATCGTTGTTTACAGGACTTTTTTCAATCTAAGCCCGGGGGCGGGGGAGCAAATTAATCATATGGGTGGTGTTTCATTCCCTTTATTATTGCCCACGATTTATTTTATCTGTGGAGCAATGTACGTGATGCTGGCATTTTACCTCCTGGTAAGAAACAGTGCGGCAGCATCAAACAGACTTGGAGCGCTCATCTTCCTTAGCTTTGCAGTTTGGACTTCTGCAAAAGTAATTATTCACAATCCCTACACAAGTTATGAGCTTGCTGACTGGATCGAAAACATTTCAATACTGGGCGCTCTCAGCGCCAGTCCTTTCATACTGCTGCTGAGTTTTGCTTTAACAGACCGTCTGCACCTTATTCGCAACCGTATTTTTCTGGCTGCAATTTTTCTTCCTGCCATTTTTTGCATTATCTCTCAGATCGGATCAGACGCAATATATACCTCTGTGAAACGTCCCTGGGGGTGGGGAATTGAGATAAAATTAACACCGGCAACAATATTGATGGTGTGCTACTCATTTATTTACACTGTTACCGCCTCACTGCTCTGTTTACACGAAGCCTTCAAGAGCAGGAACCTCATACACAAGAAACAGCTCACCTTAACAGCAGTCTGCTTTTTAATTGGCATCATCAGCAGTCTTATGAGCAATTTTTTCGGACCTGCTTTCCTGTCATGGGATTCACCGGACATGGCGCATATTTCTGCCATGGTGTGGCTAGTTGGCCTGCTCTATGCCATAACAAAATACAATTTTATGGAACCGTCTCCAAGCAATGCAGCCGACACACTTTTTCAAGCGGCAAACGACGGTATTATCATTATTAATTCGTTAAACAACACGGTCGCCGTCAATCCTGCCTGCACAAAGCTGTTCGGTTACCCTGAAGAAATACTGAAATCTCAGCCGATAACTTCTTTTTTTCAGCACCCTTCCATGATCGACAAGATCCTGGAGAACAAAGAAGAACTGCACGACTTCGACAATTCCATCCGGTGCCAGGACGGCTCTCTTCTGGCAGTAAGCGTAAGTATCTCCCGTATACAGCAGCACCATAATGAAGACCTCGGTTATGTATTGATAATACGTGATATCAACGAGCGTAAAGCCATTCGAAAAACGCTGGAAGACTCACAGACAGCGGCACTGATTAAAGCCAATAAAGCGCTCCAGAAGCAGATCAATGAACGGCTTCGTACGGAAGAGGCACTGAAAGAAAGTGAAGCAAATTTCAGGGCTCTGGCTGAACAGTCACTTCTCGGCATGGTGATCATAAAAGATTTCAAAATAGTCTACGCCAACAAAGCGTGGCAGAAAATTTCAGGATACAGCTTTGATGAGATGGCAGACTGGAATGAGGAAGAGTATCTGAAACTCGTTCACCCGGAGGATCGTAAGAAAATTAGTGAGAACACCCGAAAAAAGCTGAACGGTATCAGCCAGGAATCTACATATGACTGGCGACTGATCAGCAGGAACGGATCGACAAAGTGGATTTCAATGTACTCAAGAAACATCAATTTTCACGGCCAGGTTGCTATTCTGGCGACTTTGATCGATACAACCAGACAGAAAAAGATGGTCGAAACGATCAGGGAAAGTGAAGAAAAATATAGAATCCTCGTTGAAAACGCCCATGACGTAATCTACATCATTCAGGATGGTTTCATAAAATATGCCAATCAGAAGCTCTTTACAATAACCGGCTACTCTCTTGAAGAAATATATACCAAACACGTCTTTGACCTGGTTCATCCAGAGGACAGAGAGCTGGTTGAACAACGTTACCAGAAGCGTATAGAAGGAATGGTACCGGAAAATGTTGCCAATTACAGAATCATCGCCAAAAACGGAAAAACTGTCTGGATAAGAAACATGTCAGTCTTATATACATGGCGCAACCGTCCTGCCATTCTCTGTTTTGCCATTGACACCACCAACGAAAAAGACATGGAAAACATGCTCAACCACATTCAGAGACGTGATGCCATAGGCTCAATGGCCGGTGGAATTGCCCATGACCTCAATAATATCCTTGCTCCCATTCTTGGTTTCAGTGAACTCCTGCAGGATGAAGTACCACCCGCAAGCGAAGCCAGAGAAGCTGCTGACCAGATTGTCTCCGCCAGCTTGCGGGCAAAAGAACTCATCAGACAGATTCTCAGCTTCAGCAGGCAAAAACCGCTGAAAAAAGAAGAGGTGCTGCTGCATGAAGTCATTCATGAAGCCTGCAAACTCATAAAATCGGTTATTCCGAAACAAATAACACTGGAAAAGCATATCGAAGTAACGGACGGCTGCATTAAGGCAGATCCGACGCAGATTCATCAGGTCGTAATGAATCTGCTGACCAACGGCTATCAGTCAATAACCGGTCAGGGCAACCTGCAGATATCCCTGAGCCGGGTTACGCATTGCAAGTTTGATGCGGATCCCCGTAAAGCCTACCTTCTGATTTCCGTAAGTGACACGGGCGTCGGTATTGGTCAGGAAAATATCCAGCGTATCTTTGACCCGTATTTTTCAACCAAAACAGAAGGAACCGGTATTGGATTGAGTGTCGTGATGGCAATAGTAAGCGACCTTAACGGTTTTGTAGAGGTGGACAGTACGCCGGACGTAGGCACCACGTTCAACCTCTATTTCCCTGAAACCCTTCAACATAAAGCTACCCAAAAGGTCCTATTTACACCGCATGAAGAGACTGATCATAAGAAAAAAATACTCCTGCTAGATGATGAAAAACCCATTGTTTCGCTTTTTTCCAACATCCTGAAACGTCATGGGTATGAGGTCGCCAGCTATTGTGATCCTCAAGAAGGCATCGAATATTTCAAGAATCACCCGAAAGAATTTGATCTTACGATTACAGATATGAATATGCCGAAACTCAACGGACTGGAAATAGTCAAAATAATTCGAAAAGAAAATCCCGCCTGTCCCATTGTGATCTGCACAGGCTACAACGAGAGTCTCTCCGCTGATGAATCCGGTGAACTCGGAATAGCTGAATTCCTGCAAAAACCTGTAGCCACCCAGGATCTTATTCGTACAGTAAACAGCCTTCTCTATGAGCAGGTCTGATCATTCATTGCCCGAGTTTTAAGCATACCAGTGCAGTTGAGCACAGTAAACAGCCGACCATGAATCCCTGCATCCTCCCAGCTGTCTTTGCCTAAATAATTATAGCTTCAATAACATGAAAGGTTTATAACATGCTCATCATCTATTTTTTCGATAAATTCTAATACAATAAAACAAAAACAGCGAACATACCTGACCTTGATATGTCGTCTGCAAACAAGTACAGAACGAATGACCATCAGCAGGTAAAACTGCGAACATAACCTAAAAACATGATCGCAATCTTCCTGCATAAACAGACATAAATTTTCTGGAGGGCTTTGCAATGGGTATACTGAAAGAGTTTAAAGAATTTGCAGTTAAGGGCAATGTTGTCGACATGGCTGTCGGTATCATCATTGGGGCAGCTTTCGGTAAAATCGTTACATCGTTAGTTAACGACCTGATCATGCCTCCCATTGGTGTGATTCTTGGCGGAGTTGACTTCTCTGATCTTGCAATCACCCTAAAAGACGCGGTGGGAGACGCCCCGGCAGTGGTAATCGCCTACGGCAAATTTATCCAGACAGCCGTCGATTTCACCATTGTCGCCTTTGCCATTTTTATGCTGGTAAAAGGAATCAATGCGCTGAAGAAAAAGGAAGAGGAAGCGCCTGCAGCCCCGCCAAAGCCATCTGCTGAAGAAGTGCTGCTGACTGAAATAAGAGACATCCTGAAAAACAGGTAAAAGTAAAAGACGTTCAACCCAAAAAAGGCAGAGTACTGCTCTGCCTGAAAGAAGACATCTGCAGAATTTGTTTTTTTCTCTTTCCGACCATACCTATCGGCTCAGTTTTTCATACAAACCATGCGAACCCAGGACGATAAACTCGCTGCCGTTTTTTAAGGTGACTTTAATATGAACAAGGTCTTTTCTGCGCTTAAAGGCATTGAGAATATTAAAGATAAAGTTTGACGGCAGTATAAAGGTCGGATTACTCATTCCCCATTCTGAAGTACCGCAAAACCCGGAAGCGCTTTTCACACCGGTAATTTCTGTCTGCCGAACCTGATCAAGAGCAACTTCCCTGATACGGCCTGAAGCATCACGGAGTTTGAGACTGGAATCCGTCAAGTCAACATACTCAAGCTTCTCATATTTCAGATTTTTTCCGATTTCAATCATTTGCGATCACGAATCTCTCTGATTATTTTACTATTCTGCCCCACCAACTAGAAACGAGCAGTTAAACAGTCTGCCGGATCTCATACAGTTCCAGCGGCAAACCATCCGGATCCTGAAAGAAGGTATACCGGCAATTCGTGTATTGATCAACTCTTACCGGCTCAACTTCAATCCCGTACGATGCAAGATGCAGTATCACCTTATCAATCGAGTTTACCACAAAGGCAAGGTGCCTGAGACCGCATGCTTCAGGCCTGGTCGGCCTGGCGGCAGGATCAGGGAAGGAAAACAGTTCAATCTGAGCTCCATCCGGCAACCGTAAATCAAGCTTATACGAACTCCGCTCCTGCCTGAAATTTTCCGCAATTATTTTAAATCCGAGTATTTCGGTATAAAAATGCTTTGATCTTGTATAATCAGAGCAGATAATCGCCGTATGATGAATTCCCTGAATCATTTTTAACCCTTATACACAAATTTCTTCTTTTTCCATTGACAAGAACCATTTTTTAAAGAATTTTAATGATCAACTTTAACATAAAAGAACAAACCATGATGACTCTAATTGCCACATACAAGCTTTCTTCCTACACCACCCTCACTCTCTGGCGTGGTTGGCTGAATATTGTTGTGGGAAGACGAGTCTAGCCGGTTTAATAATTATACATTTAAAAAAGCCCACACAGGCCGCTTCCTGGTCTGTGTGGGCTTTTTTTTGTTTTTCCATCCATTTCTCCCATTCACGACCCGGCAGCGAATAAGGAGAAAGAAAATGCACCCCCGTATTCAACAGCTAATAGACACAGACAGTTCCTTCTGTCTTATCCAGAAACAGGATAGTGATGAGATCCTGCTGCTTACCGGCACCCCTTCACAACACCGCTCCCTGGACGATATCCCGCGACTCAAGGGAAAGACAGAAAACCGTAAAACTTTCGATACAATCTCTGTCATCCCCTTCTGTCAGATCCGTGAGCGAGGCTACAATGTGCATGACAACAATGAGCACATTTGTACAATCACCGTAAATCACCAGGAACTATTGAGCACTCCGGAGCTTCTCAAAGATCTTCCAATCGAGTCCATAAATTTTGATCAACCCATTACCTTCGATACTACTGAAGAGGAATATGGCGCTACCATACAGCGGATTATTGTCGATGAAATCGGTAATGGTGAAGGTGCTAATTTCGTCATTCCACGAAACATGTACGGAAAAATCGGCAACTTTTCAACACGTACGGCCCTCTCTATTTTCCGATCTCTTGTACAAAGCGATTATGGCACCTACTGGAAATTCCTCTTCTACGATACCAGTATGTATTTCGTCGGTTCAACGCCAGAACGCCATCTGTCAGTAAACAAATGCCGTGTCAAAATGAACCCGATCAGCGGCACCTTCCGAAAAGAAAAAAACTATGCTCTGAGAAAACATTTCAAGCAGGATCTCCTGCAATTTCTCAGCAATCAAAAAGAGATTAACGAACTCTTTATGGTCGTTGATGAAGAACTGAAGATGATGGCAAAAATGTGTGATCGCGGAGGCTCCATTGTCGGCCCGCTGCTCAAGGAGATGTCTCGCCTTATCCACTCCGAATATCTGCTCTCGGGAACCAGCAATAAAGACATTATGGAACTGTTTAAAGATTCCATGTTTGCAGCAACTGTCGTCGGCTCTCCCGTTGAAAATAGCTGCAACATTATTAAGAAATACAGTTCCTCTTCACGCAGATATTACGGCAGCGCCCTGCTGCTCATGGGCCGAGATGAAGACGGCGAGGATTTTCTCGATTCCCCGATTGCCATAAGAACCGCCGAAATCAGCCCTGAAGGAAACCTGTATTCCGCAGTCGGGGCAACCCTTGTCAAAGATTCTATCCCGAGTGAGGAAGTGGCCGAAACAACATCCAAAAGCGGAGCCCTTATGGCCTGCCTGCAGCAGGATAAGGTTAACATTTCACCGCCACTGCTTACCAACCTCCACAACGATGATGAAATCATAGAAACCCTGGTTAACCGCAATCAAAGCCTCTCTTCCTTCTGGTTTTTCCGTCAGCTGCCAAGGCAAAGGATCCGGCAGCAGCATCACATCACTCTCATTGATAATGAAGATGAATTCATCTGTATGCTGAACCATATGCTCCAGTGCATGGGCTTTTCAACCGCCATCGTACGCTACCACCAGTTTGATCCCGCCATCGACAAAAGCGATCTGGTGATTGTCGGCCCAGGGCCCGGCAACCCCAACGACAACACCTGCCAAAAGATGTGCAAGAACAGAGAGATTATCAACACTCTTCTTGCAAATAATCATCCACTTCTGTGTGTATGTCTTGGCCATCAACTGCTTCTGAAAGAACTGGATTTTGAAGTAGTACGTAAAGAACGCCCACTGCAGGGTACGCAACTATCCATTAACCTGAACGGGCGTGAAGAACTTGTGGGCTTTTACAATACCTTTGCAGGCATTGTGAAAGATAGTGAATACGTGCTTTCAACCATACCAGAAACCCGCGAGGTGGCGGCAATCCAGGGCAACATGTTTACAGGTTTTCAGTTTCACCCGGAATCGATACTCTCCCGTAATGGTTATACCATTCTGGAAGAGGCTATCCAGAAACTCTTACAACCGGCGTTGCAGTAATAAAAAAGGGTCATTACAGAACCGACACGTACTGTGATACAGTGCTGTAATGACCCTTTAGTGATGTGATCCAATAAAACTGGACAATTTCCTAAGCTGCTTCTTCCCTAATTAAAACGAATAACAGCTTATAAAGTTAGCAGATTTCCCCGTGCCTCTCTCAAAGGCTCCTCCCCTGCTACCTTGGCGACAATTCTTCCTGGTCGGGTAAACCGGTCAATATTTCTTGAAAAAAGAATGCCGTCCGTCCTGGTTTTAACAAGAGAAATTTCACATGCTGAATCCTCAGCAAGAGGATTAAAGATCTCTGCAATGAGATCCCCTTTTTTTACCCTAGCCCCGGGCTTCAGGAAATATGTTATGATGCCGGGAATTTCTGCCTTAATATAATCAACACCGGTCAGGGGCGTTGCATCAGTCACAAGAGGCGGAGGCGTAACCGCCTCACCCCGAATAATTCCCCGTCCCTGAAGGAATGCAAAAAGATTTTCAGCGTCTTTAACAGCTGTTTCCTTATCTGTATCTGCGATTCCCCGCAGTTCAACAGTTGCAGAGAGGCAGGCAGACGGTATCGGCTTACCGGGAAACTTTTCTGCCAGTTCCCACCAGACCTTGCTGTTTGCCTCGTCAAAAGGAGTGCCGCCGGAATCAAGGGCAAGCAGTGTGGCCTCTGCCCCTACCCACGCGGATAGATCTGCACCATCCGGCCAGAGCGGTGTCCCCATATAAACGTGAACTGTCGCATCGATGTCACAATGCAGATCAAGAACAATATCTGCATCATGGGACATTTTCATAAGTTGCAGTTTAAGAAAACCCGCTTCATCTTCCGGCTGAACATCCTCCAGTATCGCTCCCATCGTCTGTCGTATCAGATCGACGTTATGCCGGGCATCATCACCCAGTTCCGAGCCGATCCTGTCGGCTATTTTTTCGGTTAGATCTTGATGCTGCCGGTTGAAATTAACCGAGTTACAGAAATTAAACCTGCCTGAGAGAACATCATCCCGCCACTGTGCAAGACCAATGGGATTGGCTGCAGGCACAACAATAATCTCGCCGCTGATCCGATTTTCATTTTCTGCTTTGTCGAGCAGCTTTATCAGATTTTTCAAAACCACATATCCCGGCGCCTCGTCGGCATGCAGACCAGCCTGGATATAGACCTTTCCAGCAGTTCCTCCGGTACCGTAACGGATCACCCTCAGCTTTCTGGTTGTTCCCGGACTTGCCGGCGGTAGATTAATTACTTCAACAGTTTTCATGGCGGTGCCTCAATAACTGGACGGGATTCACTTTGCGGCTGGAGATGGGCAAACCACCTGTTTTCCAGTCTTTTGATAAGAAAAACAAGAATAAACGTAAGTGACATATACAGCAGTGCTGCAGTCAGAAAAGCCTCGTACGGGCTATAATAGCGTGAATTAATAATACGGGCAGCCCCTGTTATATCGATGATTGTTATGACACTGGCTAAAGAGCTTCCGTGAAGCATGAAAATTATTTCGTTACTGTATGCAGGCAATGCCCTTCTGAAGGCACTTGGCAGGATTATGCGCCTGAGCATCAGGGCTCTGGACATTCCGGAAGCCATGGCAGCTTCAATCTCACCATGGGGAGTGGCCTTGATTGCCCCCCTGAAAATCTCCGTGGTATAGGCACAGGTATTTAAAGTGAAAGCTAACAAAGCGCAAAAATAGGCCTCTTTAAACAAGGGCCAGAGAAAACTTTCCTTGATGAAGTCAAACTGACCGAATCCATAGTAAACGAGAAACATCTGGACAAGAAGCGGTGTACCCCGGAAAAAATAGATGAATGCCCGAACAGGCATCTGATAAAAAGGATTGTCCGAGTTTCTTAAAATGGCCAGGGGTACTGCAAACATCAATCCGATAAACAGTGATACAGAGACCAGAAGGATGGTATTTTTCAACCCTTCAAGATAAACGGAACTGTTATCCAGAATAATCGAGATATCCATTAATCAAATCTCCCTGACACCAACGCTGTAACGTCGTTCAAGATATTTGAGAAGATAGACTGAAACCGAGGTGATAATCAGGTAATTAATCGCCACAACCAGATAAAAAGTAAAAGGTTTTCTGGTAGCACCAGCAGCAAGGCCGGCTTTTCTGACCATATCATCAAGACCGATAATGGAAACAAGAGCGGTGGTTTTGATCAGGACAAGCCAGTTGTTGCCGAATCCAGGCAAAGCATGTCGCACCATCTGGGGTAAGGTGATTCGTCTGAAAATCAGCGTCCGGCTCATACCGTAAGCGCTTCCTGCTTCTATCTGGCCGCGGTTCACCGCTAGAATCGCCCCACGAAAAGTCTCTGTCATATAAGCCCCGAATATAAAGCCTATGGTTGAAACACCGGCGATAAACGGGTTGACATCGATATAGCTGTCATATCCGAACCTGCTGGCAATCTGGTTGATGAAAACCTGACCTCCAAAAAAGACCAGCAGCATCAGGACAAGATCTGGTATCCCTCTGATAATGGTTGTATAGAGCTGAGAAGCAAATTTCAGTGAACGGGAACCTGAGAGTTTAGCCAGGGCCCCTGCAATGCCAAGCAAGGTAGAAATCGCCAGTGAAATGAGCGAGACCTCAAGTGACAGGATTGTCCCTTCAAGAATGCTTGGTCCATATCCATGCAGGTTAAACATAAAATCGTTATCCGAAGTAAATGGAGACTGTCCGGGCTCTATTATAAGCCCGGACAGACGATGTTTTATAACGGCAGATTATTCGCCGTAAACATTAAAATCGAAATATTTATCCTGAATCGCCTTGTAGGTACCGTTGCTGCGGATAGTTTCAATTGCCTGGTTGAGTTTGTCAACAAGAGCGGTATCTTCTTTGCGCACTGCAATTCCTGCGCCATCGCCAAACCATTTAGAGTCGGTCAGGTCCGGTCCGATGAACTGATAGTCTGAACCCTCAGGCTTTTTCAGGAAACCATCTGAAAGAGCAACGCTGTCTGCAATCAACATATCGACTCTGCCTGCGGTAAGATCAAGATAAGCCTCGTCCTGGGTTCCATAACGCTTGATTTCAACATCATTACCGTAATTATCGGTGAGATAACGGTCATGAATTGTTGCGCGCTGAGCACCGACAACCTTGCCTTTCATGTTTTCCTTAGAAAACTCGGTCATCAAACCTTTTTTACAGATGAATTTTGCCGGAGTCTTGTAATATTTGTTGGTAAAGGCAACTTTCTTCTTTCTCTCCTCGGTAATCGACATGGAAGCAATAATGGCGTCATATTTTTTTGCCAATAACGCTGGAATTATACCATCCCAGTCCTGGGCAACAAGTGTAACCTCTGCACCCATAGCTTCTCCCAGGGCCTTGGCAATGTCTATATCAAAGCCTGCAAGCTCACCGTTTGGCTCAACATAACTGAATGGGGGGTAGGCGCCTTCAACACCAATGCGTATCTTCTTCCAGTCATTTGCCTGCACATTACCCGCCAGCGCCACCAGCATTACAACCACTGCCACTAACAATGCTCTTCTCATTTAACCCTCCTAGAAATTTTATTAATTAGCTTATTTGATATGGTCCTTAGACCATTGCCTTGATAAACGACTGGAACCGATCTGTTTTCGGATTGCCGAATACTTCTGCAGGAGGGCCGTCTTCTATAATGAGCCCCTGGTCAAGAAAGATAACCCGGTTGGAAACCTCCCTTGCAAACCCCATCTCGTGGGTAACGACAATCATGGTGCGTCCTTCCTCGGCAAGTGTTCTCATAACCTGAAGAACCTCGCCGACAAGCTCCGGATCGAGAGCAGAAGTCGGCTCATCAAACAGAATAGCATCCGGATCAACTGCAAGGGCCCTGGCAATCGCCGCTCTCTGCTGCTGTCCACCTGAAAGATGCGCAGGATAGGCATCGATTTTATCAGCAATCCCTACTTTCTCAAGATAGTGCACAGCTTTAGCGATTGCCTCTTTTCTAGGAACCTTGAGGACATGAACCGGAGCCTCGATAACATTTTCAAGAATTGTCATATGTGACCAGAGATTGAACTGCTGAAATACCATGGCCAGCCTGGTTCTTATTCTTTCAACCTGTCTGGTATCTGCCGGGAGTCTGTGTCCCTTTTTATTCAGCTTCATGATCACTTCTTCGCCAGCCACCTTGAGAGTGCCCTGATCCGGAATTTCAAGCAGGTTGATACAACGAAGCAGCGTGGATTTACCTGAACCGCTCGGGCCGAGAACCGATATAACATCGCCCTGATAGGCTTTAAGGGAAATTCCCTTTAATACATCATTGCTGCCGAATGTTTTATGAATATTTTCTAGTGTGATGGAAGCCGGACCAGCGTTCATATTCCTTTTACCAATTCCGTCTCTGGTTGATCTGTTTTGGGTGATTGTTCATTCAATCAAGTCTTTAATGGATTTCAAAAAAATGTCAAACCAAATAGACTAATTCTCAATATTAATAGATCTAATGAATATTATTACAATATTGTGCGATCTCTTTGAAGCTCATGAATTAGCGAGCAAAACATCCTGTTAACAGATGCAGTCAACTGATTCAAAACAAAAACAGTAGTAAACCGTGATAGACTCATAAGCATAGAGTACAAATAAGAAAGACATCGTTTGCATCTCTCTATTTCTGCATCTCTGAACTTCTTTGCCAGTTCACTTCTTCGCTGTCCACTCATGATTTTCTTCTGTTCTTTTCATAACAGCGGCTTAACTGAGTGTCTATATTTTAGAGAATGATCAACAGCTTCTACGATATCGATTTAGAGGAAAAAATGCAGTAGTATTATGAACAGGCAATGTTTAGTTTTCGCATACAAAACGTGAAGGATAGTAAGAGAGTAAGGTCAGGAAACAATGGCCTGATTAACAAGCATTACTTAGAAGGAGTAAAGTTTTGGACGGCTACATGAAACAAAACGCTGCAAAGTCGATTATAGGCATACTGCTGTCAGTCATCTTATTCTTCTCCTCCGGGGTTAAAATTTCGTCACTTGATTCAACAGCAGACTCATATTTTAAGGACTCAATTACCAAAGCAGGAGTCAGTTACGGTGTCTGCCGGATCATCAATGCTACTGTATCAGTCATTCAGGAATCCAGCCTGCAATTGGAACCTGCCGGGATTGGATTGTCGCTGGCCGTAGGCCAGATTGTTGACCCAATCAATGACATGGTCGAACGGTTATCCAACGTGCTTGTTATGTCGATCACTTCCTTGGGTGTCCAGGAACTTGCATATGAAATAAGCATCACCATTGTTCCTCAAATTCTGGCTGTCCTGCTTTTCATCCTATCCTGTCTGGTATGGATAAAAACTTCGAGAATACTGAAAGTCCAGAGAATACTGGTGAGTGTTCTGATCATAGCTTCAATAGCCAGATTCTGCCTGCCGATATCCTCTTTCGCCAATGAATTTCTCCAGCGAACCTTCTTTGAAGATAAGATTATAGAAGCAAATGAAAAACTGACCGCAAGCACTGCTGATATGGATAAATTAGAAAATATTAGCGTCCCTGAATCAGACGGATTACTAGGAACAATCGGCAACAGTGCCACTTATCTAAAAGAAAAATCGGAGGGATTTACCAATACCATTCAAATCTTTATGGAAAACAAAGGAACAATCGTTGAAAACCTGTTGCGGTTAACCTTCCTTTACGTGGGGATCTTTGTTATTCAGGTTCTGATTCTACCATTGCTTATTTTCTGGCTGCTTATGAAGCTTGTTAGTGCACTCTTTCTCTCAACGACCATCACAACCACCTAGCTCTTATATGACCCTCCTTAAGTCATATTTTATAATTTAGAAGAGTCTACAATTCTAGGGGTGATTCAAACCTTCCAAGAATACGATTCAATAGGATATTTCATGTGGAATATACCCCGATAATACCCGCCAGCTATCCTTCAAGCCCGAGTGGGGTAACAGCAGCGTTTTGAAAGCATTCCGAGCAGGCATTATGATTTTGATTGGTTTGACAGCAAATTTTTTACCACAATCGTTTTTTGTCTTTATTGTAGAATGTGATAGCTACCCCCCAAAATGCAAATAATGCTCCCCAGGCAACTTTATCATACCTCCCATCAATTTGTTGTTTAATTACATCAGTTAAGCCCTTAATCGGACCTTGAAGTCCAAAATCATGAAACATAAAGGAACCAAACAGATTAACACTGAAAAATGCAATAACTCCAAACAGTATAGCTAATTGTGTCCTCTTTGAAAAAGCTATAACAGCAATTATTTCAAGTAACCAGTTTGGCATTTATTGTTTTTTGAGTTAACAGTGGATTACAAGGAATCCGTATTTTGCGATACTATGAAGATTCCGCGTAGCATTCATTTTGCCAGTCATTATGTAATTAGGCCCTTGCGATAAAAGAAATACAACATGTGTATAACAACTGGATGAATCATGCGCAACACATATCACCAATACATTGATTTGTTATCCACAATAAATATGAGATATTAAACAAGATGGTAATCAATTTGGCTTTGTTTCTGTTTAGATGACTGGTGTTGTATTGGAGTAACATCTTAGCTTTCACCCCAACCGACTGTTAATAAGTTAGACGTCTCTATTTTTTTTGTCTATGGTTTTATAAGCCATACCACTGCTGTCCGGGTGTTTTTCCGAGAGTATAACATAACAGTTTGAATATAATAAAAAATCGCTACAAAATGACCATAATCGACTTGAAATCACATCCCTTTCTGAGGAAGATATTCGGCAAAACGCTGTGGGGGTACACAGATGTTCGCCGGACAATTGATTTTCAAGCAGGTTATGGACCTTATGCCACTACCAGTCTTTCGCCGTTGCGTAGCAAAATACAAGGGCGATTTCAACGTCAAAACCTTTTCATGTCTCGATCAGTTTCTCTGTATGGCATTCGCTCAGCTTACTCATCGAGAGAGTTTGCGCGATATAGAAATCTGCCTGCGATCCCAAAACAAGAAGCTGTATCATATGGGCATTCGAGGCAAGGTTTCAAGATCAACCCTTGCCGAAGCCAACGAAAAACGAGACTGGCGTATTTATGCCGAATTTGCCCAAAGCTTAATCAGTACCGCAAGAGAGCTATACAGAGAAGACTCGTTTCTCGAAGAGTTCGAACGAGACCGTATATGCCTTGGATGCAACAACTATCGATCTATGCCTGTCAGTATTTCCCTGGGCACCTTTTCGAAAAAACAAAGCTGCCGTCAAGCTCCATACACTGCTGGATCTGAGGGGCAACATTCCCACATTCATCCATATTTCAGACGGCAAGCTGCACGAAATAAATGTTCTCGATCTTCTGCAGTTGGAAGCCGGGGCATATTACGTTATGGATCGTGGTTATCTGGATTTCGAAAGACTCTATGCATTCAACCAGATCCCTGCATTTTTCGTCACCAGGGCCAAAACGAATATGCGATTCAAACGACGTTATTCGCATCCAGTCGACAAAGAGACCGGATTGCGATGCGATCAAACAATCACTCTGACCGGATATTATACAAGCAAAGACTACCCCGCCACTCTGCGTCGAGTGAAGTTCCGAGATGCCAACACTGGCAAAATACTCGTGTTCCTCACCAACAATTTTACGTTACCTGCACTGACGATAACTCAACTTTATCAAAGTCGATGGCAGGTCGAACTGTTTTTCAAATGGATCAAGCAGCACCTGAGAATAAAGAGATTCTATGGTACTTCGGAGAATGCCGTCAAGACTCAGGTCTGGATTGCAGTTTCCGTCTATGTTCTCGTAGCAATCATGAAAAAACGTCTCAATCTCACGGAAAGCCTCTACACAATTTTACAAATTTTAAGTCTAACTGTTTTCGAAAAGATCGAGCTTTATCAGCTAGTTACGGAAAGAGATTACAAGCCTTTGAATACTGACAATTGTAACCAGCTGAAATTATTTTAAAATTAACCGGACACTAGTGAAGCCATACATATGACAAGAAAGGTACAATTACGCCCTTCAGTGTGCATACAGTTTTGGGAAACATCAATAAGGAAACGCTTTACCACAAATCCTTAATCGTGTTTGCAACACGTCAAACTATGTCAAATAGGCGCACTTTTTTGGAGTTACTCAAACCTATACTTTGGTATTCGCAGACATCTAACTTTCAAAAAACACCCTCTATATGACCATGTTAGAGGTGAAAAACAGTGAATTTAATGAGCAAGAGGAAGCCCCGATAAAATGGGCGTTGGTGGGACCATGAATATAAGTTAAGAATGGAAAAGTTGTACAGTGGTTGCACAAACATCCAGAAAACACTAAAACTAAAGGGTTGTAGGCCCAAAAGCCTTACAACCCTTTATTTTATTGGTAGGCGGGATGCGATTCGAACGCACGACCTTTGGCTTCGGAGGCCAACACTCTATCCAGCTGAGCTACCCGCCCTGAAAGCTTATTTATACAAACTCATACTTTGGTAAACTTCTTTACCAGATTGCTTTCGTATGTTCTA
>QKIH01000098.1 GCA_003249645.1 Desulfobulbaceae bacterium | reverse complement strand
TATCGAGGTGCTCGGCAACCGTGTTGACCGTATAAGGTCTGGTCGGATTGGTGGAAGAAGGCAGAACATTGGCCAGTCCGCAGGCCTTGATGATGTCGGGAGCATGACCGCCGCCGGCGCCTTCCGTATGATATGTGTGAATGGTGCGGCCCTTGAATGCCTCGATGGTATTTTCAACAAAACCGGATTCGTTCAGGGTATCCGTGTGGATGGCCACCTGGACATCATAGTTTTCGGCCACACCTAAACAGGCATCGATCGTGGTTCCCCAGTCTTCGTGCAGTTTAAGGCCCATGGCACCCGCTACCATCTGCTCGTTGAGCGGGGCGGCAAGGCTTGCGTTGCCTTTAGCCAGGTAACCGAGGTTCATCGGCAGTTCATCGGAGGCCTGCAGCATGCGGTGAAGGTTCCATGCACCGGGGGTGCAGGTGGTGGCGTTGGTGCCGGTAGCTGGCCCTGTTCCACCGCCAAGCATGGTGGTAACACCTGACATCAGGGCCTCTTCGATCTGCTGCGGACAGATGAAATGGATGTGTGAATCTATACCGCCGGCCGTGACTATACATCCTTCTCCGGCAATGGCTTCAGTTCCCGGACCGACCAGGATATCAACTCCCGGCTGAATGTCGGGGTTTCCTGCCTTGCCGATACCTGCAATCCTGCCGTTTTTGATGCCGATGTCAGCCTTGATGATACCCCAGTGATCGATGATGGTGGCATTGGTGATAACCACGTCAACCACCTTGTCGCCGCATTCCTGGCATTGTCCCATACCGTCGCGGATGACCTTGCCGCCGCCGAACTTCACCTCTTCACCGTAGATGGTGTAATCTTTTTCTACCTCGGCAAACAGCTCGGTGTCGCCAAGACGTACCTTGTCGCCCACGGTCGGGCCGAACATTTCTGCGTATGCTTTGCGTGAAATAGTAGCCATTTGATCAGCCCTCCAATGAGCCCATTATTTTTGCGTTGAATCCGTAGACCACTTTTTTGCCGGAAAATTCGACAAGTTCGACCTCTCTTTCCTGGCCGGGTTCAAAACGGATGGCTGTTCCTGCAGCGATATTGAGCCGGAAGCCGCGGGTCTTCTCACGGGAAAATTTCAGCGCTTCATTTACTTCATAAAAATGAAAATGTGAGCCTATCTGAACTGGTCTGTCACCGGTGTTGGCCACAACAACCGAAACGGTAGTCCTGCCGCTGTTGAGTTCAATTTCTCCGGGCTGGCAGATAATTTCTCCTGGTATCATGATCCTGCTCCTTATCAGATAATCGGGTTGTGTACGGTAACCAGTTTGGTGCCGTCCGGAAATGTTGCCTCGACCTGAACATCGTGGATCATCTCAGGGATACCCTCCATGACCTGATCGCGGCTCAGCACCTGTCTGCCTTCATGCATGAGCTGCTCCACGGTCTTTCCTTCGCGGGCACCTTCAAGAATGGCAGCACTGATAAGGGCAACCGCTTCCGGATGATTAAGTTTCAATCCTTTGGCAAGTCTTCGCTCTGCAAGCAGAGCGGCGGTAAACAGTAAGAGTTTATCCTTTTCACGTGGCGTTAAATTCATGGTTTTCTCCCAAATGTAATAACCTTCGTTCAGGTGGCCCAGATGCGGGGCAGAACAGCTTCTTTTTTTAAAGTATGAGGACGGATAAGGTGCCAGCAGTCGACAAAAATCTTGCGTACCTCACTGGTGCTGGCGCCAACATAACGTACAAGTACTATATCATCAATCAGGCTTGCCGCCCAGCATCCTCGACTGGCCGGTGCAATCTTTTCCCGTAAGCAGTCAAGCAGGCTCTGGTCGGCCCCAGTGGCAGTCAGGGTGGCAAAAACGGGATTGTTCTGCAAAAATGCAGACTGGTACCTTGATTTGGCCTTGTCGACAATCACTTTTTCAAGCACAACCGATTTGCCATTACGGTAAATGCTGAAACCGACATGAGCCTGGCCGTCATCAAAATCTTCATTATTGACCGGAAGCCCAAGACAGTGAATATCCCAGCCGAGATATCGGCCGCTGTCTTCCAGATTGATTCTTGTATGCAACCCGGCATTGGCGTTTGGAAAATAGATGGTTTCCTGAGGCAACCACTCAAGACTGCTTTCTGAACAAACGGTGAAAGTCTGATTCTGAACAGCTCTTGGTCCTGCTGAGCGATAAAATTTGGTGGCGCCCGGGGTGGTCAGGAGTGCTGCTCCAGACTGATCGAGGGTGACGTCTAGATCAAGCACATCTCCACCGACAACACCGCCTGGCGGGTGGAGCAGGTAAATATGGCACACCTCGTCACTTTCCGGATAAAACGGATGCTGTATGGTCAATGGGCCGCTCTGGCTGCTTTTATCCACAACACTTCGGCCATCTTTATTGATGATGCGGAGGTTCAGGCGTCCATGCCAGCTGTCTTCAGGTGATTGTAGCATCTCTTTTCTGCGGTTAAGTTACTCCTCTTAAACGGTGAGATACTCTTTTACCAGTTGATCGTTAAGCTGGTCAATCTTTCCGTGCTCAACACAACGTCCTCTGTCCATGATAAAGAAATTATCGCCGACCAGACGTGCAAATGGAAGTTTCTGCTCAACCAGCAGGACGGTGAGGCCGAGTTCGGTATTGAGTTTTTTAATGATCGCACCGATCTCCTGCACGATGTTTGGCTGAATACCCTCGGTGGGTTCGTCGAGAATGAGAAATTCAGGGTTTAATACCAGGGCACGACCAATGGCGAGCTGCTGCTGCTGGCCGCCGGAAAGGTCACCGCCGCGTCTGCCGAGCATTTCCTTTAATACGGGAAACAGCTCATAAACGAGATCGGGGATACCTTTTGCCCCGCCTCGTGCCGCACTGAGGCCGATCTTGAGGTTCTCTTCAACGGTAAGCAGGGGAAATATCTGACGGCCCTGCGGCACATAACCAATGCCGGAGCGTGAACGCAGCTCAGGCGCCTGTCTGGTCAGTTCCATATCCTTAAACAGGATTGAACCTGATTTAACAGGCAGAAGACCCATGATGCACTGCAGCAGCGTTGTTTTGCCAACACCGTTTCTGCCCATCAGAACGGTGCAGGCACCCGGTTCAATTTCCACACTCAGATCCCAGAGGGTATGGCTCTCGCCGTAAAACTGGTTGAGATTATCAATCTTGAGCATCATCAGCCTCCGAGATATACTTCGATAACTTTTTGATTGTTCTGCACTTCATCCATGGTTCCTTCGGCAAGGATGGAACCCTGGTGAAGAACCGAAACCTTTCTGGCGATTGACCGGATGAAATCCATGTCATGTTCAACCACCACAACGGAATGTTCACCTGCAAGGCTAGTCAGTAATTCGGCGGTTCGGTCCATTTCCTGATGGGTCATGCCGGCAACCGGCTCGTCGATGAGCAGCAGTTTCGGGCGCTGCATCAGCAACATGCCGATTTCAAGCCACTGTTTCTGGCCGTGGGAGAGGGAACCGGCATAATTGTATGGATGCTCCTGCAGACCGATCAGCTTCAGCGTCTCGGCTATCCGGTCTTCCTGTTCACTGTTCAGTTTGGCTGTAAGGGTTGGAAAAACAGTCTTGTCAGCCGCCATGGCGAGTTCAAGGTTGTCATGAACGGTGTGGCTTTCAAAGACAGTCGGTTTCTGGAATTTGCGACCGATACCCGCTGCTGCAATAGATGGTTCATCCATTTTCAGCAGGTTGATGTTCTGGCCGAACCAGGCAGACCCGGAATCGGGCTTTGTTTTACCGGTGATGATATCCATCATGGTGGTCTTGCCGGCACCGTTGGGGCCGATTATGCAGCGCAGTTCACCGTCGTTGATGTAGAGATTGAGATCGTTGATCGCCTTAAAACCGTCAAAGCTGACACTGATGCCTTCAAGATAGAGAATTACACCGCTGCTAAGGTTCAATGAGGGTGCAGCCTCGGGCTTTAAAAACTCAAAGACTTCATCCCGCTTGAAGATCGGGTGGATGCTTTCGATCATGGTCATTATTGTCCCTCCTTTTTCCTTAACAGACCGGTGATGCCCCTGGGCAGAAAAAGTGTGACCAGAATAAAAAGTGCACCGAGACCGAACAGCCAGGCATCTGGAAAGGCCGCAGTCAGATAGCTTTTTGCGTAGTTCACCACCAGGGCACCGGTTACAGCACCGTACAGGGTGGCGCGGCCTCCGACAGCAACCCAGATAACTATTTCAATGGAGTTGAGCGGCGAGAACTCGGTGGGGTTGATGATACCAACCTGCGGGACATAAAGAGCCCCGGCAATGCCTGCCAGAATTGCTGAAAAGGTAAAGATGAACAACTTGAAATTCTGGACCTTGTAGCCGATGAAACGAACCCGCGATTCCTGATCGCGGATGGCGGTGCTGACCTTGCCGAGTTTAGACTGGGTGATGTACCTGCAGATAACATATCCCAGGCCAAGAGCGATGGCAGAAGCCAGAAAGAGTCCTGCTTTGGTCGTATCATTTTGCAGGGAGAAGCCCAGTATATCCTTGAAGTCTGTAAGCCCGTTGTTGCCGCCAAAACCCATCTCGTTGCGGAAAAAGGCAAGCCATAGAGCGTAGGTCATGGCCTGGGTAATAATAGAGAGATACACGCCAGTGACCCTTGAGCTGAAGGCGAACCAGCCGAAGACGAAAGCCAGGGCGGCAGGAACTAAGATGACCATCAGCATGGCGAACCAGAACCAGTTGAATCCGTGCCAGAACCATGGCAGCTCATGCCAGTTGAGAAAGACCATAAAGTCAGGCAGGATCGGGTTGCCGTAAACACCGCGGTCACCGATCTGCCGCATCAGGTACATCCCCATGGCATAGCCGCCGAGGGCAAAGAAGGCTCCGTGTCCAAGGCTTAAAATCCCTAAATATCCCCAGACCAGATCAACCGCGATTGCAAGCAGTGCATAGCAGAGGTACTTGCCGATCAGCGTCATGGTAAAGGTTGATATATGCAGGGCATGTCCTTCGGGGAAGGCCAGATTGAAAACCGGAACAATTACAGCTGTAGCAGTAAGCACTGTCAGCAGGATCATGCCGGGTTTGTCCGTGTATATTGGTTTTAACAGTGACATATATTACTCCGCAGCTCTGCCCTTTTGCGGGAACAGGCCCTGAGGACGTTTCTGAATAAATAAGATAATGAAAACCAGGATCAGGATCTTGGCCAGAACTGCACCGCTCCACGGTTCAAGTATCTTGTTGGCAACGCCTAAAGTGAGACCGCCAAGCATGGTTCCCCAGAGATTGCCGACGCCGCCGAAAACCACGACCATGAAGGAGTCGACAATGTATGCCTGACCAAGATTCGGTCCGACATTTGTCAGTTGTGACAGGGCAACCCCTGCAATACCGGCGATACCGGAGCCAAGACCGAAGGTTAAGGCGTCAACTCGGGCAGCCCGTACACCCATGGCTTTTGCCATTGCACGATTCTGGGAGACAGCCCGGACATGAAGACCGAGACTTGATTTCTTCATCAGAAGGAAGAGTCCTGCAAAAACCAGAATTGCAAAGATGAATATTGTAACCCGGTTGGTTGTAAGGGAAAGAACCGGATTGATCATGATTGATCCGCTCATCCACTCAGGGGTGGCGACACTTTTGTTTAAAGGTGAAAAGATTGAGCGTACAGCCTGCTGCAGTACAAGGCTGATACCGAAAGTTGCCAGCAGGGTCTCAAGCGGACGTCCGTAGAGAAAGCGGATAACCGATTTTTCGATAACTATACCGACAAGACCGGATACGCAAAAAGCGGCAGGAATGGCTAAAATGACAGAGAGACCGATATTATTCGGCATCAGCTGCTGGATGACATAGGTGGTATAGGCTCCCAGCATGATCAGTTCACCGTGGGCCATATTGATGACGCCGATAACACCGAAGGTGATGGCAAGACCGATTGCTGCCAGTACCAGCACCGAGCCCATGCTCAGGCCAAAAAATATAGTTTCAAGTTTACCGTACCAGGCGGTGGTTACTTCAATTGATGATAAAATTGTTTCCGCTTTATGTTTTACCGCCTCGTCCTGTTCTTTATCGAGCAATTGCTGAACGGCGTTTTTAACGGCAGGATGCAGCGCTCCTTTCAGCGTCCCAAGTGCCTCCAGCCGTTTATTAGCAGAAGAATCCTGCAAGCCGGCAAGGGCGAGAGCGATGTGAAGGTATTCTTTTACGTCACTGTTTTTTTCTGTTTTTAAGTATTTTTCAAGTGGTTTGACCGATTCCGGACTGATATTGTCAAGAAGAGCCATAACTGCAGCAAGGCGGATATTTTTATCCGGACTGGTCAGATCAAGCTGGGCGATGGCAGCTTTCAAGGTGCCGCGCAGCTGATTATTGATGGTAATTTTCTTAATATCTCTTTTCTTTACCGTTCCGAGATCTTCATCGGTCAGAATGTCTTTAATCCTGGCGTCTCCGCCGTCTAATTCTGCCACAACGAAGTTTTCTCCTGACTTGGTGAAGTATAAATTTCCTTCAAGCACATTGGATAGAACTGCATACGATTTTGGTGAACCGCTGGTGCTGATAAGCTCGATGCCCTGTTCTTTTTTCTCAAAGCTTTTGTCCTGCAGAAGGGTGAGTCCTTTCTGGAACTGGTCGTCTGCAGCTTCTGCTGAGAAAGCCGGACTGATGATTCCGCAAAGGCTCAACAGTGTAAGGACGAGCATGAAAATTTTTATTTTGGTGTTCATCATAAAAAGTAGGGTAGAGAAAAAGGGTTCCCGGGACCAAAGGGTCCCGGGAGAGATGCGTAAATTACTTGGTACCGGAACATTTGCCGGTTACAACATTGTATGCACCGCAGGAAAGAGGCTTTCTCCAGTCGGAGATAAGGTCTTTTGAGCCTTCAAGGTAGTCGGACCATGCATCGCCGACAACGAGACCTGATGTTTCCCAGACAATTTCAAACTGTCCGTCTTCCTGAATTTCACCGATAAGTACTGGCTTGGTGATGTGATGGTTCGGCATCATTGCAGAGTAGCCGCCGGAAAGGTTTGGTACTGTTACACCGATGATTGCTTCCTGAACTGCGTCAGAGTCGGTGGTTCCTGCTTTTTCAACTGCTTTTACCCACATATTGAAACCGATGTAGTGTGCCTCCATCGGGTCGTTGGTAACACGCGCATCGCTCTTGATGAACTTGTGCCAGTTGGTGATAAACTCATCGTTTACTTCACTGTCAACGCTCATGAAGTAGTTCCAGGCTGCAAGGTGACCAACCAGAGGCTTGGTGTCGATGCCGGAAAGCTCTTCCTCGCCAACAGAGAATGCTACAACCGGAATGGAATCAGCAGTGATGCCCTGATTACCCAATTCTTTGTAGAACGGCACGTTTGCGTCACCGTTGATGGTGGAAACAACAGCTGTTTTCTTGCCAGCAGAACCAAATTTCTTGATTTCAGCTACAATTGACTGCCAGTCAGAGTGACCGAAAGGTGTGTAGTTGATCATGATGTCTTCAGCCGCAACACCTTTGCCTTTCAGGTAGGCTTCAAGGATCTTGTTGGTAGTTCTTGGGTATACGTAGTCGGTACCGGCGAGAACCCAGCGCTCTACACCGATTTCATTCATCAGGTAGTCAACGGCAGGAATTGCCTGCTGGTTCGGCGCAGCGCCGGTGTAGAAAACGTTTCTGGAAGATTCTTCACCTTCATACTGAACAGGATAGAAGAGAAGGCTGTTTTCTTCTTCAAATACAGGAAGAACAGACTTTCTGGAAACAGAAGTCCAGCAGCCGAAGGTGGCTGCTACGTGATCTTTTTCGATCAGCTCTTTTGCTTTTTCAGCAAAAAGAGGCCAGTTTGAAGCAGGGTCAACAACAACGGCCTCGAGCTTCTTGCCAAGCAGACCGCCTTTTTTATTCTGCTCTTCGATGAGCATCAGCATGGTGTCTTTGAGGGTGGTTTCACTAATGGCCATGGTGCCGGAAAGTGAGTGAAGAACACCGACTTTAATGGTGTCGTCTGCAGCCATTGCAGAAGCCGAAACGGCTAAAGAGAGAGCGGTTACTCCCAGAACTGCTTTTACCTTGGTTGATACATTCATTTCCTTTCTCCTGTTGAATGATTGTTATTACAAGTTTTTGAATTCGTCATATTCGAATCCTGGTGTTTTCATAACAAGAAGTGTGCCAGGACTAATTTCAACAAGGTAATTTTGTTCTTACATAAATGAAAACGTGCTAAGATGTTGTAAAAACGACATTGTAAAGCTTTGTTAACGTTATCGATATATGAGTGACAGTGAAGGGAAATATTCACTTCTGTCTATATTTCACAAAAGTGTGATAACAAATATTGTTGATTTTCACTATTGTAAAATTGTGACATAGTTTACGAAATGGACACCCTTTCGATGATTACCGCTGCATATGCCACTCTGCTAATTCTCGTGACAAGAGTGTAGAATCCCTCTATAGTAGCTGCCTTACCAGGGAAGACAGAAAGCTAACCAGATAAATCTATGATACATTTCTATTTCAGCCGCAGAATAAAATATCTGCTCAGAAAATATGACTGGATACCAATTATTGCTATCCTGCTCACGTTGCATTGCATTTCTGCATGCTTACTGCTGTTCTTTGATTATGATGCCTTTGCCCAGGATACTCTTCTGAAAACATTATGGAAGGGAACCTGGTGGTTTTTTGTAACGGCAACCACAGTCGGCTATGGTGATGTGGTTCCAACCTCGATTCCGGGGCAGATAATAGCAGTTTTTGATATGATTTTCGGTATCGGTCTTATGTTTACCATTCTCGGTGCCGGTGCTGATAAGGTGATAGAAAGAAGGAGGCAAAGGATGCGAGGGCTTTCACAACTGAATCTGAAGGATCATATTGTCATCCTGGGCGGCGGCGCGGAACGCAAGTTGCGCAAGCTTATCAAGGAGATCCAGACAGACCGGCTCTATAAAGGTGTCGAACTGGTGGTTTGTTCTGAGCATTATGAGGAAAATCCGTTTACCAAGGATGTTGAGTTTGTCAAAGGAAGAATCGGTGATGATGATACTCTCAAGCGGGCTTGCGTTGATCAGGCAAAGGTTATTATCATATATGGGATAAGTGATGATGAGACTATTCTTGCCGCTCTGGCTGTTGATGAGATCAACCGTGATGCCTTTACAACTGCTTATATACGGGATCGGGTCAACATCAGACATATTCAGCGGATCAACAAGGTGCGTCATGCCGGTATTGCCGGAAAGCAATACGGCAGAATTCGGGTTATTACCAGAATCAACGACCTGATGCTGGCAAGAGAAATTTCAAATCCGGATCTCTCTGAAGCGATTTTACAGTTGATGAATACGAAGATCGGCAATACGTTTTTTTCAATCGAGGCATGGCCTGAACATGATTGTACCCTTGGCATCCCCGCTGTCAGGCAGATGCTGCGTGCGACAGACGCCCATGCCCTGCTTGTCGGTATTCGCCGTTTCGAGGACGGATCAATGTGTCTTAATCCCCATGAAAACATTGTTGTGACATCAAAAGATCACCTTTTTGTAATAGCGTCTCACCGGCCTGATATTGAGTGGGGGCCGCTTCTGGAAACAGCTAAAAACATTGAATTACGGTTGCCTTGATAGATTATGTTTGCTGCTCTCTTGCCGTTTATAAAAATACTGGTTGCTTTTACGGTCATGCTTGTCGGCATGCGCCGCAAAATTGGTCTTGGGCTATCCATTTTCCTCGGCGCTATTGTGCTTGCGATTCTTTCCGGTCTCGGGCCTGTAACCATCGCCGAATTTACGCTGGCCGGGCTTACCCAGGAAAAGTTTCTTTTTCTTCTGGGCATTGTAGGCCTTATTCTGGTTCTCTCCGACGGTCTGGAGAAAACAGGACAATCCAAACGACTGATGGACGGCCTCAGCGGTTATCTCACCAACCCAAGACTGCGTCTTGTTTTTTTCCCAGCGTTAATTGGTCTCTTGCCGATGCCCGGAGGGGCGGTTTTTTCTGCGCCGATGGTTAAGACGATCAGTGAGAACATGGCTTTGAGCCAGGAACAGAAGGCGGCAATCAACTACTGGTTCAGGCATGTATGGGAGCTGGCCTGGCCGCTTTATCCGGGCGTTATTTTAACTGTTGCCCTGGCTGATATCCCTATTTCTGCACTTATCTCGAAAACCTGGCCGGCGGTGTTTGCCATGTTCGGTTTCGGCTACATATTTCTGCTTCGTTCAAAGGTCCTGAAGATAGAAGAGCCCAAGGGTCAGGGAGAGATAAAGGAACGGAAAACGGGCGTTGTACTTCGTGAAAGTCTGCCGCTTCTGGTAGCAATCGGTGGAGCTGTAGGCTTGGAATGGATTCTTGCCCGCTGGTTTAATTACATTGCCTTTGAGTGGGGAGTGCTTGCTGCTCTTGCCGCTGCTGTTGTTGTGGTGATGGTGCAGAACAGGCTCAAGATGGATTTTTTTATTGCCTCGCTGAAAAAGAAAAGTCTCTGGACGATGCTCGGTGTGGTAGCTGCGGTCTTTGTCTTCAAGGAGTCCATGGCAGCGGCAAACATTGTCGAGGAAATGGCCGCGAGTGCCGGTGGTGGAGTGGCTCTCTTTGCCGCCTCGGTATTTCTTCCATTCCTGGTCGGCATGATAGCCGGGATTAACGTTGCCTTTGTCGGCGCAACCTTTCCTTTGCTCATCGGCCTGCTGCACACCCTGAATATGGACGCGCAGATGATTGCGTATCTGGTGCTTGCCTCATTTGCTGGGTTTACAGGTGTATTAATTTCTCCTATTCACATCTGTTTTGTGCTAACCTGTGATTATTTCAAGGCAGATATTGTAAAAACCTGGCGCAGCATTGTTTTGCCGACCAGCGGCTTCTGCCTGGTTGGTGTGCTGCTGTTTTTCCTGCTGCGCTAGAAATAGGACCGGTTTAAGAAGAAATAGCTTCTTTTATATGGGCACCGGTAAAACTGGACAATGAGATTTTTCGGTAAGTATCCTCTGCTTCAACGATTATCCGTGCAGGGGAGAAGTGCCACGCTCAAAGCTCATAATCAATCATCCGACGGTCATATGTTCGAGGCCTTACGGTTTTACCTACTTCAACATGTGCCGGATGGTTTTGGTAGGAAGCAAGAGCGTCTCTGGATTCAAATTCGGTAAGCAGGACTATATCTCCTGCCGTTTCCTTGTTGCTGTAGTCAAATCCGACCTCAATATGGTTCAGGCCGGGGATTTTTCCTGCAAGATTTTCAAGCGCCTGCTTGATAGCCAGGGCGTCTTCACACTCGGGAAGTGGTTCCGTTTTATTTTTAAGTTTCCAGATAACAATATGTTTGATCATATAACTGTCCCTTCGGTAAAAAATGGATTTCTGTTGACTGGATCAATCTGATGTAAGCAGAGTTGTTTTGATTGTCTGCTATCTCTTGAGCATAAATCAGGTTTTAAGGGAAAGACCGCTTTCTTCGGAGAGGTCGGAGAGTTCTTTGAGGTGGGCACGCTGGACTGTTGCTACGATGCCTTCTACCTGAGCTGCAATGGCCCTTGTGGCAAGATCAAACTGAAGACCGCAGATAAATTCTGTACCGTTCTTCCCTCGTATTTTTGAAACATGCCTTACTTTGCCGGTTAGTCGAACAATAAGCATCCCTTCGTGAATGAACTCAAAGGTTCGGGTTTCTTCGGGGACGAAAAGTGACTGCTCTTCCTTCTTTATCGAAAAGGAACAGCCGCTGGCGCTGATGTCAACCACCCTTGTGGTCATTGTGCCCTGCTTGCGTTTTCCAATAATCATAATCTGCAGGTTGTGCTTGACCGGGACTTTTGCCCTGAATTCTCTCGCACCGCGAATTATTCTTCCGATTACCGGAAAGCTGAGGCGCAGGACCGGCAGATCCTTGACGGTGGTCATTTCCTGAAAGAAACAGCCGAGTTCTACAGCATAGCTGCTCATAAACTGGCGAAGGACTATCGATTTAGAGTGGCGGATGTGAAGGTTCCCGATACCGGGTTCGATGGGCAGGGTAACGACATGGCTTAAATTCTGAAGATAGTCTCCGGGATTATAATCCGGATGAACCGGATGATTGCCTGTTTCATCTTCCTCGTCTTCAACAAAGACAGGGTCATCATACATTCTTGAGAAATAGACCCTTGTCATGCCGTCCATTTCGACCTCTATGACCTTGTCATCAAGAAGAGCTGTCTGTAAATACGGAAGAATTTCAGATGGTTTGATGAATATGTCACCAGAATCCAATCCTTCATCGACGAATTCAGTTGAGAAAACCTGATCCTTGAAAAAGAACTCGAGTCTTTTCTGAGTCCGTAATATGATATCGTCAACTGACTCTTCGCTATTCATCTCACTCTATATGTTTTTGTACGACCATTTGCGGAAATATAACAAAATTCAAACAATTCTCTCACTAAGAGTAGCGTAAAGTTCAAAGAAAGAAAAGGGCTGCCGGATGTAAGATAACAGAATTATTTTAAATGAGAATAATTATTTGTTTGTGCACTGTACCACATATGCCCAGCAAGTTGCGTTCACGGCGTGAATGGCGTATATAGAAATCAGCTATCAATGCTCCAGATTGCGCCCCCGGCAGATACTAAAAATTAACAGATAGATTAATGGTCATGAAAATTCTCACTGCACCGCGTATGGACCGATGCATCGGCTGTCATTCCTGTTCGCTGGCTTGTGCACGTCTTGTCCATAAAAAACTTTCCTGGAATACGGCAGGAATTCGTATTCATTCTTCAGGCGGTCTGACGACCGGATTTGTCGCAGAAAACTGCATGGCCTGTGATCCTGCGCCATGTGTTGAAGTCTGTCCTACTGAGGCCTTTATCCAACGCAGGGGCGGCGGAGTGATAGTAAAGAAAAATCTATGCATCCGCTGCGGCAAGTGTGTCGATGCTTGTCCTGTTGATGCAATTTACCAGAATCATGAGAAAGAGGTATTTGTCTGTATTCACTGCGGCCGTTGTGTGAAATATTGCCCGCAGGACTGTCTGGAAATGATTGAGGTGTCAATATGATGCGAGACCATTTCAGAGTTCTGCTCTATGATTTAACTGTGGGAAAAGGAAAATATGTCAATCTTGACGGACGAAACAGTGCAGTTGGCGGCAGTGGTCTTGCCGCTCTGCTCTACAGCCAGTATGGTCAGCCGCAGCTGCCTTGGAATGATCCCGCCCAGCCGCTGATTTTTGCAATCGGTCCTCTGACTGGGATGTTCCCGTTAATGTCAAAAACAGTCTGTGCTTTCAAGTCTTCTTATCACAACCAGTATACCGAGAGTCATGCCGGCGGGCGGATGGCTGTTGCGCTCGCCTTTGCCGGACTTGATGCCCTCGTTCTAACCGGACGGGCCCCGCGTCTGTCGTGCCTTGGCATCGGTACTCATGCCATGGAATTGAAAGACGTTGAATTTCTGCGCGGTAAAGATGCCTCGGTTGCCGGGAAGATGATGAGAAAGATCTTTAACGCAGGCTCCGGACACAGATCGCTTTTACGAATAGGTTCGGCCGGTGAGCGCGGCAGTTCCATGGCCTGTATTAATGTCGACACCTATCGCCACTTCGGTCGTCTTGGCGGAGGAGCTTCGATGGGGGTGAAAAATCTCAAGGGCCTCATTGTTCAGGGTGACGGCGACTATTCGCTGCTTGATTCAAAGGAATATGTCAGCGTCTATAACAAGGTGTATTCGCAGATGACCGATACCAGAATGATGACGAAGTATCATGATCTGGGCACAGCAGCCAATATGCAGAGCCTCAATGATATTGAGTCGCTGCCCTGGAACAATCTGCAGAAAACCAGCGATGCAGGTATTGAAGCAATTTCCGGTAACACCTTTGCCGAAGAGACCCTGCTGAGAAACGGAGCCTGCTCCGCATGTCCCGTCGGCTGCATTCACATCGGTTATATCCGGGAGAAAGTCGGTGAGGAACACCGCTACCATTATCATCAGGTGCCTTACGATTATGAACCGATTTTTGCAGCCGGATCTATGCTCGGGGTAAAAAATGCCTTTGATGTCCTGCGGATTCTCGATGTGATGGAGCTTGGCTGTATTGACGTGATGTCCGGCGGCGTTGCCCTTGCCTGGGCAACCGAAGCCTTTGAACGGGGACTTATCACTACTGAACAGACCATAATACCGCTTGCTTTTGGTGATTCGGGCAACTATGTTCTGGCAGCTGAACATCTCTGCAACGGTACCAATGATTTCTATGCTCTGCTCAGCCAGGGTACCCTGAGGGCCTCGGAGAAATACGGCGGCAGTGAATTTGCCTGTGTCCTGGGTCAGGAAATGGCCGGTTATGCAACCGGGGAACTGTTTTTTGCTGCGCAGGCTCTCGGTTTCAGACATTCACATCTTGATACCGGAGCCTACTCCTACGATCAGAAACACAGTGAAAAAAATGTCGAGGCAGGCGTCAAGTTTTTAATGGAAGATGAGCCGGGCCGCGTCTTTCTCACCTCCATGGTAGCGTGCCTGTTTGCCCGTTCGGTTTACAGCGATGAACAGCTGGCCGAGTGTCTGGAAAGCGTCGGTTATAATGAGATTGCCGCTTCAATACCTGCTGTCTCCGAGCAGATACGAAAAGAGCGGTGGAAGGTACGGATTGCCACCGGTTTTCATCCTGATCACATTGACATCCCGAAACGGTTCTACTCTGTGAAGACCTGGAAGGGAGACGTTGACAAGGAGTATCTGGATGAACTCAAACAGGAATACGGCCGCAGGATCATGTTCCTGATGGATGATAAATAATTACCGTGCAGTTACGAAAAATATTTGATTAGAGAAAATGATGGAGAGCCTCACCTTAGCACCCGTAAAAAAGATAGAGGGAGAGATAACCCTTCCCGGATCAAAAAGTGTTTCAAACCGTGCCTTGCTGCTTGCGGCAATGGCAACGGGAACGACTACGCTTACCAATCTGCTTGATTCAGATGATATCCGTCACATGTTAAAAGCCCTGAAACAGCTTGGTGTGCAATATCGTCTAAGTGATGACAAAACCGTCTGTGAAGTACAGGGGCGCGGCGGAGTACTTGGCTCCTGTGACGAGCCGCTGTTTCTCGGTAATGCCGGAACAGCAATGCGGCCGCTTTGTGCCGCTCTGTGTCTGGGCAGGGGCGAATACAATCTTGGCGGCGAACCCCGCATGGAAGAGAGGCCGATCGGTGATCTGGTTGATGCCTTACGCCAGGCAGGGGCCTCGATAGACTATCAGAAAAATGATGGCTATCCGCCGTTGACAATTCATGCAGATGGTCTGCAAGGCGGCAGTGTGAGTATTGACGGCACGGTATCCAGCCAGTTTTTAACCGCCTTTCTCATGGCGGCGCCGATGGCAGAACATGACTGCCGGATCTCCATCAAAGGAGAGCTTGTCTCAAAGCCCTATATCGATATTACGCTGAAAATGATGGCCTCTTTCGGTGTAAGTGTGAAAAATGAAAATTATCAGCAGTTTTTCATAAAAGGCGGTCAGACCTATTCCAGCCCGGGAAGATTTCTGGTGGAAGGGGATGCTTCTTCGGCATCCTATTTTCTTGCTGCAGCGGCAATTAAGGGCGGAAAGGTCCGGGTGAACGGTGTCGGACGAGCTTCCATGCAGGGCGATGTGCTCTTTGCTGACGTGCTTGAAAAGATGGGAGCAAAAATTACCTGGGGGAATGCATTCATCGAAGCAGAAGCCGGAGAGCTGGTCGGGGTTGATCTTGATATGAATCATATTCCCGATGCGGCCATGACTATTGCTACCACCGCACTCTTTGCCAAGGGAACAACCGCTATCCGTAATGTGTATAACTGGCGGGTAAAAGAGACCGACAGACTCAGTGCTATGGCAACAGAACTGCGCAAAGTAGGCGCAGAAGTTGTAGAAGGTCATGATTATATTGAAATTACGCCGCCTGCCAGGCTGCAGACAGCTGCAATCGACACCTATGACGATCATCGTATTGCCATGTGTTTTTCTCTGGTTGCATTGGGTGATGTGCCGGTAACTATCAATGATCCCGGCTGCACCTCGAAGACCTTCCCGGATTATTTTGATTGTTTTGAGCGCCTTGCCAAAAGATAAGGGGGTTGAAATCCAGCGCCAGCAGGTAGCCTGCTGACCCCTAAAGAGAGTGCTTTGAGACCGTAAAGAGAAAGGAAACTCCACGGTGACAACAAGACGAAAGCTGATTGCTCCATTAGCGCTGCCGGTGATTTTTTTCGGTGCGGCAATTCTGGCAGGTACGGTTTTGCTGCATATGCAGTTTTGTCTTAATGAGACCTCGATTTCGTGGATCAACAGTCTGTTTACCGCTACCTCGGCAGTGTGTGTGACCGGCCTGGCTGTCGTCGATACCGGATCAGCATTCAACCTGACCGGTCAGGTGATTTTACTGTTACTGATCCAGATAGGCGGTCTTGGCATTATGTCATTTACCAGTCTTGCGTTTTACCTGTTGAATAAAAAGGTTTCGCTGACTGACCGGATGACGGTTGGTCAGGACCTACTGCATGACAGTTCGTTTCATCTCGGCAGTTTCCTGATTGCCATTCTCACTGCAACGCTTGCCATTGAAGGTGTAGGAGCGGTTTCTCTTTATCTTGCCGATCCACAGGCGTTCCCGCCGTTCTCAGCGCTGTTTCATTCTGTTTCTGCGTTTTGCAATGCCGGATTTTCATTAAACAGCGACAGCCTGGTACAGTTTGGCGGAAACTGGCCGGTCAACATCATCTTCATGCTGCTGATCATTCTGGGCGGCATCGGTTTTGCGGTAATGGTCGAGGGCCGCCGCTTGTTTATGCTTTATGTCAGCGGCAGAAAAATTGAGGCAAGACCGACTTATCAGTTTGTGATCGTAGTGCAGACAACACTTTTTCTGATTGTCCTGGGCTGGGTGTACATCTATTTCAGTGAATTTGTAAACTACCGTGAATATCTGCCCTTTCATGAAGCCCTGCTGACTTCACTGTTTCAGTCGGTGACGCTCAGAACAGCAGGTTTTAATACCCTCGATATTTCCGCCATGACCAATGCCTCACTGGTATTCATGATTTTTCTGATGTTTATCGGTGGTGCTCCGGGGTCTTGTGCAGGTGGTATCAAGGTGACGACTTTCAGGGTTCTTCATGCTTTTGTCATGTCACAGGTTAACGGGACCCAGCAGGTGATCATAGGCCGCTTTGCGATTGATAAAGAAACGCTTAACCGTGCCTTGTCGCTGGTCTTCTTTTCTCTGGTTATGATCTTTATCTCTGTTCTGCTGCTTGATTTCACCGAAGGCGGTGATCTGCCGCATAATCAGGTGAGAGGACAGTTTCTTGAAATTATGTTTGAGGTTTTTTCAGCTTTCGGTACTGTTGGCCTGACAACCGGTCTGACAGGAAAACTTACAGCAGCGGGGAAGGTTATCGTTATTCTGCTGATGTTTGTCGGACGTCTTGGGCCGCTGCTGCTGCTCGGCTCAATCCAGTCATTAAGAAAACGTTTACTCTATAAATACGCCGAAGAAAAACTGCCTATAGGATGAATTTGCTGGAGAAAAATATGAAAAAACAGGTCGGAATCATTGGTTTGGGAAAGTTTGGTCTTGAATTCGGGAAACAGCTGATATCCTACGGCCACGAGGTTCTCGGGGTGGACTCAAATCCTGACAAGGTCAAAGCTGCCCAGCGTATTCTTACCCAGGTGTATGAGGCGGATGCCATGACCAAGGAGGCCCTTGAGCAGATCCGCATCCATGACCTTGAGCATGTTCTGGTCAGCGTTGGTGATGCCATTGCCGAAAGCGTCATGATCGCCCTGTATCTCAAAGAGCTGCAGGTGCAGAAGGTCTATGCCAAGGCGATACATCGCGATCATGAGAAACTGCTGTATAAGATCGGGGTTGATGAGGTCATTATTCCCGAGTTTATGGCTGCAAAACAGATTGCAAGCCGCATCGCCATTCCGGGGTTCATCGAGTTTCTTCCTTTTGATCGCTCAATGGTTGTAAAAGAACTGGTTATAAAGAAATGGGCTGGAAAGGCCTTGAGAGATCTTGAACTGACGAGAAAGTATTCGATTCAGATCATTGCTGTCCAGCGTAAAGGAGAGGACCAGTACCGTTACGTGCCGAATCCGGACTATCTGTTCAAGGAAGGGGATACCATAGTTGCAATCGGAGAGATCGGACAGCTGAACGATATGGAATCATAGCCTGATCCGGCATGGTGTAGATGTCGTCGGTATGGCCAGAACACCCTTATCCGGATCTTATTCATACAGCGGGAACCGATAAAAGAAGCTGACCGATAATGAAGTTGTAAGCATCAATTCTATACCGAAATGTTTGCGAAATATTGTTTGAGTATATAATTCAATCAAGGGGATAATCGGCGAGATGCTGGAAAACGGAGCTTCATCTTCTTCATATCCGTAAATCAAACCGACTTTATAGCCCATTTCAATATCCCAATCGTTTGAAAGGGGCGAAGAATATACTTCTCGAGATATTCCTGCTGCCCAGCAGCGGTTGTAGAAAGAGTTGTCAAAGGTGCCCAGGAAGAGCCCTTTATATTGTACGGCTATCAAGTTCTGCTGCCAGTTCCTGATTCTGCGGCTTTTGTCGTCAAAGTGAAGAGTGTACATCCCGAGATAAAGCTGGTCGGGAGGTGTTGATCCTGAAACCTGTTCCAGAAGAGAAGGTTTCTGCTTGGTTTCTTCAATACTGTCCGCTCCGAAAACAGGACAGGAGATGGATAGAAAAAGCAGGGCTGATATAAGCAGTCCTGATAACAGATGTTTTGCAGAATTTTGCCGGTGCCTGTTGCAGGCACGTGATTTGCGGTGGTTTAGCGAGTGCACAACGAATATATGAGATGTAAAAGATAATCTGAAAAAATTGCCGAGCAGACACTAACCGCGTCTCAGGATTTTTTGCTACATATTTTTTTGGTTTTAAAAAAAAATTGTAGTTTGAGAAAATCTTCATATTAAAGATGACAAATTTGTCAGTACAAAGCTGATCGATGACGAAATTATAAAGAGAAAGTGATCGATTTTGGAAGGTATGCTGGCGTCCCGATGTGAATCGGGAGCAATCTGCGGCCAGATTTTGGTAGTTGCTTGAAGCTGATGCTCTTTTCCGGGCAGCTTATCGACAGCTTTTACTGCCCGGAAATGTCTTCACTGTGAAACTGCTGTTAGAGTGCAGCCTCATAAATTGCCGCTACTTCAGCATCGGTCAGTTTTTTCGGATTGGTCAGGCCGCAGGCATCCTTCTGGGCATTTTTGGTCATGACTTTGATATCCTTTTTCTTCACATCCTTCCCATAACGTTTGCCGAGTTCGATGAGACCGGCTGGGATTCCTATATCGGTGGATAGTGTCTGAATAGCCTGGAGGCATTTATCGGCAGCGTCCCTGACAGAAAGGCCGGTGATATTTTCACCGAGGAATTCGGCCATCTCAGCAAAACGTTCGAGCTTGGCATTGAGATTAACCCGCTGTACATGGGGCAGCAGGATCGCATTACATTCACCATGCGGCAAATCATAAAATCCACCGAGCTGGTGGGCCATGGCATGAACATGACCGAGACTGGCGTTGTTAAAGGCCATCCCTGCCAGATACTGGGCATAGCACATGGCATCTCGGGCTTCGATATCTTCTCCATTGGCAACGGCCTTGCGCAGGTATTTCGCAATGAGCTTAATCGATTTTTCTGCACAGGCATCGGTCATCGGTGTTGCGATGGTCGACACATACGCTTCAACCGCATGGGTAAGTGCGTCCATCCCGGTGGCTGCGGTCAAGGCTGGCGGCATGCCGACCATAAGCATTGGGTCGTCGATGGCAGCTCCAGGTGTTGTTCGCCAGTCAACGATTGCCATTTTTACTTTGCGGGAGGTATCGGTGATAATGCAGAATCTGGTCATTTCTGATGCGGTTCCTGCGGTGGTGTTAACAGCAAGATATGGCGGCATTGGCGATTTTGATTTGTCCAGTCCTTCAAAATCATGGATTTTTCCGCCATTGGCAACAACGAGGCCGATGCCTTTGCCGCAGTCATGGGAACTCCCTCCACCGAGTGAAATAAGGGAGTCACATTTATTCTTCCGGTAAATCTCGACACCGTCGTGAACATTTTTGTCAGTCGGGTTGGGGATGGTTTCGTCGTAGACCTTGTACTGCATTCCTGCAGCATCGAGCAGATCGGTGATCTGTTTGGTAATTCCGCAAGCAGTGATGCCCTTGTCAGTAACGAGCAGCGGCTTTGTGCCGCCAAGAGCGCGGATTTTTGCGGGAATCTGTTTTGAAGCACCAATTCCGATTAAGGTAACACTGGGAATGAAAAAACCATATACCATCTCTTTAACTGCCATAATAGCTCCTATTGCGTAGAATTTATTACTGGTTCATTTGCCGGCACTCAGTTACCGGAAAAGACGGCTGTCTCTTCAGGAATCTGCCGGAATGAGCACTGGTACGAGATTTGAAAAACGGACTCTTATCGTACTGAAACTGCCGTTTAAGAATATAAAACTTTCCTGACAGGTTTTGTTGACCTCCTTAAATGATGAAAATAACCAAGCTCTAAAACGGGGCTAACTGGTTCTCAACACCTGGAGCATGGTTGTCGACAGGAATGCTGGATGTTGCCCGGATTAGCGGAAGTTATTCTCTTTAAAATTCAGGCATCGAAAAAATGCCCAATGAATATAATTGCTTATTGTTCTACGATATGAGCATATATTCAATAAAAATATGAAATCAACTGAAAATAATCTGTTTGACCCAATAAACAGGCTGAGCATCATCTTTCTCCTTCCTTGCACAGAATGAATTTACGCGGATGTCTCTTTCTCAATGAATTTCATGGTTGCATGCGTTAGTTTTATCTGGTTATCAAGGGGGGGATAAATATCAGAGGTTATTAGTAACCCCTGATATTTGAAGGATCACTCAGGTGCAACAGAATCAACGATAGGTGCTACTCATGTCAAAAAATAATTTTCCCTATATTGCCGGAGTTCTCGGTGCGGTTTTGCTTATGGTCGTTTTGAGAGGGAGTGGATTGCGCCAGGATGGCAGTACCATAATCCCGCTCCTGACCCTGCTGGTTGTCTGTGAATTCGGTGCGATTGTAACAGCAATCGGAACATATGTGGGTATCCGGGAATTGTTTTCAACAAAGAGGTTGTCGGCAACTGTTGCTGTTGGTCTTGCATGCATTGTTTTGTGTATGATTTTCGTCAGTTACGGTTTGCAGTTATGGCCTAAATAGTTGAACTGATCGGTGGCTATCCCTAACTTTTGCAGGTAGCCACGCCTTTTCATGGATGGTTAACGTTTGAGTTGCATTGGCTGCAATAAGAAGTGAAGCCGGTGCAGCCAGGGTCTCTCTTTGCCGTCGATTAAAACAGGAGTCGCTGTTTTCAGTCGAGGCACATATCTACTCACGATATCCCAATCAGATTTCACCTTTCACGTGTAGAGTTACTGATTCATTTCAAATAGTTAAAAAATCGTTCTTACGGCAACTGATCAACATGATATCGTCGTGGTCGGCAACTACGGTTGCAGGGCCAAAGAATTAAGTGCATTTGATCGAATTAGATACTTGCGAAAAGATCAGGAATTCATTACAGACTATCACGTTGTATAGAAAATTATAATAATTACAATTTGTTAGTTATGGTAATTATGAGTAAGTTTAAGTAATAACCGTATTGAAGACCAATGGCTGCAGTCAGGTTTTATCGCATAAAAATGAATTCTTCATTTTATACCGGGGTTAGCCCTGTCTTGTTCTATCGTGGCATCATGTTGAGGCCAATCAATAAACATTACGCTTAAAGGAGAGGTAAATGAAAAAGTTACTGTGTTTTGCTGCCATGCTGGCGATGACAACAACCGCGTATGCCCAGGAAAAGATTATAGTTTTCCACGCCGGCAGTCTTTCTATTCCTTTTGGAGAAATCGAGAAAGTCTTTGAAGCAAAATATCCTCAGTATGATGTATTACGGGAGGCTGGGGGCAGCGTCGCCTGTGCACGAAAAATCACCGACATTCACAAACCGGCAGATGTTATGGCAAGTGCGGATTACCAGGTTATTGACAAACTTATGATTCCGAAGAACGCAAAATTTAACGCACAATTTGCAACCAATGAAATGGTTCTTGCCTATAATAAGGATTCTAAATATGCGGATGAAATTACTACTGAGAACTGGCCGCAGATCTTTTTAAAAAATGGTGTAAAGATAGCTCATTCCGATCCTAACCTCGACCCATGCGGCTATCGCTCAATGCTGGTAACTGAGCTGGCGGAAGGTTACTATAAAATTCCAGGACTTTTTGATAACCTCTTCGGTTACGGCGATTCATATCAGAACGGAGAAGAAAACAAGGATAAAGTTGTTGTCCGGCCGAAAGAGACTGACCTGCTGGCGCTTCTTGAAACCGGTCAGTATGACTATCTCTACATCTACAAGTCTGTTGCCGAACAGCATCATCTTCAATATGTAAGTTTGCCTGAAGAGGTGTCGCTGAAGAGTGCAAAATTTGTTGATCAGTATAAAATGGCTGAATTTAAAATTAACGGCAAAAAGCCTGGTGAGTTGATTACTCAGACAGGTGCACCAATGGTTTACGGTATTACTGTAGCTGAAAACGATATCTGCCCAGCGAATAAAGAAGGGGCGAAACTCTTTGTTAATTTTGTCCTTTCACAAGAAGGTCAGGATATTATGGTGAAGCATGGCCAGAGCGTTATTGCTCCTGCTGTTATCACTGGTGACGCCACGATCATCAATTAATGCTCTCTCTTCGTAACATAGGGCTGCAGAAAGGGTCTTTTACGTTGAAACAGGTTTCTCTCGACGTAAAAGATCAGGATTACTTCGTTATTCTCGGACGAACCGGCAGTGGTAAAACCATGTTGATGGAGACCATTGCCGGTCTGCACAAGCATTCCGGTACGGTCTCTTTTCGCGGCCGGGATATTACGGCAATGTTGCCTGAGAGGCGAAGGATCGGTTTCGTCTATCAGGATTTTGCTCTTTTTCCTCATCTTTCAGTGCTGAAAAACATCCGATTTTCCGATCGCTATCGAAGCCGGTTCTGGAAACGTTCAGGGAATGGGGTACTCGAGACATTTACTAACAAACAGTGGGATGAACTGATTGATTTTCTCGATCTTGAACACCTGCTCCACCGTAACATACGGTATTTAAGCGGCGGAGAAAAACAACGGGTTGCCCTTGCCCGGGCTATATATTCGCGCCCTGAAATACTCCTGCTTGATGAACCGCTCAGTGCCATTGATCCGAGTTTTCGAAACACCATCATGGAGAACCTGAAGGGGCTGAATAATCGCTTTAATATCACGGTCCTTCACGTTACGCATAACTTCCGTGAGGCCGCATATCTTGCAGATAATATAGGGATAATGATGGATGGCCGTCTCCTTGAACATGGTCCGGCGCAGCAGGTGCTGCAACGTCCGCGTTCCTTGACTCTGGCCAGATTCCTCGGCTTTCGTAATATTTTCCCTGCGCAGCTTATTCAGCCTGGCGCAGCAGGGCTTTATTTCAGTGTTGATCCTGCTCTTATAAAGCTTTCGGAAAGCCCCTTGTCTGAACAATACAATGTTCAGGGGCTTTGCCGTGAACTGAAAGAGGAGTCTGATCACTATAAGCTCACTGTCGATTCTCAGGGACATACAATCTTCGTAAAGATAGCAAGACAGCTCTATGATCCTCAAGTGACAACCATTGGTGCAGAGATGTATCTTGGTTTTGGAGAGGATGCAGTATCATTTTTCGAGCAGGAAGGGAACGCAGATGAAATGTCTCTTTAATCTCAGCTTTATACTTCTTTCAAGTCTGATACTGCTGTTTATTATTATCCCGATAATCGGCTTGTTCAATGGTGTCGGATTCTTCAATCTGGTTGAGGCTTTTGGTGATAAGGAAATTCTCTATTCAGTGCTGTTGACCATGAAGATCTCCTTTTACGGGACATTCTTCGTTCTGGTTACCGGACTGCCTTTGGCTTACCTGATAGCAAGAAATGACTTTCGGGGTAAGGCGATCATAGAGAGCATCATCGATATCCCTGTCATGATCCCGCACACCGCTGCCGGTATTGCACTGCTCATGGCTTTTAACCGGGGGATGATGAAAGATTTTTTCACTATTTTCGGTATTAGTTTTATGGATACCGAGGCGGGCATTATGATTGCCATGATGTTTCTCTCTTCACCTTTTCTGATAAACGGTGCAAAAGAGGGATTTAAAAATGTCGATCCAAAGCTGGAAAATGTGGCGCGCACATTGGGGGCAGGCCGTTTTTCCGTCTTCTTTCGTGTGGTGCTTCCCAATGCGCAGAAAGATATTGTCAACGGGATGCTGATGATGTGGAGCCGCGGGCTTGGAGAGTTCGGTGCCGTTGTCATCATTGCCTATCATCCGATGATAGCACCGGTATTGATCTATGACCGGTTCAATAATTACGGACTGATCTACTCAGCACCTGTCGCAGCTGTTATGATTGCAGTCTCACTATCTACTTTTCTGGTTGTTCGCGGACTAAATAATAAAAGAAGCAGTTTCTGATCTGTAATGACGGAACTCAAGTAAAATAGTACACTGTATCCACTCCTTTTCTCTTTATTGCAGGAGATGAGGGCTTGGAATATATCTGCTGTTTCTGATATGTTTGGTGTTAGGGTTTTAACCAGGAAAATATACTATTTAGGGTAATTGGAAGAGTCATGTCAGCAAAAAAACGTCGCCTGATCCGTTCACTTCTATTCTGTACCGCCATTTTGGTTCTTTTGCTGCCCTGTAGTCTTCTGGGTGCTGATGGGGACACGGAAGATGAGCTTATTTCTCAGGTTGTATCTTCAGCACAAAATAATGCATCCGGATCAGACAATAATGCCATGGTTGTCGTTGACGGCAGGGAACTCTTTCGTCTGGTCGGTCTTCAATCTTATCCGGCGAAAAAACGTACAAAAAAAGCGGCTCAGAGGATCAAACAGTTGGCAAAAGACCCTGCTTTTGATCCGAATACCCTGACTGTAAATGAAAAAAGCGGGGTTTATACAATCTTCGGCAATGGCGAGGCGATAGTCAGGATTACTTCGGAAGATGTCTCTCTTGAAGGGGATTTTAGTGCCGATAGTTTTACTGAAAAATATGTCCTGAAACAGATAGTCAGAGCAATTGAGGAGTACCGATTTGCCCGTCAGCCTGATACCCTGAAAAAGAATTTGTTGAAAGCTCTGGTAAGAACGGCACTGCTGGGCATAACCCTTTATCTGCTTTTCTGGAGTTTTAAAAAGTCAGATGAACTGCTTGATCGGCACTTTAAAAGAAAAATCGAGGTATTTGAATCCAAATCAAAACGCATTCTAAAGGCCAAACAGATCTGGAATGTGTTGAAATATGCCATTAATGCTTCCAGGCTTGTGATTGTCATTGCCGTTATTTACATTTTCCTCAATTTCGTGCTGGCTCTCTTTCCGTGGACCCGCTATTTTGTCTTCACTCTGCTCAGTTATACTATCGGGCCAGTGGAAACCCTCTCGGCAGCTTTCATTGACTATCTGCCGAGCCTGTTTTTTCTCATTATAATTTATTTCGTCTTCCGCTATCTGTTGGTGCTTGCCAAGGCTTTTTTCGATCAGATTGATCAGGGACATCTAAAGATAGCCGGGTTTGAGACGGAGTGGGCCCTTCCCACCTACCGTATTGTCCGTATTCTGGTCATCATTCTGGGGATTGTCATTGCATATCCCTATATCCCAGGTTCAGGTTCGGAGGCCTTTAAAGGGGTGTCGATCCTGCTCGGTGTCCTATTTTCACTGGGTTCATCATCTCTTGTCGCTAACATCATTGCCGGTTATACAATGACCTATCGAAGGGCGTTCAAAATTGGCGATCGTGTAAAAATAGGGAACTATGTCGGCGATGTAACAGATGTTCGTCTGATGGAAACGCATATCAGGTCTCTCAAGAATGAAGAGATCGTTCTGCCCAATTCACAGATTCTCAGCGGTGAGGTAACCAATTACAGCAGTCTTGCCGCCAAAGAGGGGTTGATTTTGCATACCACCGTAGGTATCGGCTATGAAGTGCCTTGGCGGCAGGTTGAAGCAATGCTGCTGATGGCGGCTGAACGTACCGATGGACTGATGAGAAAGACAGAGCCCTTCGTCTTGCAAAAAGAGCTTGGCGACTTTGGCGTGGTATATGAACTCAATGTCTTCTGTCGAAATGTTGAAAAGATGCCGAAAATTTATTCTGAACTGCACAGCAATATTCAGGATACATTCAATGAATATAATGTGGCCATAATGACTCCGCATTATGTCGGTGATACGGAAGATGCGAAGGTCGTGCCGAAAGAAAAGTGGTACGTATCACCTGCCTATCCGCCGCCAAAGTAAGGTGGGAACGAGAACGAAAAAAGCAGCAGGGCGTATCTGTGTCTGCTGCTTAAACGAGTTTGCGTTCGAGGCCCTTTTTCCAGGCAGTGTATAACTCGATGTACGTGTCTTTCAGGGCTGAATCCGGTTCAATGGTTTCTTCGCAGCGAAGATTGGAAAAAGCGTCAGCAAAAGAGCTGTAAATTCCGGCCCCTACTCCGGCGCCTCTGGCAGCTCCGACAGAACCGTCAGTATTGTACAGTTCTACGGTAGCCCCGGTGACAGTTGCAAATACTTTGCGAAACAACGGACTTAAAAACATATTGGCGCGTCCGGCTTTAACGGTGCTGACTTCCATACCCATCCCCCGCATTATCTCCATGCCGTAGTAGAGGGCGTAGACAATGCCTTCCTGTGCTGCCCGTAATACGTGGGCCTTGGAGTGGATATTGAAATTCAGATTTTCGACTGCTCCGCCGGGATTACGGTTTTCAAGTGTTCTTTCTGCACCGTTTCCGTACGGGTATATGCGTAAATCAGCAGCACCTGCATCTGCCGATGCGGCCAGCTGATTCATCAGCTCGTAGTCAATCGGGTGCTTCTCATCAATACTGAGCATCCGTTTCAGCCACTGGTTGAGACTTCCTGTGCCGTTCAGGCAAAGCAGCACTCCGTATCGAGGTTGTTCACCATGATTGACATGGACAAAGGTATTAACCCGTGAAAGCGGATCGTAGGATGGCTGGTCGGTTACACCGTAAACAACGCCTGATGTACCGGCGGTTGTTGCCGCCTCGCCCGGGTTGAGTACGTTGAGTGAAAAGGCGTTATTAGGCTGGTCGCCGGCGCGATAAGATACAGGAATCCCGGCTGGCAGGCCGAGTTCTTCGGCTGCATTGGCGGTGATGTGTCCCTGCTCACCGAATAACGGTTTGACAGTAGAGAGCAGGGAAGAAGGAAAACCGAAATAGTCGAGCAGGAAACCGGCAGGCTTGTCGGCAAGGACATCCCACATGATGCCTTCACTCAGACCGCTTGCAGTGGTGACAGCTTCACCGGTTAACCGTAAGCCGATATATTCGCCAGGCAGCATAATTTTATCAATCCTGGAAAAAAGCTCCGGTTCATTTTCTTTAACCCAGGCAAGTTTTGAGGCAGTGAAGTTGCCCGGTGAGTTCAGCAGGTGACGGTAGCACTGTTCTTTTCCGAGTTCGGTAAAAGCCTGCGTGCCGTAAGGAACGGCACGGCTGTCGCACCAGATAATGGAGTCACGCAATGGTTTTTGCGATTTATCGACGGCAACGAGGCCGTGCATCTGGTAGGCAATTCCCACTGCTCTGGCTTCAGAGAGCTCACGGCGATGGCTTTTGCCGATTGCCTGCAGACAGTTTTTCAGATGTTTCCACCAGAGGTCAGGATGCTGTTCGGCCCAGCCGGCTTTCCTTGCAGTAATCTCCATTTCTGTCGATGGAGAAGTCGAAGATGCTGCAACCTTGCCGCTGTCTGCTTCAACAAGGCTTACTTTCACAGAAGAACTGCCGATGTCTATTCCGATCAGATATCCTGACATGACGACCTCTTAACGGTGTAATATAAGTGGGTTATGTACTTATAGTTCAATCTGCAGCTTTACATCGCCCGCCCGCATCTCGCATGCTCTTTCAAAGGCCGCAAGAGATTGTTTAAAGGGGAAGGTGCCGCTGATCAGCTTTTTCACATCAATTTGGCCCGATGCAATCAGCTCAATTGCTCTCGGATAAATGTTTGCATAGCGGAAAACTGACGAAATATCAAGCTCCTTCGCCTGAATTCTGGCAATATCCATTGGTACAGGATCTATCGGAATACCGACCAGAACGATGCGGCCGCCTGGGCAGCAGTATTCGGTGATGTCTTTGTAAACGGCAGGTGCACCTGAACATTCAATGACAACGTCAGCGCCCCAGTTACCGGTAGCCTTCTTTACAATTTCAAGCGGATTTTCTTTGGTCACATCAATGGCGGTGATGCCTGGGTAGCTTGCGGCAATGTCAAGTTTTTCACGTTTTACATCGGTGATAAAGACCCTGCTGCAGCCGCCTGCCATAGCAGAAATGGCACACATGATGCCAATGGTTCCAGCGCCGATCACTACCGCAACATCACCGGGTGTTATAGCAGCTTTTTTTGCAGCCTGAAGACCAATCGCCAGCGGCTCAACCATTGCACCTTCTGCAAGTGATACCTGTTCCGGCAGCTTGAAGGTAAATTCTGCAGGATGAATAACTTCTTCTATGAGGCATCCGTGAACCGGCGGTGTGGCCCAGAATTGAACATCCGGGTCAAGGTTGTAAATACCAAGTTTTGAAGCACGTGACTTGGCATTAGGTATGCCCGGTTCCATGCAGACCTTGTCTCCGACAGCGAGTCCTTTGACATTTTTGCCTATTTCAACGATGACACCGGATGCTTCGTGACCGAGAATCATCGGGGCATCGACTATAAAGGGTCCGATACGGCCGTGGGTGTAGTAGTGCACATCGGATCCGCAGATGCCAACGTTTTTAACAGCTATTCTGACGCTCTCAGGTGTCATTTCACCTTGAAGAGGCATGTCCTTGATGGCCATTTTACCCTGTTTTTCCAAGACCACTGACTTCATTTTTTTCACCTGTAATTTTTTTAGGAGCATAAACTCATGTTAACTGTATATGCCGGGTTATTCAAATTCGCCTTGTCCCGGTTGCTTTGCACGCAATATATAGGATGCAGGGAGTGGGAGTTGCTGGCGATACAACATGCTAGGGTTCTTCCACGGTGTCCGGAAGAAGAAAAAAGAGAAAAAAATTCGAAAAAGAAAGTTTCAAAAATTGAGCTTTTCATAGAGAAAAGCGTCTTTCTCTGCGATGCAGGGCAGAGAAAGACGCCTGGTCATAAGTTACTGGATTGCACCAGCTTTCTTATGGATTTCGATATACTGATCAACGTTATCTTTGGTGATCAGAGGACAGTCGATATCGGTATCAACCTGTTTTGCTTTGCCGGTTAAAATATCGTGAGCAACGCTGATATTCTTAGCGGCCAGATCATATGCGTTCTGCAGTGAGGTTGCAGTCATTTTACCATCTTTGATAAGAAGTACTGCTTCTGCAGTTCCGTCAACACCGTAGGAAAGGATATTGGCAAACTTTGGATTTCCTTTCACAACTTCAAGTGCACCAGCACACATGTTGTCATTCATGGCAACGATTACGTCAATCTTGTCGTTTGCCTGAACCCAGTCTTCCATGTAACGCATTGCTTCATCTTTGTTCCAGTGTGCAATCTGCTCACCAACGATCTTTACGTCAGGACGTTTGTCAAAGAACTCTTTTTTCCATGATTCATGTCTCATGTCAGCATGCATGTTTCCAGCTGGTCCAAGGAGAACAACAGCGTTTGCATTCTGAGGAACCTGCTCAAGAGCAAGACGTGCGTTAACTGCTGCCTGCTCATAAGGGTCGGCATCAACTGTAGATGCACCTTCGATACCTTTAACACGAGGGTTGGTAATGATTACCGGAATACCTGCTTTGACAACGTTCTCGATGTATGGACGCTGCGCTTCACCATTGTTTGGCTGAACAATAATGAGGTCGTAGTTGTTGGCGATTGCGTTTTCGATAAACGCATTTTCTTTCATATCGTCTGCCTGGCTGTCCATGATATCGACAGACAGATCAGGATATTTTGCAACTTCTTCCTCAATACCGTTTGCAAGCCATGCTGCAAAAGAGTCAGCCTGCGCTCTCGCAATAAATGCGATCTTGTAATTCTGAGCCTGAGCAAAAGAAGCTGTCATAAGACAGGCAGCTGCTGCTACAAGGCACTTTCCTTTGATGTTCTTGAAAAAAGAATTCATTCAGTACTCCTCCTCAATGATTATTCGTTCGGGTTCCCAGCGAACCCCATTAATAAAACCGGCCGGTTGGGTCGGAAAATACGCTTTGCTATGCACTGGTCTTTGTTTCACCCTGATGTTCCACGCCGCCAAGACCCTTCTGGGACCGCTTGGTTTTGGCGCGGATATCGTAGATGACCGCGAGGGCAATGATTGCACCTTTAATAACCTGCTGCAGGTATGAATCGACGCCTGTAAGGTTCATGATATTATTGAGAAAGCCGACAATAAATGCGCCTGCAAGCGTTCCGCCTGCTGTGCCTATGCCGCCTGAAAAACTTGTTCCGCCGATGATTGCAGCTGTAAGGGCTTCAAATTCATAGCCGATGCCGGCATTGGGAAGTCCTGCATTTACTCTGGACATCAGAAGCAGACCGGCAAGGCCGACGAAGGCTCCGTTGATGAGGTACGCTCCTATCTGTATTCTACCGACATTGATTCCTGAGGCGCGGGCTGCTTCTTCATTGCCGCCGACCGCGTAGAGTGAACGGCCAAAGGTGGTGTGGTGAAGGATATACCAGGTAATTACGGCTATCAGGACCATGAAGATGACAGGGACAGGAACGAAGCCAATGCTGCCCTGACCAAACCAGACAAAGTCGCCGATTTGATAGATGTTTCTGCCTTTGGTAAAAAGCAGTGCGCTGCCGCGGGCCATGGCAAGAATTGCCAGGGTAGCGATAAAAGGCGGTGCCTTGAAATAGCGAACAAGAATACCGTTCAGCAGATTCCAGAGCATACCGAAGCAGAGCCCGATGCTGAAAGCAAGGGGCAGAGAGCCGGTAAGTTTGAAGAAATAAACCGACATCAGGCCTGCAAAGGCGAGTACAGATCCGCACGAGAGATCGAGCATGCCGCCGATGATCAGCAGTGTCTCGCCGAAGGCCAGAATGGTGGTGACCGAGATCTGTGCCGAGATGTTTGCAAGATTTCTTGGAGAAAGAAAATTCTCATTGAGCAGTGCACACATGCAGAACATCACGACCAATACAAAATAAATGGAGTAGCGTGATTTGATTACATGCCAGACATCAAGCGACTTTCTAAGCATAGGAGTCATTTTTACCTCTTTTGTTCAAACTCTGACCGTCTTAAAACGGATTATTGCATTCCCATTGCGTATCTCATGATCTTTTCCTGCGAAAACTCTGCTCGTTCAAGCTCGCCGGTGATCTTTCCACCCGCCATGACATAAATACGATCGCACATGCCTATGAGTTCGGGGAGTTCGGATGAGACCATGATGATGGATTTGCCTTCGCTGACAATTTCCGTCATCAGTTTATAAATTTCGAATTTGGCGCCGACATCGATGCCTCTTGTCGGTTCGTCCAGAATGAGTATTTCAGGATTCTGCAGCATCCATTTGGACAGAACGATCTTCTGCTGATTGCCGCCGCTCAGCGTACTTACCTGGGTATCGATAGAAGGAGTCTTTACCCGGATGCGGCGGCATACTTTTTCAACAGCTTCGTTCTCTTCTTTTACCCGCAGCCTGCCGCCTCTGAAGAATCGTGATAAAGTGGCAAGGGTGACGTTTTCCTTCACGTCGCGGATAAGAACCAGACCGTATCTTCTACGGTCTTCAGAGAGCATTACGACACCGTTTTTTATGCTGTCCTGAACATTTTTTATCTGTATCTCTTTGCCGTGAAGACGAAGGGTGCCACCACGATGCGGATCAAGGCCGAACAGGGCGCGGACAAGCTCTGTCCGACCGGCGCCGACCAGACCTGCAAAACCGATTATTTCTCCTGCATGCAGGTTGAAATTGATATTGTGAAAACCTTTGCTGCCGGTGAAGTTGCTGACCTCAAGAACCGTATCGCCCAGACCAATTTCTTCTTTCGGGAAGTCTCCGCCCAGCTCCCTGCCGACCATCATCGCGATAACGGTCTGAATGTTGAACTCCTCTTTTGGCCTTGTTTCGACGATGATGCCGTCGCGCAGGATCGAAATTTCATCGGCTATCCTGAAAATTTCATCCATCTTATGCGAGATATAGACAATCCCTTTTCCCCGGGAGCGAAGGTCTTCTATCTTTTCAAAGAGAGTTTCGACCTCTTTCTGGGCAATGGAAGAAGAAGGTTCATCCATGATCAGGATGTCAGCATCATGAAAGATTGCCTTGGTGATCTCGAGCATCTGCAGATCAGATACTGTCAGGTCTTTCAGTTTTGTCTGGGGATCGTAAGGCAGGCCCTCACGGGCGAGGAGGGCAACGGTTTCTTTTCTGATTGTTTTCCAGTCAACGCGGCCGAATCTTTTGGTGGGGAGCCTGCCGATAAAAAGGCTCTCTTCAACGGTCATTTCAGGTGTGTAGTTGAGCTCCTGGAAAATCATCGAGATGCCGAGGCTGCGCGCCTTAATCGGATCCTGGATATCAACCTGCTGGCCGCCTACGAAAATCTGTCCGGAATCTGCTTTATAGATACCGTTAATGATTTTCATCAGGGTCGATTTGCCGGCACCGTTTTCTCCGCAGAGTACATGGACAGAGCCTTTCTTGACCGAAAAACAGATATCCTCCAGAGCTTTTACGCCGGGAAAGGATTTGCTGATATTCCTTACTTCAAGTAACTTTTCCTGTTCCATATGATAAACTCTTGCAGCTCGTTTTTAACCGATATTCACAGGTTTACACTCTGGAGATGTTTGTCTGAAGTGCAGCCTGCTTCCAACAATGACAAGTTTGAAGTCCGTTTTACAAAATTGCCATATGTTAAATTTTTAACAATTGTTTATTATATTTTACGTAAATTTTGTCAAATAGTTTTTCTCCCCAAAAATAAGCGCAAAAATGTTTATTTGTCGGACTTTCGTTTTTATTTTCGAATATTTTCGTATGAAAGGTCAAGAGAAAACGAAACCGATGCGCGGATGCGGGGGAAAACGTCGAAACAGCAGTGTTAAGAGAGGAGATGTTTCCTAACGATTTATGATCTCAAAGTCGAGCAGTATTTTTCGCGGGTCATACTTGCCCCGCAAGGGGTTGCGCAGTTTATTGATGACAAATTCCACTGCGAGTGTGCCGATTTCAGCAGTGGGCTGCCTGACGACAGAGAGCGGGAAGGAGAGGTAATCGAACCATTTGTTCTCATCAAAAGTGATGATGCGGACATCTTCCGGGATGCGTATGTCGTGTTCTTTTAAAGCGGAAATTGTTTCGTAGCAGGCATGTGAGGTGCCGCAAACAAGGCCGTCGAGCTTGTTTTCCCGGACCATGTTGGCAATCTTCGAAGTTGATCGGTCCTTGTGGTATTTGAGCCGCAAGATCTGTGCATTTTCTGTCTCACCGAGTACTTCCTGAGCATCAAGGTAGCCTTGAATCCGCTGCTGAATGGTAAAAACGGAGTCATCGTAGCCGATAAAACCAACCCGCTTTGCACCATGACGGCGAAGATGGAGGGTCGCCTCTTTGCCGGCTGAAAAGTTGTTGATGCCGATAAAATCATAGTTTTGCTCTTCGTAACAGCGGTCGATCAGGACCACAGGGATATCGGCTTCTTTTAAAATAGCAGGCGGAGTTGAACGGTTAATGGGTGCCAGAATAATTCCTTGGACATTATGCTGGAGCAGCATGCGAATGTAGAAAAGCTCTTTCTGCTCATCATCTTCGGCGTCGCAGAGGATGATTGAAAACTCGTTGTCGCAGGCAACAGTCTCTGCGGCTTTAACAATTTCTGTATAAAAATCTTCACGAATATCAGCAATAACGAGTCCGATCAGACGGGTGGTGTCCTTGCGGGTCGTGTCAATGGTGCCCATGTAGCCGATTTCTTCGATGACATTAAGAACAATGTCCCTGGTTGTCTTGTTTACGTGGCGGGTTTTGTTTACAACGTGTGATACGGTGGCAATTGATACCCCCGCACGGTCAGCAACATCCCTCATTGTCACCTTTTTCGGCAAGTTCTTTCCTCCAGTGGATTGATTATCATGAAGTCTTTACAAACAGAAAGCAGCGGGCTGAGATAAAACATGCCCGGCATATGAGGCAGATTGTCCGTATCAATGCAGAAAGTATCTTGTGCTTCTGTCCTTTTCCTTGATTATTAATAATAGACAAGCTCTTCACCTTCAATCTGTTTTCGATTATTTACGCAAATATTTTTATTGTAGCTTTCGTTTGCTTGCTTATTCGATAAAATCGTGTACCTATTTCAGTTTCATTAAAATTGCAGCTTTTTCCCTTTAAAGGCTGCTGCAAGGTCACACAGTTGAACAAAACAAGAGGATAGGTATGAAAATTCTGATTTTAGGCGCCGGCGCAGTAGGTCTGACCCTTGCAGCAAAGTTATCTTCAGTCTGTTATGTCCATGCAGTTTGTCGACAGAGGCATGCTGATAAAATAAAGGCCGAAGGTTTTAAGATGACAGGGTTGTGGGGTGAGGCAACCACCTCCTTCAGTTGTTCTGAAACGGCGCCGCAGGATGATTACGATTACATCATACTCTCTTCAAAGTCCACTGCAACAGAGGCTGTCTGTAAACAGTTTGCCGAAGTGATTAAAGGCAGAGAAGTGGTCAGCATGCAGAACGGACTGGGCAATGAGGAGATTATTGCTCAATACACTGACAAGGTGATTGGAGGAACCATTATCACCGGTTTTGAATGGGCAGGTGATGCCCAGATTCATGTCTCAGTTGAGACCGGGCCGATGAATCTTGGCCGCTTCCCTTTCGGGATGGATGAAAATGTAATGAGGCTGGTGGAGTTGGTGAAGAGTGCAGGTATTCAGGTAAAAGGCAGTGAGAATATCATGAGCTCCGTCTGGTCGAAGGTCCTGTATAATTCGGCGCTTAATCCGCTCGGTGCTGTCATGGGGGTTCCATACGGGAAGTTGGCTGATATGCATGCCTGGAACATCATCGAGCATATAGTTGAAGAGGCTTTCATGGTAGCCGAGGCTGAAGGTGTTGTGTTGCCGTGGAAGAACGCAGAGGAATATCTTGTTTTTCTAAGTGATTTTCAACTGCCCAATACTGCCGGGCACCATTCATCAATGTACCAGGATATTACTTCCGGACGTAAGACCGAAATCGATTTTATTAACGGCGCTATAGCAGCACGGGCTGCAAAACTTGGTATTGACGCACCCTATAATACATTCATTGCTGAACAGATTCGTTTTATGGAACAGCTTCAAAGCAAGTAAATATGAGTGTTGTTGGAACGGGGACTAAAAAGAAGTAAGACAGGATAGTTGCTGTTGGTTGAAAGAGGGTTGTATACAATATTTTGTTGATATTAGAACACTGTTGTTAATATTGAGCCTAGTCTACATGGTCCTTTGTATCTGTATGATCTACATCCCCTTTATCAGAAAAACCTATTGCGGTTCTCTCCATTAGACCATCGCTTCTGTCTTGATTGCGTTAAAAAACTGTACGCTCAGATAGACTAACCCCTCAATATGAAAAAAAAGACAAACTGATCTATAGTCAATTTCTCCTGCCGCACCCCTGCTGATAGCAATGCATTCTTAAGTATTCATCGCCGTTCTAACCTGATTGAACTTTCTTTTATCTTGGTGTTACATTGTGGTATTGGCTGGAGAGGCCGCAATCGAAAAAACGTATTATTCTTTTGGATGCTAAACAGAATAAACTGCTTATTTTCTAGAAATGTCCCTTAAATGATAGAAGAAGGAGAGTGGATGGATGTATTAAAAAATATCTGGTTACCACTAAAACTCAGTTTTTAAATTGGGTGCTCACTATATGACACCCAAGCCATGGCATAATCCTCCTAAAAACCAAAGGAGAAAGATTATGCCTAAAAACAAAATTCAATTTCAAAAGGGTCTAAGCTTGCCT
>QKIH01000013.1 GCA_003249645.1 Desulfobulbaceae bacterium | reverse complement strand
CGGTCATCAATAACGTGAGTTTCAACGTTAAGGAAGGCGAGTTTGTCTCCATTATAGGCCCAAGCGGCTGTGGAAAAAGCACCCTGCTGAGCCTGCTCTCCGGCCTGAATTTTCCATCCGCAGGTCAGATCCGCATCAATAACAAAATTGTCCGGGGACCTGGAAAAGAACGCTGTGTTGTTTTCCAGCATTATTCCCTGTTCCCGTGGATGGATGCCCGAACCAACATTATATTCGGCCTCGAACAGCAGGAGCATGCCCTGTCAAAAAAAGAGATGGAGAAAATTGCTGACAAATATCTCGAACTGGTCGGTTTGGGTGATGTAGGCAATAAATATCCAAACCAGCTGTCCGGAGGCATGCAGCAGCGTGTAGCCATTGCCAGAGCTTTTGCCATGGACTCGGACGTCCTGCTGATGGATGAACCTTTCAGTGCAGTCGATGCAAAAAACCGCATGGCCCTGCAGGATTTGCTGCTGAAACTCTGGTTTAACAGGGAAAAGAAGAAAACAGTGGTCTTTGTTACCCATGATGTAGACGAGGCTATCCTTCTCTCCGACCGGATTATTGTGCTGTCAATCGGCAAGGGTATAAAAGACGAAGTTGAACTTGAATTTCCCCGCCCGAGAAACAGGGCTCAACTTGTAAAATCAGAAGGCTACCATGACCTGAAGCATCAGTTGATCGAGTCTCTGTTTGAAGAATTAATGGAAGAAGAAGCAGCATAGGAGAATATCAAAATGGAAAGTCAATGCGAAGCTGCCAAGATGGTCTCAGACGTGGACATTGATTCGTCCAGCCAAATAAACTGGAAAAGCATTTTCAATGTGACAAACATCTTTTTTATTTTGGCAGTCATCATCACCTTGATTCCGGGCAAGCTGGAAAAGGGTGCTCAATATGAATCATATATGATCGGTCTGCTCATTCTGATTCAGATTGTCTATACAGCTCAGACCATATTGAAAAGACACGACGAGGACACCAGAAAAGCTCCGGGCGATATTGCATGTGTGGTATATGCCTTCCTTCTTGTCTGGGAGATCTTAACCTCAAAACTTGATCTGCTTCAGAACCTGCTTTTCCCGGTTCCGGGCAAGGTCGTCATGACCTTTATCGAAGACCTGCCTGTCTTTATGGAATGCCTGTTCAGTTCTCTCAAAATTCTTAGTGCCGGATATATTCTAGCACTGGTAATTGCTATCCCGCTTGCCCTGATTATCGGATGGCGCAGACGGCTTTATGCCGCCGTCAACCCGATGACGAAAATTCTCGGCCCGATTCCGCCGACAGTATACATACCTTATGCCATTGCAATTTTGCCGACATTCATGATGTCTTCCATCTTCATTATTTTTGTCGGCGCATTCTGGCCTGTTTTCATCAATACCTTGAACGGTACCTTTACGGTTGATAAACGGTTGATTGATTCGGCCCGGGTATTGAACGTCAGTGAAAGGACAATGCTGTTTCGTATTATCCTGCCGGGGATTTTACCTGCAATCATCAGCGGAGCCACTCTTGGTCTGGTCTTCTCATTTATATTGCTGACTGCGGCGGAGATGATCGGTGCCTCATCGGGACTCGGCTGGTATGTGAAATACTTTTCAGATTTTGCCGACTACCCGAGGGTTGTGGCTGGAATCGTCTTTATCGGCATCGTCGTAACAGTTATCACATATTTCTTTGAAAAGATTGAAAAAAGACTGCTTAAGTGGAGAGATTAAAGAAATTCAGCCGAATTTGCTCTGACAAGCCATTAGTCTGAGTAAATCCGAGTATTTTTTATTTGCATAACAAGGAGATGGGTATCGTGGCAAAGGATAAAGCAGAGCTGTTGGAGAAAATGGCCAAATCCGTTGTGGAAATGGATGACGACCTGACTGTTGAGCTTGCCCAGGAATATGTTGACCAACAGTATGATGGCTATGATGCTATCAATATGGGATTGGCCAAGGGTATGGATAGGGCCGGTCAATTATACGAGGAAGAGGAATACTACATCCCTGAGCTGCTGATGTGTTCAGATGCCATGTATTCAGGCCTTGAGATTATCCGTCCTCATCTAAAGCAGCAGGAACGTTCAGGCAAAAGCAAGATCGTTATCGGGGTAGTTGAAGGTGACACCCACGATATTGGGAAGAATCTGGTGAAGATCATGCTGGAGACATCTGGATTTGATGTGGTTGACCTGGGACGGGACATTCCCCCCATTGACTTTGTAGAAAAAGCCAAAGAAATTCATGCAGATCTTATTGCCCTGTCAACTTTGATGACCACCACCATGGACGGCATGGAGGAAGTCTGCCAAATCCTGAAGGAACAGGACCTGACAGAGCGTATCAAGGTTATGGTCGGAGGCGGCCCGATATCAAAAAGTTTTGCCGATAAGATCGGCGCCCACTACTCTGAAGATGCGACAAAGGCCGTAAAATTGGCCCAACAGCTGGTAAAGGAGGAGATCAGATGCTAGACCGCATGACTCCGATGGAAAGGGCTGTCGCCATGGCCAAAGGCGAAACTCTCGACCGCCTCCCCTGCAACCCCAATGTGGCAAACGGTGTAGCCCGCATTTACGGCTGTATGATATCCGAGTTCAACACCAATGCCAGGACAATAGCAAATGCGCAAATCGCCTCTTACCGCCGTTTCGGTTATGACGGGGTAAGGATTTTTACTGATCTCTTTCCCTGGGCTGAGGCCATGGGGGCAAAAGTATCCTACCCTCTTGACAACACGGCGGATCTTGCCCAACCAGCGGTTAAAGACATCAATGACATCAATTCATTACAACCGGCAGACCCCTACAAGGACGGCCGCCTGCCCGTGCATATCGAGGCAATGAAGTACCTCATCGATGAACTGGGACAGGAAGTACCCTGCGCCGGCGGAATTGTCGGCCCGTTTACCAATGCTTTTTTCCTGCTGGGTGTTGAAAACATGTCCAAACTGTTTTTCAAAAACCCCGATGCAGTCCATCATGCCTGCAATGTCTCTCTGGAAACCTGCATTCGCTATGCCCAAGCCATTATTGACGCCGGCCTGACGCCGACTATCTCCGAGCCGATGTCTTCCAGCACCGTTGTCAGCCCGAAGCATTTCCGTGAATTTGCAGCGCCATACATAGAAAAGCTGGTGCACTATATCAACGAAAGGAAGAAACCTGTCACCATGCACATCTGCGGCAAAACGAACAAGATCTGGGAAGATGTTGTCAATATGGGTATCGCCGGTTTCAGCATCGACAACGTCGAGGACCTGGAAAAATGCAAGAACCAGATTGGTGACCGGGTGAAGGTTCTAGGCCACGTTGATCCTTCTTCCATCATGTATGACGGCACCCCGGAAACAGTACGTCAGGCTGTCATCGAATGCGTTCAGCAAGCATGGGACTGCCCCAAGGGATACGTCATCATGAGCGGATGCAGTCTGCCGGTTGAGACACCGCCGGAAAACATCCAGGCAATGATGGATGCAGCGCGTGAAATCGGTTATCCGGTTGATCCCGAGAAACTGGCCCGGATGCAGACCGCCAGACAGGGGTAAGAAACTGTGCTCACTCCAAAAGAAAGGCTTTCACTCGCCTTAAGAGGCAATGCTGTTGATCGTCCCCCTTGTATCTGTCCCGGCGGCATGATGAATATGATCGTTGAAGATGTCATGGATCTCACCGGGAAAAGCTGGCCCGAAGCACATACCGATGCCCTGCTGATGGCGGATCTTGCTGCAGGCGTGTATGAAAACGGCGGTTTTGAAAACTTTGGCGTCCCCTTCTGTATGACGGTGGAAGCCGAGGCAATGGGCGCCAAAGTCAACATGGGCACACGGATCAATGAACCCCGGGTGACAGCCTACCCCCTGCAGTCAGTGGAAGAATGGAACAAATTGCAGCCAATTGATGTCAACGCAGGCCGGGCCAAGATTGTAACCGAGGCTATCGCCCTGCTGAAAGCCAGAAACCCGGATGTGCCGGTTATCGCCAACCTGTGCGGCCCGGTCAGTCTTGCTTCATCACTGATCGAACCGATGATCTACTACAAGGAACTGTACAAGAAAGCTGATAAGGCCCATGAGATGATGGAATTTGTCACCAGTAATCTTATTGCCTTCGGCAAGGCACAGATACAGGCCGGAGCTTCTGTACTGGCCATTTCAGACCCCAGCGGTACAGGCGAGATACTGGGTCCGAGAGGATTCCAGAATTTTGCTGTTCCCTACCTTAACAAAATCATAGCAGCAATAAGGGAAGAGTCCGAAGTCGGCATCATCGTTCATATCTGCGGGCGCTTGAAAAATATCTATTCGGGAATAACTGCACTTGACAGTGATGCCATCAGCTTCGATTCGATCACCAACGCAAAGGCGCTATCGGAAAGCGTAACCAACAAGGCGATCATGGGCAATGTCAGTACCTTTATTCTCGAAAAGGGTGCCCCGGAAAAGCTTGCTCTTGTTGCCCGGCAATGTGTCGAAAACGGGGTAACTATTCTGTCACCGGCCTGCGGAATCGGCCCCAAAACCGCTCTTGCCAATATCAGGGCCATTGTTGATGCGGCCAAATCAATGAAGAACGCATCGCTGAACCAAAAGACATGCATACTGTAACAATTCATCCGCAGATGACAGTATTTCCTGTGGATCAACAGCAGACGCTGTTGGACGTACTGGTGAAAAACGGCCTGAGCACCGACAGCCCGTGCGGCGGGAAAGGGACCTGTGGAAAATGCAAGGTGCAGATAATTTCAGGTGATCTCCCCAAGCCTTCTGCAGAAGAATACCATCACCTGAGTGCTCAGGAACTTGCGCAGAACATTCGTTTAAGCTGCCAACTTTATCCGGCCGGCGATTTGAGCTTCAGCCTTCTGCAGGAAGAAAAAGAAAATCATCAGATTTTAAGCAGCGGTTTTCTGCCTGAATTCCGCCACGTTCCGCATATCACCAAACAAATGCATCAACAGCGGGCAATAGTGTCGTCGAAGCACCGTTCATGTCTTGATCTCCTGTCAGAATCGCTTGATATTTCAACTGTACTAAGCCAATCGATGTTTCTGCAATCATACAAAAACATCCATGGACATGAACAGTTCACTGCCGTCTATGCAGACAATCTGCTGATCGGCCTTGAAGCAGGAGACAGCCGGGACCAGATGTTCGGGCTTGCTGTTGATATCGGCACAACCACTCTGGTCGTCTCTCTCATTGATCTCAAGGACGGCGGGGAAATTGATTCCGCCACGGCCCTGAACCCCCAAAAGACAAACGGTCAGGATGTCCTGTCACGAATTGAATTTGCCAGAAAAGCAGACAACGGTCTGAATATTCTGCACAAATCCATCATCAGCTGTCTCAACACAATCGTTGACGGCTTATGTAATGCCAATCAGGTACCTTTAGAAAGCATCTATGATGTTACGGTTGCGGCCAACACGACCATGCTGCATCTGCTGCTCGGAGTCGATCCGACACCGATAGGGAAGGCTCCCTACGTTCCCGTTTTCACCAGCCATCAATCGCTGCCCGCAGCATCAATAGGACTGCAGGTCTCCCCTTTTGCCAGACTGTATTGTCTGCCAGGTGTTTCGGGGTATATCGGGGCGGATATCGTCGCCGGAGTCAGCGTCTGCCAGCTTAGCCGGAACAGCAGGAATATCCTGTTCATTGACATCGGAACAAACGGTGAAATTGTCCTGTCAAAAGGCGGCTCCCTCTATGCCTGTGCCTGTGCGGCAGGACCTGCCCTGGAAGGCATGAATATCAGCTGCGGCATGCTGGCCGGTGAAGGCGCCGTTGAGAGGGTGCAGATAACCGATGACAACATCCATCTGCAGGTTATCGGCAACACCAGACCCAGAGGCCTCTGTGGAAGCGGTGTTATTGAAGCCATATCGGAAATATCACGTCTTGGCCTCATTCAGAAAACAGGTCGTCTGAAAAGCAGAGACGATCTGCAGCAGGACGAAAAGCTCAACGCATTAGCACGCTTCATAGAAGAAGAGGACAAGAAACGCAGCTTTGTTCTCGATCCTGTCAACCATATCATGGTGACCCAGGCGGATATCCGTCAGGTACAGCTCGCAAAAGGGGCAATATTATCAGGTATTCATGCCCTGCTGCAGCAAATGGAAATGACACCGGAAGACCTTGATGAAATCATTATTTCCGGACAGTTCGGCCGCCATTTGCATGTCGATAGCCTGATAGGACTGGGAGTGATTCCCCGCGAACTCCGTGAAAAAGTAACATATATCGGAAACTCTTCCCGAACGGGAGCTCTGATGTGCCTGCTGTCGACTGAAAAGCGTAGAGAAATGGAAGAGCTTGCCGATCAGATCAACCATTTCGAATTGACCATGCTCAAAGATTACGACAAACTTTTCAGCAGCTGCCTGAAGTTTGAACAGATACCCCAATAATACGAAAAGAGAAAAATATTGAACGAAAAAACAGAGTTCAGATGTCCCGGCAGTTATTCTGAAGGGATTCCTGCTGAAGTACTGGAAAAGACAGGCTGTCATTTTCCGCAGGCCCATACAGATATGACGGCTCTTGCCCGCCTCTCACAGGAGATGAAAAAACAGAAAAACGAGAGTGTATGCAGACTGCCGTTTTGTCTGACAGTCGAGGCAGAAGCCATGGGAGCAGATATCAAGTTGGACGACATGAAAAATGGTCCCAGAGTTAAAGAGTATGTTTTCAGCCAAATCGAGGAAATTGAAAACATCCCTCAGATAAATTTTTATCAGGGCCGCATAAAGGCAGTCCTTGATGCTGCAGCGCATCTGTCAAGTCAGACTGAAACAGTTGCCCTGAATATTGAAGGGCCGTTCACCATCCTTTCCTCACTCATTGACCCGAAAATTCTTTACAAGGCAATCCGCAAGAAAAGCGACAGTGTGCTCCGAGGCCTGGAGATAATAGAAGAAAACATTGCAGCCTACGCTCTGCAGGGACTTGAACGGGGGGTTAAGATCCTCTCCTATGCTGACCCGGTTGGAGCCATCGATATCATCGGGCCGCAGATGTATAAAGAGCACAGCGGCAGAGTGACCTATAACATTTTGAATAAACTGACAGTGAGCCCCCATAATGCAGCCGTCCATCTCTGCGGAAAGGCATCAGGCGCCCTTGAAAAAGCCGGCTTTTGCCTCTCTTCCCGACAAGAATATGATGACAGCATCACCTACTTTGAAGCCCTTTGCCGGATGATCGATGACAAGCAGCGGACACCAATCATTGGACACAGCTGCTTTCGTCGGATTGCCTGGCAAAAACGGGCGCCGAAAATATGGACAATCCAGCTGAACGATCAGCCTCCGAGTATTCAATAACTATTGAAAAGAAGTAACCAAAAGGGTGTGCATGTTAAAGAGTTTTTCATATTGGCTGGGTGTGCTGCTTATCATTCTTCTGATTCATGTCGGCATATCGCAGCTTCCTGTTGACCCCATTATCAAAGAGAAAGTTTCACTGTTATACCTGTTAATCATCTTCCTCTCCGGGCTTGTCATAATCGGAGGACGGAAAGGACTGAAGACCATCCTTACATTAATTTTCACCATTCTGCTTATTTCTCAGGTTCTTCTGCCTCTGATCCTGCAGGGCTACAATCCGATCGGCATATCAATTGCCGCGTCCTCCCTAGTGATTATTGTCACCCTGCTGATCGTATCCGGTGCCAATAAAAAGACCTTGTCTGCCATTATCGGTACGACAGGCGGCGTAATCATAGCAGGCTTTCTTGCCCTGATTGTCGGTTATATGGCCAACCTCTCCGGTCTTGGAAACGAGGAGTCCATTCATCTCATCCTCTTCACCCGGGATATTGACTTCAAAGGCTTACTGTTTGCCGGGATTATCATTGGATCAATGGGCGCAGTCATGGATGTCGGCATGTCCATTTCATCTGCCATGCATGAAATAGCCGTCGTCAATCCCCAGATTACCACAGAAAAACTCATCGGGGCCGGAATGAATATCGGCCGTGATATCATGGGTACAATGGCCAATACTCTCATTTTAGCGTATGTTGGAGCAAGCCTGAACCTGATGTTGTTTCTGGCAGCCTATGAACCGTCGCTGGTTCAGATCCTAGTTAAAGACAACATCACCGCAGAGATTGTCCGGTCGCTGGCAGGAAGCATCGGTCTGATATTCACCATTCCGCTGACAGCCGGAGTATCGGGATTCCTTCGGAACAAGAAACTTTATCTGCCGGTGACCGGCAAATCCAACGAAGACCAAAAGCAGCTCAAGACATGACAAGACTGCTTGCGTCTCTTCATCACACCTTCTGATTTATCCTGCGCTCCAGCTGCGTTCGCAAAAGATCAATGTGGAGTCTCAGATGATACAGTTCTTCTGCATACGACAGCGGCACCTCAAGCTGACGAACTTCTGCTTCCATACTGCCAAGCTGGTCACTACACTGCTGCAGAAACGGTAGAGAGGCATTGTCGTCACCTGCCCGCTGGTCAAGCTCATGAAGCTCATCATACCAGCGATAAATTCTTGAGCGAACTCGCCAGCGATAGGTAGGCGGCAGGATCTTCATCAACGGGACAATCAGTGCGAGCAGGGGAAGCAGCATAACCTTGAGCCGGTCAACCAGTGAGGCAGCCCAGAATGGCAGGTAACGCTGAAGAAAGGGCGGCCCGTATTTGAAAAATCTTTCCGCTTCCTGGCTGACCGGGAAATCGAGAAACAATTTCGATGGGAATCTGATATCCCTGTCGAGCAAAATGCCGCCACTGTGAACTTTAGCTGCAATCTGCAGCAGAAGATCAGAAAGGGCCGGGTGCAGATTTGTCCCGGCAACCAGGGTTGCCGCCGGAGCGACAGCATCAATATCGGCTGGAGGAAGATCACGGGACAGATCAAAAACGCCCCGGGGCAGAACAAGGTGTGACAGATACGCATGCCGTCTGGCATACACTTCGGCCCTTGACAGGGTAATCAGTGATATCTGCTGGTTCGCAAGAATCTTCAGGACAGCAGGGCTGTCAGGCTTTGAGACCATAAAAGCAATATCCGCCTCATGATGCAATAAGGCATCTATGGCCTCATCGCCGCCGAGCGGCAAGGTTGCAAGAGCCGCATAATCAAGATTATTGTCTTTCAGAAGGTTCAGCATGATAGATCGTGTTCCGCTGCCTTCGGCACCGATAGCCAGTCTAAGTCCTTGGACAGAAATCATCGAATCCACAGACTCACCTTTTCTCATAAATATCAGCAAAGGCTCCATATACAGACTGGCCAGGCCGGAAAGATCGGGGTACTGCTCTTCACTGCCGACGCCGCTCTGAACAAAGGCAACCTCGACTGCGCCTTTGGCAAGAAGTTCAAGATTTTCAGCACTTCCTGAAGTCTCGATCACATTGAGTTTTATATTTTCTTTTTCAAACAGCTTCTGATACTGCAGCGCATAAGCATAATATGCACCACTTTTTGAGGCGGTGGCAATAGACAGCTCTTTAGGCGGCGCAGGTGCTACGAACTGATAGGCGACGACCAGTACAACAACTGCCGCAACGATCCCGGAACCATAAACCTTCACAAAATCCCAGAGAGTCTTCAGCTTTATTTTCATAATGATAAGCCCCTTTTTTAATTCCAAAATATCATCCCAATAAACCTTATCTACACCAAATGGTGTCGAATCCCAACCACCTTTTGCCGGCAGGAAACCTCTGATTTTGCATTGTTCTCCATCAGGAGCAGCCATTTTCGCACACTGAAAAGCAGCACGAAACCCTTCTTGATTTATTTTTTCATCAATTTTTATTTTTCATTTTTATTTTTTCATAAATCTGATATGGTATTTTTAATTGTTACACAAATTTCAACAAGGGTGCAGTTATGGAAATGGATGCAATAAATCTGGAAATTATCCGACAGCTTCAGGAAGGACGAAAATCCTTCAAGAAAATCGCAAGCCTGCTTGATATTACCGAAAATACCGTCCGGTCACGTGTGAACAAACTGACCGAGGAAGGACTTCTATCTATCTCCGGCAATATTGACATTGAGGCTATCAAGGGTCACCAGATTCTTTATCTCGGCGTAAAGCTCAGCAACATGGAGCTTGAAAAGAAAGGAAAAGAATTTCTGGCCTTAAAAGGTGTCGTCTCTGCGGCTGTGGTTACCGGCCGATATGATATCATCCTTCAGGTTCTGCTCAGTGAAGATTACACCCTGCTTGAATTTATCACCAAACAACTCAACAAAGTAGAAGGGGTTCAAACGGTTGAAAGCTTTGTCGTCTACAAGGGCTTTAACCTGAAAGTTCCCTATATTTTATAGAAAAACATCCTGATTGAGAGGGTACGCGTTATGAAAATCGGAATACTCAAAGAGATTAAAGTTGCTGAAAACAGAGTTTGTCTGACTCCAGCCGCAGTAGAAGAACTGGTTGCAAGAAATCATCAGGTGCTGGTTGAAACCAACGCCGGTGCCGGCAGCGGTTTTGATGATGAAGCTTATCGCAATGTCGGCGCAGAAATCGTCGGAACTCCTGCCGAAGTCTATGCGGAAGCTGAGATGGTCATGCACGTTAAAGAGCCGCAGCCTTCTGAATATAATCTCATCCGCAAAGGACAGATTGTTTTCACCTATCTTCACCTCGCTGCCAACGAAGAACTCACCAATGCTCTTATCAAAGCAGGTTCTGTCAATATCGCGTACGAAACCATCCAGAAAAGCGACAGATCCCTGCCTCTTCTGACTCCGATGAGCGAAGTTGCAGGCCGTATGGCTGTTCAGGAAGGTGCAAAATACCTTGAAATGACCCATGGCGGTCTGGGAATTCTGCTCAGCGGCGTTACCGGTGTTTCTCCGGGTAAGGTTGTGGTCATCGGCGGCGGTGTGGTTGGTATCAATGCTGCCAAGGTTGCCTGCGGTCTCGGTGCCCGTGTTTACCTGCTCGACACCTCTCTTGACAGACTCCGTTACTTAAGCGAAATCATGCCTGCCAACTGCTTCCCGATCATGAGCAGTCCTGCAAAACTTCGTGAACTGGTAACAGATGCCGACCTCGTTATCGGTGCGGTTCTTATACCGGGCGCGAAAGCACCTAAGCTTATCACCCGCGAAATGCTGAAAACCATGCAGCCTGGCGCAGTAATCGTTGACGTGGCTATCGATCAGGGCGGCTGTTTTGAGACCTCTCACCCAACCACCCATGAGCACCCAACCTACACTGTTGAAAATATTGTTCACTACTGTGTTGCCAACATGCCGGGTGCAGTTGCAAGAACCTCAACCCAGGCACTTTCAAACGCTACTCTGCCATACGCTCTGCAGCTTGCAGACAAGGGCTGGAAAACCGCATGCCAGGAAAACAAAGAAATCCTTGCTGGTCTGAATATTGTTGACGGCAAGGTTACCTACAAAGGTGTAGCTGACGCTTTCAATCTTGAATTCACCGCACCTGAAAGTCTTATTTAATTAGACCGCTTTCTCCAAGGCAGAATCCCTTTCTGCCTTTTTTCTGCCCTCCCGAAGGTCATCCCCCATTTTTACCTTCAGGAGGGCATCTTTGTTTCACCCATTAAAACGGGTGATTAAACATCAGGGTCATTGTGGTTCCTTCATTTGATCCTGCCAGATCAAGACGAATCACACCACCTGCCATCATCGCTCTAAGCCCGACACCGGCATCAATTTTCCAGTCACGCCACAGTTCATCATACTCGTTTGCCACCCGTCCTGTTTCAGCAAAACCGACAAACTGCCACCAGTCCATATTCAGCCAGCGAAACAGGGCCAATTCACCAAGCGGATTCCAATAAGGCGTATACCTGTATTCCGCCGTCGTATAAATAACAGAGCGGTCATGGAATCGTCGTGACGGATAAGCCCGCATCCGGTAAAAACCGCCAAGCGTTGCACCGTCATATTGAGGCGGATTCCCTTCAATTGTAACCTGACCGTCATCACCAACCTGCTCATCCCAGGACAAGGCGTCACCTGTCCATATATTAAGCGCTGCGACCCGCTGCTTTGCAAGATTGCTCTCGCCGAAGGAAAAATACTTGCTTGCTTCAAATTCAAAAAAAGTCCATTCCGTTACCGCCTCGCCCCAACCAAAGTCATGCTTTAAGCCAAGGTACTGGTTACTGCCGGTTGACGGGTTGAGAGGATAATCAGTATTGTTATATCCTATGCCGATCTCAATCGGATGAATCGGCCTTTCGAAAGTGCCGTACTCGGTGTCAAAGCTTTCGAACTGGTTATACTGTCGTATCATAACCGTTGTCACTCCGCCTTCCAAAGGGTTCCAGCGCTCACCTTCGGTGGATCCGTCTTCAAGCATACCGCCGCGCAGATGATATTCGGCAACCCCTCTGCTCTTCATCGCGCCAATGGGCAGAACATACTCGAACTTGAAATCAGACCAGTTGTTTTCGCCCCCGGCCTCCACATAATCATCCTTGTCGGACTGGTTGCTTCCGGGTCGAACCTGGCCTTCATAATTGACATAATCTGCATAGACGCGTTGTCTGGGATAGTGCCCATACGCACCGACAGCAGAGAAATAGAGCCTGTCGGACCAGATGGGTTTTAGATCCCAGGCTCCGAGAATAAGGCCGTATGTATCATCGTTGACGCTGCCGTAAACCGTACCGCCAATCAGGAGTTGTTCCTGAAAAAAACCCTTAACACCGCCGCCGACACCAACAACTGTTCCCATGGAATCAGCAGCAAAAGCGTATGGCAGAACCAGCATTTCCTGGCCGTTTTCTCTGGTATTTTCAGCTCGTATGGATACCTGTTTGACCGTTGCGCGAGCCCTGGCATGGACTTCGTCCAGCGGAAAAAAAAGAACTGCAACCATGATCGAAAAGGAAATAATATTCGCGTTAAGATATGACATGCCACACCCTCATGACTGTTTTAATAAGAAGCAAGCTCTCATAACATCCGGATCAGAGTTATTATTTGAAGCATTCCCGATCCACCTGGATTCATCCTAACTGCATTGTTGAGTTTTCTCTACTGATAACTGCTGACATTGCATAAAATCAATTAATATTGGGGTGTTCCATAAATGCTGTGCCTGAACGAGCCGGGCTCACTGAATTATGGAGAAGACAGCAAGCCAATTTATATCAGGAGCTTCGACACGGACAAGACAGAAAGAAGATGGCGGATATCCTTTTTGAAAGCCTGTTTTTTTTATGACGCTTTTTTATTATCAAGCACCTGCCTGACAATAGCAGACAGATCATTAAGTGACAGCGGTTTCATTGCAAATCCGCTGATGCCAAGTTCCCTGGCCTTTTCTTCCGACATGGTCGAACTGTAACCGGTACAGAGTATTATCGGGATGTCGGCACGAATCTCCAACACTTTTTCGGCGAGCTCAGCACCGGTTATTTCTGGCATGGTCTGATCGGTAATAACAAGATCATATAGTGATGGATCATCTTTGAATGCTGCCAGCCCCATGTCACTGCTGGTATAGACGGTGACCCTATAGCCGAGGTGTTCCAGAATGGACTTCCCCATATCAGCAACGATTTCCTCATCATCAACAAAGAGAATACGCTCATTTCCTTCTACAGGAACAAGATTCTTGTCCTCAATAAACTCTTCCGGCTCTTTTTCTGATGCCGGGAGATACACATCAAAAACAGATCCTTTTCCCTGAAAACTTTCAACCGCGATATGACCTCCATAGTTCTTGATGATGCCATGGACAATGGCAAGCCCCAAGCCTGAACCCTTACCGACTGTTTTCGTGGTAAAATACGGATCAAATATGCGATCAAGGACTTCAGAGGGAATTCCCGGCCCGGTATCTCCGATCGAGATCTTAACATAACGGCCTGGCCTGACTCCCAGATGCCCCTGGACATCCATGGCACTGAGCTCGGCATTCTCAAGGGATATTGAGAGGATACCGCCGTCTTCTTCCATTGCGTGAAAAGCGTTGGTTGAAAGATTCATGAGAATCTGGTGAAGCTGGGTTGAATCTGCCCTTACTGCCAGAACATCCGGGGAAATTTTCTGCTCTATTGAAATATTAGGCGGGAGTGTCGGCTGCAGAAGCTTGACTACTTCTTCAATAAGCGGTGTCAGCTGTACTATCTCCAACTGAGCCTCCGAAAAACGGCTGAATGCAAGAATCTGCTTAACAAGAGCTGCTGCCCGTTTCAGCCCTTTCAGGGCCTTGCTCAGAAAGGGCCCTGCCGGAGAGGACTCGGGAGTAACTCTGGAAGACAAGTCGACATAGCCAAGAACACCAGCCAGTATATTATTGAAATCGTGGGCTATACCACCTGCAAGGGTTCCTATGGCTTCCATCTTCTGGGCCTGAACCAGCTTGGCCTCTAGAAGTTTCTGTTCACTGATATCCCTGAATTCAGTCACCCGAACCTGCCGCCCTTTATACGGAACATTCGAGCCGCGCAGATAGAGCGGATATCTGGAGCTATCCTTTCGTATACCCTCCGCCTCATACGAAGATTCAAAGCCGGAGGCAATATGATCCCTTATCATCTGGCGCCATTCCGGCGCAATCAGAAGAACACCATCCATTCCGATCAGCTCGTCCTCAGAAAATCCGGTCATCTCTGACAATCCCTGATTGCAATCAAGAATTATCCCACGATCATGGATAGCTATGCCGCCAAAGGAGGCATTATGCAGGGCCCTGAACCTGGATTCACTTTCCCGGAGCTTTTCCTCAGATTTCTTCCGTTCGGTAATATCATGGATGATGCCGATTGTGTGATATTTACCGACCTTTTCAAATTTAGAGAGAGAGAGTTCAATTGCTATTTCATGGCCATCCCGGTGTATGGCCTCGAGTTCAAGTATACTATTGATTGCCTTGCCTTGACCGGTTTTCAAGAAATGCGCAAAGGCCTCCTGATGGGCACTGTGATAGCGCTGCGGAGCAAGCAGCCGGTGCAGACCTTTGCCTATTGCCTCTTCCCGTTTATAGCCGAAAATCATCTCGGCAGCAGGGTTCCAGAATGAGATACGCCCCTGCTCATCCATAATCAGAATAGCATCCTGGGTTGAGTCAGTTAAGGCACGAAACCGGTCTTCACTTTCCCGTAACAGTTTTATTCCTGCCTCACTGGTGGACAGACTGTAAACGGCAACCATTCCGGCCCGGTTATTCCATTCAATTCCAGTGACCTTCATCGTAAAAGGCTGAACACTGCCATCCTTGCAGCATAGCTGCATCTGACGCGTAAGGGAGCCGGTTTCCTCAACCAGCTGAAAGAGCTTCGTAAAATTTTCCTGTCCTTCCTCAACATGAAGCTGATCAAAGTTCAGTTGGGCAAGTTCTGCTAAAGAATAGCCGAATTGAAAACAGGCTGTCGTATTGGCAAGCTGAACCTTCCCCGCATCATCCCAGATTACAGCGGCTTCATCGAAAGTATTAAGAACGGCCTCGCATATGCTGCTGTGCGACTTTAACATGCCACATCTCCACGTTTAAATCAGTTAGTTAAAGAGAAGCTCTCTTCATACTGTATTATATCGCGGTGAAGTTCGATATTGTAAGGAGAAAATAGACCGCATGCGGTCATTACAGAGAAAAGGTGCTGCAGGACCCCAATTTTGCTGAAGCAACAACTGTGGAATACAATGAAATTAAACGATACGGCTATCACCGCTTATGGATAGAAATATAGGCCAGAGACATATTCGAGCCCCAAGAAGAGCGATTACTTATCCGAAGAGCCACCGCACGATTCTCCCAGCAGTGCGGCGGCTCAAACGTTTTAAATCTTAAATTTTGAAACCAGCATTGAAAGATTTCCTGCTAAATGCGACAGATTATCAGCAGCTGTCCGGACATGACTGCTGGATGCCTTGACATTGACCGATCTCTCCTTGACCTGACCGACACCGTCGGATACTTCGTGTGTCATGGCACTGCTGCTTGCAATATTCTCATTTACGTCTGAAATACCAAGAGAGGCCTGATTTACATTTTGAACAATCTCGTTGGTGGTAATGGACTGCTCTTCAACAGCTGAAACTATCCCCTGTACAATTTCGTTCACTTCGGTAATGACATCAGAAATTTCGTTGATATCACCTATTGTCGTGTCTGTCTGGGTCTGGATGGCATTAATGGCATTTCTGATATCACCGGTTGCCGCTGCGGTCTGTTTTGCAAGCTCCTTAATCTCGTTTGCAACAACGGCAAAGCCCTTGCCAGCCTCTCCGGCTCTGGCCGCTTCAATTGTTGCATTTAATGCAAGCAGATTTGTCTGATCAGAAATCTCTGTTATGGTTTCGGTGATTTTTCCAATAGATTCTGCAGCAGTCCCGAGCGAGGTCACTGCTGCCTGAGAACGACGCGAGGTTTCAACAGCCTGCAGGGTCGTATTGCTCGCTCTGGAGCTGTTTTCTGCAATTTCTTTAATGGTTGCCCCCATCTCCTCTGTTGCACTTGCTATCATGTTCAGGTTGGTTGCCGATTCTTCAGACGCGGCAGCAATTGATACCATATTGGCTGAGACCTGGTTTGCATGGGCTGCCGACTTATCGGCAACGGTTGTTGTCTCATCGGCATTGCTTACCAGTTGTTCGGCGATCGCAGCCAGTTCTGTTGCGGCTGCAGCCAAGGCTTCTGAAGAGTCGTTAATCTGCGTAAGCATCTCATTTGAACTGGCAACCATATCATTTAGCGAATTGGATAAAGAGCCAAGGGCATCTTTTGACTGAACGTCGAAGGAAACCCGATAATCTCCGTTGCCGACTCTGGCTGCCACATCCGCAATGGTTTTCACGCGACCATTAATCAGACGAACAAGACCATAGGTGAGCAGAACACCGACAATAAAGGCTATAAGGCCGACAACAACTGCCTGGTTTCGTAATTTTTTATCAAGCCCGCCAAGCATATCGTCTCTGGCTATCTCTATTCCAAGCCATATGCCCCATGGTTGAAAGTACTCATGAAAAGAGACCATCTCCCGGCCCGACGAGGAGGTGTACTCGAGAAGCCCGCTGCCGGCTGTTTTAAAATCCGGGATGCGATCAAAAATATTTTCATCCGGTCCATAGGTCGGATGTATCAGACATTCACCTGCTTCTGTATATACATAAAAATACCCTTTACCCATTTTCGTATTGGATATGAGTTCACGGGTAGAATCATTCATCATGACCGACCCGACGAATGTAGCCCCTATCAGTTCTTTCCTCGCATTATAGAGCGGCGCATAGGCAGTCAGATACCAGTCATTGACAACATAGGCTTTGCCAAAAAAATTCTCCCCTTTCATGATAGCCTTATAAACAGGACTATCCGACGTAATCACAGTACCGGTTGCCCTGGTGCCGTCCTCCTTGATAACGGAGGTGGCGATGCGCAGCAATTGATTGTCGACCAGCTGAAAGATGGTCGCCTGGGCGCCAGTATCTTTTGTAAGTGTATCGACGAGCTCGATATCCGTATAAACAGGGTCTGCCCCTTCCCTCATAACCGGGACTGTCATCTCACCGATTTTAACGGTGTTGGTGTGATCGATATACGGTGCGCCTTCCTCGGCCGTCATTTTGTAGTTCAATATCTGCAGATCACCTTTCAGCTTCTTGAGTACTTCCTCATTCAATGCATTAAGATTGTTATACATTGATGTGTGCAATGTCTGGATGGCGTCGTCGCCAAGATCGAACAGCCCCCCGGTCGACGCCCTGTTTGAGGTGATCAGCATTATGCCGATAGTGAAAATCAATATAACAAAAACAATGCTGTACATTAGCGTTGTGTACTTCAGACTCTTTATTTTCCCTAACATTCTTCCTGCTCCATCAAGTTTTTTTTCAAAATCGCACCTGCAAACAAAACTGACAGAGTATATTTGAAGAGTTAAAAATTTCTGTTAAGGGAATGTTAGTTTTTGATGAGGAACGGCGAGAAGAAGGGTTTCTGCGGCGAAACTGAGATGTTACCACTCATTGGCCTGACTGTATCAGGCAGTCAACAAAATGGTTTTATAAAAATACGTCCTGATACGGTACAGATGAAATAACCGGTGTCGTATCTGTTTCCCAGATTTCAAACAGCCTTGGAAAGCATACGGCATTGCCGCACCACCCAAGACAGGTGGTGCGATGCTTTTTCTGTATTATTATTGCCGTGGTGGACCTGATGGTCCCTGTCCCGGAGCTTTTGCCTCATCTTTGGTTATATAACCGTCATGATTGGCATCGAGTTTATCGAAGAGATCTGCCGGACCGCTGAATTCCTTACGGGAGACCTTGCCGTCATGATTGGCGTCATCCTGCTCAAAGCCGTGACCGCCGCCATTCTTTCCGCCAGGACCACCCCCAGGGCCGCCAAAGCCGCCGCCGTCTTTCGAAGGTCCATGATTTCCAGATCCGTTTGGATCCGCTGCAGAGATCTTGCCTGTCCGATTTGAGGCTTCCTCGATCATCGGCCTTAACTCTTCACGGCTTAAGCGACCATCATGATTGGTATCAAGTGCTTTGAACTTGGCTTTGTCTCCCGGAAATTCGGAGGGATCGATTACGCCGTCACCATTTCTGTCTGCACGCTGGAAAACATCCGGAGCAGGCCCGGCACTCGATAGGGATGGAGCCACAATCAAAAGAGAAAAAACAAGAAGAGCCCCACAGTGTCTCACTGGCTTAAATTTCATAGTAATGTCCTAAGGTTGATATATTATACTTCGGTTGGTTAAAATTCCGAACAACAGACAATTTTCACTTTACTCGTACCGCAGCGCTTCAATCGGATTCATCGAGGCGGCTTTCCTGGCCGGGAAATAACCGAAAACCATGCCGACGAGAGCTGATACCAGAAAAGCAGTTATGATAATACCGGGAGTAAAGACAAAGGGCACCCCGATGATATGGCTGATCAGTGCCGCAGCACTTAATCCGACGACGATTCCTGCCAGTCCGCCAAAGGACGTCAAGACAACGGCTTCGACAAGAAACTGCAGCAGGACATCATTTTCTAGTGCCCCGATGGCAAGCCTTGTGCCGATTTCTCTGGTCCTTTCTGTCACCGACACCATCATGATATTCATGATACCTATACCGCCGACCAGCAGACTGACGCCTGCCACTGCACTGAGAAGAGCAGTGAGTACGGTGGTTGTTCCCGTTACAGTCTCGATAATCTCCTTCATGTCTCTCACATGAAAGTCATCATCGTCACCCTGCTTTATGCCGCGTCTTTCCCGCAGCAGACTTTCTATGCCGCTTTGCACAGAAGATGTGGAAACCCCATCCTTTACCGAGACGATGATGGAATCCACATCGGTATTGCCCGCCATCCGGCGCTGCAGGGTCTTGATCGGAATCATGACAACATCATCCTGATCCTGACCGAAATTTGACTGACCTTTCTCCTCGAGCAGGCCGATTATCTTAAAGGCAATGGTGTCAAGCCTAATGGTCTTGCCAAGGGGCGACTCATCACCGAATATTTCCTCTTTAACCGTCTCCCCGATGAGACAGACCGCACCGCCGGCCTTGATTTCATTGTCGGAAAACTCCCTGCCGTCTTTCATCGGCCAGTTATTGGCAAGAAGATAATCGTTGGTTGTGCCGATGACGGTGGTCGACCAGTTAGAATTTCCGGCGATAGCCTGTTTGCTGGTCTGGGAGTTCGGCGCCACCGCCACAATACCGGCAACACCGTTGCGAATCGCGGTAAGATCTTCCATGGTAAAGGCATCGGCGCTTGATCTTGCCCCGCCAGGGCCTCTCATCCCCTGCCCGGTTCGAACATGAAGAATATTGCTGCCGAGACCTGAAATATCGTCTGTTACCTTCTGTGTCGCCCCGCTTCCCACGGTGACCATGCTGATAACAGCGGCAACACCGATGACAATACCGAGGATAGTCAGGGAGGATCGCAAGACGTTTCGCCTGATGGCTCTTATGGCCAGAAAGATGGTTTCTCTGATTAACATGACTGACCCTCCATAAGGGTATCGCTCTTGATCACGCCGTCCTGGAAAAAGATCTGACGGTCTGCATATTCCGCCATATCCGGTTCATGGGTGACCATGACAACGGTAATGCCCTCTTCCCTGTTGAACTTTTTCATCATTTCCATAATTTCCACGGAACGGGTTGAATCGAGGTTGCCGGTAGGTTCATCGGCAAGCAGGATTTTCGGTTTTCCGACTATTGCCCTGGCAATGGCAACCCGCTGCTGCTGGCCGCCGGAGAGTTCTGCAGGCGTATGGTGATACCATTTTGCAAGGCCTACGGTTTCAAGGGCCTCCATGGCCAGTACGTGACGCTGTTTAGCCGGGATCTTTCGGTAAATAAGAGGAAGCTCGACATTTTCCAGCGCAGAGGTTCGACTGAGCAGATTAAACCCCTGGAAGATAAAACCGAGAAACTGTTTCCGTAGTAAAGCCCGCTGGTTGCGTGACAGACTATTAACCCGTACATCATCAAAATGATAACTGCCCGAAGTAGGCGTATCAAGACAGCCCATAATATTGAGGCAGGTAGATTTTCCGGAACCGCTGGGTCCCATCATGGCAACAAACTCTCCCTGATGAATATCCAGCGATACTCCGTCAAGTGCCTTCATGGCATTCTGCCCGTTCCCGTAGATCTTGGTAATGTTTTCAATCTGGATAAGGCGTGTCCTGTCCTTACTGTTCATATCGCTTACCGTCATTATTTAGGTTCGGAAAGTTCGTTGGTGATCACGTGCATACCTTCCTTCAGGGTATCAGAACTCACCGCGGTCATAATGCCGTCAGTGGAGATCTTCTTAACCAGCATATCTTTCGGCATACCGTTGGCATCAACTACCCAGATTTTTGCCTGATCAGCAGGAAGCTGGGCCTGTAAAGTCTGCCCTTTGGTATTTTCATGCGGAGGAGGCCCGGGCATCAATTTAGCAAGAAAGCTCCTGTTGTCGCCACCGCCCGCATCAGGTGCCACGGCCATTGCAGGGGTAAAACGAAGGGCCGAATTGGGCAGAAGCAGTTGATCATTAACCTCTTTGACCGTAATATCAGCGGTAGCCGTCATGCCCGGGCGCAGCAGGAGATCTGGGTTTTGTACTTCCAGAACAGCAGTATAGGTCACAACGCCGTCGTTGGTTTCAGCTCCATATCGCACCTGGGTTATGGTGGCATTGAAATTTTCATCCGGATAGGCATCAACCGTAAATACGGCTTTCTGCCCTTCTGCAACCTGGCCGACATCGGCCTCGTCAATATCCACCTGCAGTTCCATTTTGCGCAGATCTTCAGCAACCGTAAAAAGAACAGGAGCTTCAAGAGATGCCGCAACAGTCTGTCCCTCATCAATATCACGATCCAGAACAATCCCGTCAGTCGGACTATAAACAACGGTTTTGGCAAGATCTGCCTCATCTGACTTCAGCGAAGCCTCTGCTGACATGATAGCTGCCTCTGCCGAAGCAACAGCGGCTACAGCTTTTTTATAATCAGCCTCGGACTGCTCCAGCACTTCAATGGAAGGCATCTGGTTATTGGTCAGCTTTCTTGTCTTTGTGTAACGGTTAAACGTCTTTTCCGCTGCGTCCCTTGTAGCAACAGCCTCCTGGTAGGCCGCTTTTGCGGATGCAACTTCGGCTTTGGATTTCTGGACAGCTGCCTCATATTTTGTATTATCAAGATAAGCCAGTGGCTGTCCCTGTTTGACAATATCGTTGTAATCTGCAAGCACGGTGGTAACAATTCCCGACAGCTCGCTGCCGACATCGACCTGATTGGTTGCCTCAAGGTTTCCCGTTGCGGTGACAGTTATTGCCAGGTTACCCCGGCTGACAGCAACACTGTCAAAGACAGGACCCTTTTGTGCACCTTTGTGCAGGGAATAAAAAGCTGCAATACCAACCAGCAGAAGCAGCAGGATCAAACCGCCATACATCTTTTTCCTGTTTTTCCCCTGCGATTTTGTCTGTTGTTCCAGAGTTTCTTTTACTGATAATCGGGTTGCCGTATTCATTGCCTTTTATCCCTCGTTTTCGTTTAACTGTTCTTCTTTTTCCGGCCTGATTTTCTGCCAGCCGCCACCCAGAGCCTTATATAATTCCACAAAATTGGATGCCAGACTGCCCCGGCTTTCATTCAGCTGATTTTCATAGGTTAACAGGGCCTGCTCGGCATCAAGCACATCCTTAAAATCGCCAAGTCCAGTTGAAAATTGCTGGGTGGAGATTTCAACTGCCTGTTTTGCCGAAGCAACAGCTTCGGTAAGAATTTCCATTTTCTGCTGTTCTGCAGCAAAACCTGTCAGATTGTTCTCAACTTCTTCTATTGCCTCAATGACAGTTGTCTGATATTGCAGCAACGACTGCTGCTGAATTTCCTGCTGCGCCTTGATATTGTTTCTGATCGAACCGGAATGAAAAATCGACCAGCTCATCGACGGCCCCAGAGACCAGAGACTTGTTGGATCAGAGAAAAAAGAACTGGAAGAGGTTGACTGCAGCCCCAGGGATCCGCTGAGATAGAAGTGAGGGTAGAGATCAGCCTCTGCCACACCGACCTTGGCGGTCTCGGCAGCCAGATTTCTCTCCGCCTGTCGTATGTCAGGGCGCTGACGCACCATATCAGCCGGAATGCCAATGGTAACCGACTTTTCAGGAACCGGAATAACAGCCGTTTTTTCCAGGAGACCATTTAACGACCCCGGTGTCTTTCCAAGCAGGGCGCAGAGCCGGTTCATGCTGCTTCTGATACTGGTCTTAAGTGTGGGGAGTTCTGCTTTTGTCCCGGCAAGCTGATACGACGCTTGGGCCTGCTCAAGGTTGTCTGAAAGTCCGGATACGACCATCGAATCGGTCAGATCTTTGCTCTGCTGCTGGATGGCAATATTATGTTCTGTTGTAAGGAGCTGCTGCTGGTAGGTACGCAGATCGATATAGTTTATCGCAACTTCTGACAAGAGGGTGATCAGGACATCATGAAGATCCTCTATCTGGGCCTGATAGGCGGCAACAGAGGATTCTGCAGAACGCCTGACCCCGCCGAATATATCAAGCTCCCAACTTGCATCGAGGCTTGCGGAATAAAGCGATGAATCGCTCTCGTCACTGCTCGAACCTGATTTTGTCGCAGAACCGGAACCATCAACAGACGGATACAAATCCGCCTTTGCAATATTTCTTTCATAGCGTGCCTGTCTGACTCTTGATACCGCTTCCTTCAGATCCAGATTATTGGCAACAGCCATGTCAATCAGGTTGTTGAGAACCGGATCGTTGAGTTTCTTCCACCAGACAGCAAGACTTTCTTCATCCTGACTCCCGGCATCAGCTGCACTGCTGTCCCATGTTGTAGGCAATGCCATCTGCGGCTCTTTATAATCAGGGCCGACAGCTACGCATCCTGTCAACAGCGGCGCCGCACACAAGCAAATGATGATTTTTTTTACTGCATTCTTTAATGGGTGTTCCATTGGTTTATCCTTTACAATCACTGTTAAGCTGACACATGCAAAACTTTTCCTGTCATTGACTGACATAAATAATCAGAGAATGTGGAGAAAATATGGAGAGGCTGTGTTAGTTTTGTGGAAATGTCAGTAAAAGTCGCTTTTTATGAAAAAATAGGCTTTGTAGAAGAGAAACGATGTGTAAAAATTAGTTGTGGTACAGACCAGAATCACCCAAATGAGCATATTACAGTTCAAATGCAGATGAAAATCAGACTATCGCTCTCATATAAACTCTTCGCCGCCTTCTTCCTCATCCTGCTCATTGTTGTGGGGTCGATGTTTTTGTCCCGCTTTATTTTTTCCTACAACTTTCAAAATTATATCAAAGAGGTAGAGATCGAAAATCTCGAGTCTCTCGTTCCGGTTCTGACAGCACTTTACAACCAGAACGGCAGCTGGGATTTCGTTCGCAGGGATCCGGAGAACTGGTCAAGACGCCTTGAAAACCAGGCCAACCTCCATCGGCTGCCGCCCCCGTTATTTGCCGATGCATCCAGGACAAAACAGCATAGGGGAGAGTCCCGCCTGTTGATGCTTGATGAAAATGAACTGCCTCTTATCGGTATTCCGGATCAGAAAGACAATTCAAAGATATTTTCCATCTCTTCCGGAGACAAGGTCGTCGGCTGGCTGGGCATAAAGCAGCAAAAACCCTTTAACGACACACCTCCCGGTGCATTGCTGAAAAGACAGGCCGAACATCTTACCGTGCTCGGCATACTGGTTATTGCCGTCACGGTCGTCATTGCCGTGCTTTTTTCGCGTCATATTTTGTATCCGGTAAGACAATTGATCAATGGAACCCATGCACTGGCCAACAGAGATTTCTCACTCCGAATCCCAGCAACAACCTCCGACGAGCTGGGCACTCTTGCAGAAAACTTCAACGAGATGGCCGGTACCCTGGAAGAATATGAAATGCTGAGAAAGAAATGGCTGACGGATATCTCCCACGAGCTACGAACCCCTCTTGCAATTCTTCGCGGCGAACTCGAAGCAATAGAAGATGGCGTACGCGAGGCATCCCCTGAATCGATATCCTCACTGCACCATGAAGTACTCAGGATATCAAATCTGGTGGAAGATCTTCACCTTCTTTCACTGGCCGAATCAGACAGCCTGAGCATGGAAAAACTGCCATGTTCACCCCGAAGCATCCTGGAAGACTCCGTAAACTATTTCCAGAGTCGTCTTGCTGAGAAACAGATCGAGATACAACTGATGCTCGACGATCTTGCAGGCTTTGAGATCAGCGCTGACCAGAACCGTATTGAACAGGTTTTTTTCAACCTGTTCGACAACAGCTGCAAATATATTCAGGAAGGCGGCAAGCTGAGAATTTCCGGCAGCGTAAAAGACACATCCTGCTTCATCCGCTTTGATGATACCGGCCCAGGTGTATCACAGAAGGCTCTCCCCCATCTTTTTGACAGACTGTATCGTGAAGATCACTCCCGATCAAGGCAAACCGGCGGCAGCGGACTGGGCCTCACTATCTGTCGGCATATCATAGAAAAGCATGATGGAGAAATAATAGCGGAAAGCAGTAATCTCGGTGGCCTGGCGATCATTATCCGCCTCCCCTTAATCCTTGACAGCAATGCATAAGGAGGACTGAATGGATCGCATATTAATTGTTGAAGATGAAGAAAAAATTGCATTGCTGGTGAGTGATTATCTGAAAAAAGAAGGCTTTGAGACAATATGTCACCATAGTGGCAGCGGCGTTCTTGAACTGGTTGAAAAACTCAGCCCCGCCCTTCTGCTGCTCGATCTCATGCTGCCGGGGATGGACGGGCTGACAATCTGCAAAGAAATACGGAAAACATCCCAGATGCCGATCATCATGCTGACCGCTAAAATCGACGAAATCGACCGGCTGATCGGTCTTGAAATCGGTGCAGACGACTATATCTGCAAACCATTCAGCCCCCGTGAAGTTGTGGCAAGGGTAAAGACTGTCCTGCGTCGATCCGCACAGGCGGCCGACTCCCCGGCTGCCAAAAAGCTTGTCGCCGGTGATATCGAAATGAATGAAGAATCGAGAGAGGTTACAATAGCAGGACAGGCTGTAAGCCTTACACCAAGCGAGTTTGGTCTGCTGCAAGTCATGATCCACTCACCCGGCAGGGTATTTTCGAGGAGTGAACTGATAGACAGAGTTCAGGGCTATCATTTTGACGGCTATGATCGCACGGTTGACAGCCACGTGAAGAACCTTCGTAAAAAACTATCTGAAATAAACGGTAATAAAGAGGTGATAACCACCATCTACGGTGTCGGTTATAAGCTGAAAACAGATTAGCTAAATCTTACAAAGCGCCACAATATCTTTCAATCGCAGCGCTTTGTTTAAAAGACGGACCTATATAAACGAATTTATCACATTCTCAAGATACTCCTGACGACCGCTCTTTACTGTCGGCTCTCCTTTTTCAAGGACAAACTTCTCACACAGCGCCAGGCTTCCCTGCCCATCCATTACCGACTGCGGTAAAGAACCCTGCCAAGGACTATAGCGTTCTTGCTTAAACTGCTCCAGCACACCGTCTTCGATAATGGCGGCAGCAATAAGCAAGCCGCGGGCAAAGGTATCCATGCCGCCGATATGCCCGTAGAACAGGTCTACACTGTCACAGGAGGGTCTTCTGACCTTGGAATCAAAGTTCAGTCCGCCGCTGCCTATTCCACCAGTCTGAAGCACCTCAAGCATGGCAAATGCTGTTGAATAGAGATCGGTTGGGAACTGGTCGGTATCCCAGCCCAGCAGCAGATCGCCCCGGTTGACATCAATACTGCCGAGTTTACCAGCAGCACCGGCCACGGCAAGCTCGTGTTCAAAGGTATGACCGGCCAGGGTTGCATGATTGGCCTCCAGATTCAGCTTAAAATGATCGTACAGATCGTACGTCCTTAAGAAATTCAACACGGTTGATGCATCAAAATCATATTGATGTTTTGTCGGCTCTTTCGGTTTCGGCTCGATAAGAAACTGCCCTGTAAAACCTATCTCTTTAGCATAATCTACACAGAGGTGGAAAAATGCCGCCATCTGTTCCTGTTCCTGTTTCAGGCGGGTGTTGAGCAGCGTTTCATACCCTTCTCGTCCTCCCCAAAAGACATAGTTTTCACCGCCAAGCTCCTTTGTTGCCGCAATTGCATGTTTCACCTGCGCCGCTGCATAGGCAAACACATGGAAATCCGGATTGGTTCCGGCTCCATGGAGATAGCGCGGATGGCTGAAAAGATTCGCTGTGCCCCAAAGCAATTTCACTCCGGTCTCTTTCTGGAGTGTTTTTGCATGGGCAACCATTTTCTCCAAATTGTCGCAGGACGCTTTAAAGCTATCTCCTTCAGGAGAGAGGTCGCGGTCATGAAAGCAGTAATAGGGCGCGGAGAGCTTGGTAAAAAATTCAAAGGCAGCGTCGCAGGTAGCCCGGGCACGATCCATTGGATCGGAGGGCTCATTCCATTTTCTGGACACCGCAGGGGCTCCGAAAGGATCCCCCCCGTCATTTTTCAGGGTGTGCCAGTATGCGACAGCAAACCTTAAATGCTGTTCCATGGTCTTTCCCATCACTTCTTTCTTCCGATCATACCATTTGAAAGCCAACGGATTTTTTGATCCCGGCCCTTCATACAACACAGTATCTTTCACTTCGGGAAAATAGACTGTCATATCGAACTCCTTGTATTCAATGAACACCATCCAAAGGTTGCTGTTTTAATACAGATTGAATTATAAGTTATTTATGCAGGGGTGACTTATATATCTCCCGCAGAACAAGAGCCCCGGATTCCCTCGCCCAGTCATCATCAGACCAGGTTTGAATAACAATTCTGCTGGTCATAAAACCAAACTGCCCTGCGTTCATCTCGGCAATGGTCCGGCGCATCGGGGCAAATAATTTTTCACCGGCATTCACACCTTTACCGGTAATAATGACCACCTCGGGATTGATCATCGTGACCATATTAAAAATCCCGAAACCGAGGATTTCGCCTGCTCTTTCATATATTTTATCAAGGGCGTCATTCCCCCCGGCCAACTCCTCAAAAACCCCTCTGATATTCAGTTGTTCAGGCCTGACAGAGTTATCAGACCATTGCCCGCTTTCAACCAGCTGTCTGGCATCCCTGACAATTGCGTTATTTCCCACATATGCCTCGATGCAGCCCTGCCGACCGCAGCGGCATTTCGGGCCATCCTTGCTGATACAGATATGTCCGAACTCGCCGGCAATACCGGCGGCCCCCCGAACGAGCTGGCCGTTGGTCACCAGGCCTGCTCCGACACCATTTTCCAGGGTTATGACAAGGAAATTGTCCAGCCCCTTTCCCTCTCCAAACCAGTACTCGCCGATCGCCAGATTATTTGAGCTGTTATCGATGAAAACCGGATGATTGATTTTCTGCTCCAGCATCTGTTTAAAAGGCACTTCCCGCCAACCGTAATTCGGCAGGAAATGGATCATGCCCGTATTCGCATCTACCGGCCCGGGAACCCCGATGCCCACTCCTGCAATCTGGTCTTTCGAATAATTTGCCTCCCACATGCAGGCCTGGATCGCCTGGGAAATAATATCAACAATCTGTTCGGAAGTATGATACGTTTCCGGAAGCTCCACCTTATGAGACGCCTTTACCTCAGTTGCCAGGTTGACAATAACCACCCTGATCTGATCCATTGCCATATTGACCCCGATGGCATGCACCCCGTCGGCACGGAAAGCCAGCAGAGTCGGGCGACGTCCGCCTTCATAGGCCCCGGCCTTTCTTTCCTCAATCAGGCCTTCAGCAATCAGGTCAGCTGTCAAACCGGTAACAGAAGCCTGACTCAACCCTGTCTCCCTGGCCAAATCAGTTCTTGAAATCAGCTCATGGGTCAGAATCAGATCCAGAATCTTCGATCGGTGAAAAGCTTTCTGAAAACTTCTGCTCGTCGCAGTTTTACGTTCCTGCTTTCCGGGATGTTTATATTTCGTATTTCGTTCCATAATTTCATTTATTAAAATAATTGCGTACAACTGGCTTTGTCAACTTTTTTCTATTTATTGCAAAATCACATAATAAAACCAACAACATCAAACAAAGCCATTCTTTCAACACCTTAACTGCAAGAAAAAATCTTGACAGACCCTTCAATATATGGCAATCGATGATAAATCTTAATTATTTCATTTTTTAAATTATTTACCATCAAGAACACTGATTGCCCTCAGTGGGATAAGCAAAAAAATGAAATAATCTTTCTCTCGCTTGCAAGTATAAGTTGGACACGAACAACTGCAACACAACTTTCGGTTAAGGATAAGGGAGGCCTATCAAACCGACAGATGCCCAACCATAATCAACCAAGGAGGAGTACACCATGAAGAAGGCAGTAACAGGATTGCTTGCATTATGTGCTATCAGTATTTGTGCTGTAATGCCCGCTTTTGCAGAAAAGCAGATCAAGATCGGACTTTCAATTTCCGACTTTGAGACCGAACGCTGGCCGGTTGAACAGGCCATCATGACCAAGCTTGCCAACGAACAGGGCGCACAGCTGATTTCACAGGTCGCCAACCACGATGCAAAGCTCCAGAACGACCAGATCGAGAATATGGTTCTACAGGGAGTTGATGTTATCATCATTATTGCTGAAGACGGCGCTGCTGCAGCCTCAGCTGTTGCCTCTGCTGCCCAGGACAAGATCCCATGTATTGCATATGACCGGCTTGTTAAATCAGACAAACTGGCAGCCTACATCTCTTTTGACAACGTTGAAGTCGGACGGACCCAGGCTCGCGGCGTACTGAAGAAAGTGGACTCCGGCAATTTTGTTATGCTTGGAGGCTCCCCTACTGACAATAACGCCGTATTGTTCCGCAAAGGTCAGATGGAAATTATTCAGCCGCTGGTTGATAAAGGACAGATCAAAATTGTTGCCGACCAATGGGTTGAAAACTGGTCTCCCGCCAATGCGACCAAAATAATGGAAAACATCCTCACCGCCCAGCAAAACAAGATTGACGCTGTTGTTGCCTCGAACGACGGCACCGCCTTAGGTGCTCTGCAGGCGATGAAGGCCCAGGGACTCGCCGGAAAGGTGCCGATTTCAGGCCAGGATGCAACCGCCGCCGGTTGTAAATCCATCGTTGAGAACGAACTGACAATGACCGTTTATAAAGATGTCCGTCTACTCTCACCAATGGCAATCGATATGGCAATCAAGCTTGCCAAAGGCGAAGCTGTTGAAGGGTTGAAAAGCTACTCCCTCAAGGAACTGACACTGGATGACAAACTGACGGGAGATGTTCCGTGTAAATTCCTCAAGGTTGTCGGGGTAGACAGCAGCAATGTTTATGATGAAATCGTCAAATCCGGTTTCCAGAAATATGACGATATCTACAAAGACATTCCGGAAGACAAACGCCCTCCCCGCCCATAAGGCGCAGAAGAGAAAAACAATACGGCGCAGTATTCTGCCGGAAGCAGGGAGTCTCTGCTTCCGGCTGTTTTCTCAAAACGGCGGAGAAACATTTTGTCAGACAATATTCTTGAATTTCAGCATGTAACAAAAGAATTCCCCGGAGTACTTGCTTTAAACGATGTGTCGTTCACCGTCCGTCAGGGCTCAATTCATGCCATATGCGGCGAGAATGGAGCAGGCAAATCGACCCTGATGAAAGTGCTTGCCGGAATCTACGCTCACGGCACCTATACCGGGAAGGTTCTCTACAAAGGCGAGGCTCTTCAATTCACCGGCGATTCAATCAAGCAAGCCATAGAAACCGGAATAGCAATAGTCCATCAGGAACTTGCCCTTGTTCCCCAGATTACAGTCGGCGAAAATATCTACCTTGGCAGAGAACCTGCCCAAAACGGCATAATAAACTGGAACAAGTTATACAACGACACCAGGCTGCTCCTTGAAAAGCATCATCTAGACATCCCTTTTGCCGCAGTCACCGGCAGCCTCAGCGTCGGCAAGCAGCAGCTTGTCGAAATCGCCAAGGTTCTGTCGGAGAATGCTGAAGTGCTCATCCTGGATGAACCGACCTCTGCCCTGACTGAATCAGAGGTCGATACCCTGATGACAATTCTTAATGAGCTGCGCAAGCAGGGCAAAACATGCATTTACATTTCCCACAAGCTGGAAGAAGTATTCAGAATTGCCGACCTGGTAACTGTTTTCCGTGATGGCGGCGTCGTCGGCACCCGGCCGACCGCAGACATCACCAGCGCACAGATTGTAGCCATGATGGTCGGAAGGGAAATGACCGAACGCTTCCCGACCGTCCCCCGCGCGCCCGGCGAAACTCTCATGACCGTAAAACACTGGAGCATCGAATCGGCTGAGCAGACGAACCAGAAAGTCGTTGACGACGTATCCTTTACTCTTAGAAAAGGTGAGATTCTAGGCCTGGCCGGCTTAATGGGCTCCGGCAGGAGTGAACTGGCACTGTCATTATTTGGCGAATACGGCCGAAAGAGTTCAGGAAACATCAGTATTGAAGGTAAAAAGGTGGAAATCAATTCAGCCCGGGATGCGATGGAAAACGGTATAAGCCTGGTTCCTGAAGACCGAAAGCGCATGGGACTAGTAATAGAACAGTCCATACTCAAAAACATATCGCTGCCTAATCTTGACAGGTTTTCTTCCTTCTTTTCCCTGAATAAGCATCTGGAAATACAGGAATGCGAAGCAATGGCGCAGGATATTGCGGTCAAGGCACCAACCTTACACGCCCTGGTCAGCAGTCTCTCAGGAGGAAACCAACAGAAGGTTGTCATCGCCAAATGGCTGATGTCCAACCCGAAAATCCTCATTCTTGACGAACCGACCCGCGGTATCGATGTCGGTGCGAAATATGAAATTTACAAACTGATGAACGAGTTGACCCTGCAGGGAATTTCGATTCTGATGATATCGTCGGAACTCCCTGAAATACTAGGGATGAGCGACCGGATCATGGTCATGCATGAGGGAAAACTCGGCGGCATACTCGACCGGGACGAGGCCACCCAGGAAAAAGTAATGGCATTAGCCACCGGAATTGCCTGACCGGCATCCACTTACGATTAGAAATACCGAGGAAAGCGACCAATGCTTGCACAAAAACTCAACAACCTTATCCGACAAAACCTCAAAACCTATACCATGATTCTGGCGCTTGCCCTTATCTGGCTGTTTTTCGGGTATATGACAGACTGGATTTTCTTTTCTTCGAGAAACATGTCAAATCTGTTTCGCCAGATGACTATTGTTTCCTTTCTTTCCATCGGCATGGTTATGGTCATTGTCACCGGCAACATTGACCTGTCGGTCGGCTCGGTTGTCGGTCTTGTCAGCGCAATCACCGCCTATCTTCAGGCGGTACTGCTGCCGCCGCTGCTGGAATCGATTATGCCGGGGGCCGACATCCTTGCTCGTGGCCTTGCATCAACCGCCATCACCATTGTTATCGGCCTGCTTGTCGGTGTCATTATCGGCATCTGGCAGGGTTGGGTTGTTGCCTATCTGGGAGTCCCTGCCTTTATTGTGACCCTGGGCGGCATGCTGATATTTCGGGGCGGCGTCCTTGGGGTGACCCAGGGGAAAACCATAGTTCCCATCGAAGACTCTTTCCGGCTGATTGCCCAAGGCTACCTGCCCAATAAGGTCGGATGGCTGCTTGGTATAGCAACTGTTATAATTATCTTTTTGCTGATCTTAAAAAACAGAAAGCTCCGCAAAGAATACGGCTTCACTCTGCCGCCGCTGTACACCGACCTCCTCAGGGCCTCCTCGTATTCAGGCCTGGTGATACTTTTCGTGGCCGTCATGAACAGCTATCGGGGAATCCCCAACCCGGTGCTGTTGATGGCGGTTGTGGCCCTGATCTTTACTTACATCACCAACAACACCAAGCTTGGCCGCCACGCCTATGCCCTTGGCGGCAATATGGAGGCCACCCGCCTGTCAGGCATCAATATCCGCAGAAACGTCTTCACTATCTTTGTCTTGATGGGCTTGCTCTGCGGCGTATCAGGTATCGTGCTGACCGGATATGTGGCAGCGGGAACCACCGGTGGTGGTGTAAACTACGAACTTGAAGCGATTGCAGCCTGTGTTATCGGCGGCACAAGCCTTATGGGCGGAGAAGGAAAAATTTTCGGTGCGATTGTCGGTTCACTTATCATGGCAAGCCTGCTGAACGGCATGTCTGTAATGAATATGCCTATTTTCTGGCAATTTATTATTCGAGGCATTGTTCTTATCCTGGCAGTTTACGTCGACGTTCTTTCCAAAAAGAAAAAAGCGTAACACTTCTCAACGTCTCCTCTTTCCCCTCTTTTTCACCTAAAAGAGGGGAATTTATTTTTTTTACAGCAAGTCATCTTTTTTCTCCAATAAGTTAGAATCGTTACTACTGATACTCCACTTACAGAATAAGCAACAGGGCTTTCCTTCGCACCACAGCCTTGACAGGCCCAATCTGAATGATAAGAATCTTTCTCAAAAGAATACTCGGCCAGCTTCATCTTCATCCAATGTTCATCTTGCATGACTATAATGATGACAGAAGAAAGAAAGGCTGAAATGCAGCAAAAAAAGTGAGGCAGTAAATGCCTCTCAATTGGCTTTTCATAAACAGGAGATCCAACCATGAGCATCAGCGGAATAAGCGGCGCATACACAAGCCAGATAGCACAGGCTTCCTATTCAAACAACAGCAGCAGGCAAGCAGCCCAGCAGACACAACAGACACCACCATCCGGTTCTGGTGAAGAAGGTCGTGAGAGTTCAGTTGAAAAGAGCCGTGAAGCGCGTCAGACCGGTGAAGAGTCAATGAGACCGAATTCAATTAACCTGTACGCTTAAAACACCCTTGCAAGAGCTTCCCTTAAATCAAAAGTAACTCGGAGCAACAAGCAGACATTCCATAATTTCAGCATGTAATATAGCTTTGTTTATTGCATTCAAGAGCGCTTCACTGCACTACGATATCCTGATGCTTGTAGCCCAGCCTCTGCTCCGCCTCTATCGTCGCATCAAGAACGCACCCAGAGACAATTCATGGCCGATATTCCTATTCAGCCAGCCTTTCGAATTCATTAATTTCCTCTACCACCGGCCGCGTAAACCTCAATCCCTTTCGCTTGGAGATAACACACTCCGGCATGCTGAACAAAGACATTCCCCTGTTCATCCTTGCAGATATTCTCTTTCCCGGATTAAAGATGTTCTAAAGATCATCCCAGGACATATACTAGTCAATATCCATCAACAACTGTACAGGCCATAGACATGGCCTTCCAGAATTACAAATTCTGACCTTCAACAAGGCCTTCGTTTACAGCATCATAGATGTTTTGACCAGCAGATCTGCACGGAATGCCCGCCAGGATCAGAGACGCTTTTCACCTGCAGGACAGTGGAAGGCATGCTTATTGTCCTTATCCTGTCAAAGCTCTTATCCAGCCCAAGGTCTGAAGCCCGGTTTACAGGCCATATCTTCGTTCGCAGAGAGAAAAAGAAGGGAGCTCAGGAAGAGCAGACACTCCTCCTGAGCAAAAGAGAAATATCAATCAAGTTCTTCAGGCAGCAATGCGTTCAGGACCATTGAGATGATTGCCGCAGGAAGAATTCCTGAGGTCAGCAGTATCTTGACGGTGCTTGAGACATGCTGCAGCGCATCCGGAACGGCCTGCAGACCGAGACCGATTGAAAGCGAGATCGCCAGAATAATCATGTTGCGACGATTCCAGTTCACTTCGCTCAGCATATTGATACCAGCCGAGACAACCATACCGAACATGACGATTACACCGCCGCCGAGCACTGCGATCGGCATTGCCGCAATAAGAGCACCAACCTTCGGCACCAGGCCGGCAATAACAAGAAAGACTGCTCCGAAGGTCACCACATGCCGACTCATGACGCCGGTCATCGAAACAAGACCGACATTCTGGCTGAACGAGGTATTTGGAAGACCACCGAAAACACCGGCAAGTGCGGTGCCAAGGCCATCGGCCATGGTTCCGCCGCTGATTTCCTTATCGGTGGCCTCGCGTCCTGCTCCGCCTTTGGTAATACCGGATATGTCGCCGACCGTTTCAATGGCGGAGACAAATGACATCAGGCACATGCCGATAATGGCAGCACTGTTGACCTCAAATCCAAAATGCAGTGGAGACGGCATGGAAAACCAGCCAGCCGCTGCAACTTTGCCGAAATTGACCATCCCCATGGGAATCGCCACGACATATCCTATGACAAGTGCAATCAGTACAGCTGCAGATGAAAGCATGCCTCTGGTGAAAAATTTAAGCCCAAGGGTAACAACAATAACAATGAGGGCAAGGCTCCAGTGGGTGAGCGAGCCGAATTCCGGCTTCCCCATCAGAGGAACACCGCCTGCAGCATATTGGATGCCGACCGGAATCAGGGAAAGCCCGATGGTCATAACTACAATGCCGGTAACAAGCGGCGGCAGAAGATTACGGATACGGCCGATTACCGTTCCAAGAAGAAAGTGGAATACACCGCCGATCATAATCCCGCCGAACAGCGCTGCCATACCGGCAGTCTTAACGATCGGAATCATAACCGGTATAAAGGCAAAACTTGTCCCCTGCACGACCGGCAGCCTGGCCCCGACAGGGCCGACGCCGACAGTCTGCAGCAAAGTTGCAACACCGGCAAAGACCATGACTATTTGGATCATGTACACCATCTCAGCGGAGCCGAAACCATATCCGGCTGCCAGAGCGATAATAATAGAAGGGGTAACGTTGCTGGCAAACATGGCCAGCACATGCTGGATTCCAAGAGGAATTGCCTGCTGGATCGGAGGCAAATAATTTGGATCCCTAAACTGAGCGTCTTTCTTTGAAATCATGACTCTCCTGGTTATGTTGAATATTATGTTGTAAGCATCGCTTCACTATTCTGTCGATCATCATGGAGACCATGATGATCGACAGAATTATGCCGTTGCCTTCTGCTTGAATTTCAAGCGTTCATTGAGCAGTTCCGGTAAAAACAGCAATCTCACCTTGCTGTCGGCACCAGCTAATGCCGTTCGCCACTGCATATAGCAGCCGGAACAGGTGGTTGTGATAACATCTGGTTTCATGGCCAGAACCTTGTGAGCCAGGTCATCACGGATAATGGCTGAAAGTTTCGGTGCCCCGAGGTGGAACAATCCGCCCTGCCCGCAGCACTGCGGCCCATCAACAAGCTCGACAAGCTCAATACCGTGACCGTATTTCAACAGCTCTCGCGGCTCTTTGGTAACATTATTTTCATTACGCAGATGACAGGGATCATGATAGAAGACTTTCAGATCGCAGCCCTTTTCATTAACCGGCAGCTCACACTGCTCTTTTACCCGGGGCAGCAGGAACTGACTGATCTCGGCAAGCCGGTCTTTTATTGCCTGCGCCCTCGGCAGCCACTCCTGATCACCTGCAAAAATCTTCTCATAGTTTTTCAGGTGCGCCCAGCAAGATCCGCAGGTCACAAGAATTTTTCCACTGACCGCTTCAAGCGCTTCGATATTTTTTTTGGCCGCCCGTACAGAGGCTCCGGAATCGCCTGCGGCTTCAAGCGCCAAACCGCAGCAGCCAAGCCCATCGGGGATTTTAAGAAAATAGCCGAGCTTCTCTGCCAGTTCTCTTACGGCTTCAGTCGAGGTCGGGTAGAGATAGGATGACGAACAACCCGGAAAATAGACAAGGGGTTCGAGGCCATAGTTATCAGCCCGCATTGTACTGCCTTTCACCCTGGTCGGCATCAGCTTCTCAAGGTTGCCGTCAAACATGGCAAGCTTCAGGCGAAGGCCGTTTTCCATGGGCAGCATGTCGAGAAACAGCGAAGACGCAATGTTGCCGAAAAACCTTGCACCATGCAGGAGTTCCGGTTTTTCCAGAACTCTTCTTGCTGCATATTTCACCGACCCGAAAGAACCGTAAAGCTGCCCGAAGCTCTCCCTGGTCTCCATCACCGCTCTTGTGATATCAAGCCCGCGCGGACAAACCTTGTTACAGGCCCCGCAAAGCAGACATTTGGAAAAAATATC
>QKIH01000037.1 GCA_003249645.1 Desulfobulbaceae bacterium | reverse complement strand
TATCATGCCGTTTTGTGTGCTCGCATCATGGACCTATATAAAGAAGCGGGTTCAGGCATTCATGGTCTGTCTTCTGATCATGGAGACCGCAATGCTTGGTGTCTTTGCAGCATTGGACTTTGTCCTTTTCTATATTCTCTGGGAAGCGATGCTTGTTCCGATGTATCTTCTTATCGGTATCTGGGGCGGACCAAGAAAGATCTACGCATCTATCAAGTTTTTTCTCTACACACTGGCAGGATCGATTCTCCTACTTGTTGCCATAATCTGGCTGTATGTTTCCAATGATTACTCATTCTTCATCCCGGATATCATGTGGAAAAACTACTCATCCACTGCCCAGCTTATGCTTTTTGGCGCGTTTTTTCTTGCCTTTGCCATCAAAGTTCCGATGTTTCCGTTTCATACATGGCTTCCGGCAGCACACGTTGAGGCCCCGACTGCTGGTTCTGTCATCCTTGCCTCCATTTTGCTGAAGATGGGTACTTACGGTTTTCTCCGTTTTGCACTGCCAATCGCTCCTCATGCAGTTGTCCAGGTCATGCCGTGGGTACTCTGGTTATCTATCGCCGGCATTATTTATGGTGGTTTTACCGCCCTTGCCCAGAAAGACATGAAAAAACTGATCGCCTACAGTTCAGTTGGTCACATGGGTTTTGTCACTCTCGGTATTTTCATTCTTAACATCCAGGGTATCGAAGGGGCCATCCTGCAGATGATCAACCATGGCGTAACAACCGGTGCTCTCTTTCTCTGTATCGGTATGATATATGAACGAACCCATAGCCGTGAACTGGCCCTGGCTACAGGAGTTGGAAAGTACATGCCGGTCTATGTAACCTTTCTCACCTTCTTCACGCTTTCTTCTTTTGGATTCCCAGGAACTAACAGCTTTGTTGGTGAGTTCATGGTTCTTGCTGGTGTATTTGAACCAAACAAATTGTTCAGTAATAATATTGCACTCGGTCTCGCTGCTATTCCAGGTGCCGTGCTTGCTGCTGCCTACATGCTCAGAATGCTGCAGAAAATCATCTGGGGCGGGACCAACAATCCTGATCAGAGCTGGATTACTGATTGAAATGCAAGAGAGATTGTTACCCTGGCACCGTTTTTACTGTTTGTTTTCTGGATCGGACTGGCGCCAGGTACATTCCTGCAATTCATGCATGCCAGTGTGGCCGAGCTTGTAACCAGGTTCCACACTGCACAGTCAGCAGTTACCGTAGCCGGACAGATACTTCAATAACGATGCAACTTATGCCATAAAGGTACAGCAATGCGATTTTTACCAGAACTTCTTCTTCTTGGCTCAGGCCTGGTCTTCTTCTTCCTGAGTCTCGGTAAGCCTAGTGATCAACTCCTGAAGAGGACCGCCAACATCATCAGCCTGGTTGTCGTGTTATCGACCCTTGCCTGTCTTGGCCAACAGGGAAGCCTTTTTTATGACAGCTACCGCGTTGATTTCTTTTCACAGTTTTTCAAAATGCTTCTAGCTGCCGCCACGTTGTTTCTGTTGCTGGTTACCAATGGTCAACCAAGTATCAAATCCACCTGCAAAGCAGAATATTATATATTCATGTTCATGTCGCTGCTTGGCTTGATGATGCTGGTGTCCAGCGTTGAAATGATTTCCATTTTTGTTGCGCTTGAACTGAGTTCCTTCGCCGTTTATATAATGGTGCCGTTGCGTGCCAACACAGGCAAGAGCATATCACATACGGAGGCAGGCATTAAGTACCTGCTTTACGGCGTTATGGCCACCGGCTTTCTTCTCTTTGGTATGAGTTATCTTTTTGGTCTTACCGGTACCACCCATCTTTATGGTCTCGCCGGCTCTTCTCACGAGCTTGGCCTCGTTGAACAAATAACATACATGTTCAATAAACCAGCAGCTGTTATTGCCATGGTTATGGTTATGTCCGGCTTCTTTTATAAGCTGGCTCTTTTTCCATTTCACTTCTGGGTACCGGATGTATACGAAGGCTCTGCAAATGAAACCACAGCATTCATTGCGACCGTACCAAAACTTGCAGCTGTTGCTATGCTCATCAGGCTTGTTACCATGATTAATGTAGACGGCCAGACCATCGTTAATCTGCTGCTGATCTGTGCTCTTGGTTCTATGTTTTACGGCAACCTCTCTGCCCTCGTACAGAAAGACTTGAAGAGAATGCTGGCCTTCTCAGGTATAGCTCATGCCGGCTTCGTTTTGTTTGGTCTCCTTACTTTCCAGATCACCGGCTATTCCAATGCAATGTATTACATCGTCGGTTATGTGGTAATGAACCTGGCTATTTTCATGGTCATCTGCACAGTATCAAAGAACGGCAAAAACATTCTTATTGAAGATCTGAGAGGCCTGAATACGCGCTCACCACTTCTTGCACTGACCCTGCTTGTGAGCCTTTTCTCATTAGCCGGCATACCACCGTTTATAGGTTTTACAGGAAAGTTCATGCTGCTTATCGGAGCCCTTAAACAGGATCCGAGATTTCTTATTCCCGTTATTCTTGCAGCCTTTAACACCGCTATAGGTATCTACTACTATCTTTCAGTGGTACGGATTGCCTATTGCACAGATGAAGAAAAAACAGAGCCTATTCAAACATCTCTCATTGTAAAAATACTGTCACTGTTTTTCATAGCTTTGATCGTTTATCTTGGACTTATTCCATCTTCGCTCTTGGCTATTTCGCAAAAAGCAATTAATGTGATATTGTAAAGATTCCAGGAAACTGAACTTTACAAATGACTCATCAAATTGTTAAGGCCTGGTGATTTTCACCAGGCCTTTTTTTTTATGCATTGAACGACTATCATGAACAGCTGGCTTATACTCATTCTCGTTATACTTGTTACCAATTTTATTCTCGAAACCGTTGTGTCGGTACTCAACCTCAAGGCATTATCT
>QKIH01000105.1 GCA_003249645.1 Desulfobulbaceae bacterium | reverse complement strand
TGGTAGGCGGGATGCGATTCGAACGCACGACCTTTGGCTTCGGAGGCCAACACTCTATCCAGCTGAGCTACCCGCCCTGAAAGCTTATTTATACAAACTCATACTTTGGTAAACTTCTTTACCAGATTGCTTTCGTATGTTCTAGATAAAAAAATAAAAGCAATTTAAAAATGTCGTTCAGCACAAAACTATCGTAAGGAAACTATTGTTCCTCGATTTACCTGCCAAGTTTTTCAAAATCAATATATCCAACAATTTTCTTTGAGAAAAAGTGAACAAACTATGATATAGTATCAATATTATATATAAATCTGATCGAGACAAGAAAAAACATCATGTATATTTGTGTAGATTTTGACGGAACTGTTGTTGACCACCGCTATCCAGAAATAGGTTCTCCTGCCCCCGGCGCATTAATTTATTTAAAGAAGTTTATTGCATTAAACGCCAAGATTATTCTTTTTACCATGCGGGCCGACGGCGGATCCCATGGCCCTGTGCTAAGTAAAGCTGTTGAATATCTTCAGAAAAATGGTGTTCAACTTTATGGTGTTAACAGAAATCCATCCCAGGATTCTTGGACAAGCAGTCCAAAAGCGTTTGGCCATATTTATATCGATGATGCGGCCGTCGGTTGCCCCACAATTCACCCGCCTGGTTTCAACAGACCTTGTGTTGACTGGGCTATTGTAGGTCCGTATATTGAATCAATTCTTAAAAAATCTGGTAAAAAGGATAAAAGATAACTTAACTGTTGCTACTCGACACTCTGCAATGATTACGTTTCGTTACTCTTCCCGAACAACGCTGTTATCTTAATGAACTTGCTACGTTAACAATAGTAAAAATTATGACGGTTTCGCCTCATCGTTGCAGTCATAACGTATTAGAATAAAGCTCATTAAAAGATAAATACAAAAACGCACCCTGATCGTTTAATTGAAGCTCGCGATAATGCCAAGTATAAACAAGGCTACGAAGCAAGATAGCTTTTCCATCCACCAAACGCGGTAATATCAACACCCATTTCCGCCACAACAGGTTCAGCGATAAATCCTGAGACCCAGCTGCCGTCTGCAAGCTCAAGTTTTCCAATCCCAAGAGGATGCGGAATAGAGGCTACAAAAGCACCAAAACTTTCCTTTGAAAGAGAATATACTTCTACTGCCTGTTTTCTGCCTTTCTTTTCATTACGGATTAAGCCGGGTTTGGGAGGTTCGGTCTGTAGAGCAAACATCATATACTTTTCTGACGTAGTCGTGCTTTCGACCAATTTTGCGTTCAATGACTGCAGTTGATGATGAAGGGGTAAACCTTGAAGATGCGCTCCGCATACAGCCAACAGTACACCATTGCTTTCAGTTTTTTTCTCGCCAGAAAAAATAGGAACCTCGTTGCCTGCTCCCATGGCAAGGCCGGTCAACTGCTGAATCTTTTCGCCAAGACTCAGCAGTTTTGCATCGTTGAATGTTTTTCCAACCAGTGTTATACCAAAAGGCACCGTTGTGGTGAGAGCTGTAGGGACGGCCAGGCTGCAGTAATCAAGCAGGTTCATATAGTTGGTATAGTAACCGAGATTTGAATTCAGCCTTATCGGATCAGCCTGAACTTCTTTTATGGTGTAACAGGTACCGGCTGTGGGCGTGACGATCAGATCAAGCTTTTCAAAGACAGTATCGCTTTTCGATTTATATGCCTGCAAGGTGTAGAGTGCCTGAAAAAGCTCTGTTGCACTGCTTCTTCTTGCATTGGCGACAATTTCTCGAACAATCGGGTCAACTTTGTCAAAATTTTCTCTGATAAACTCCCCAACCGCTACCGTTCTCTCTTCTACCCATGGGCCTTCATAGAGGAGTTTAGCCGCATCAAGAAATGATGTAAAATCGATCTCAATCCGTTTCCCGCCAATTTTGTCTAATAGTGCAAGGCTTGTGGAAAAGCTCGCCTGATATTCCTTGTTACCGAAAAACTCAAGCTGGTCCTTTTGCGGAACGCCATATGTAAAAGTCTGCGCATCCCACTTTGATTTACAGCTGACAGGGGCTTTTCTGCTGAATGGATCTTGCTCATCCTTGCCTGCTGCAACAGAAAGCACCGTATTGCCGTCTTCTGCTGTTAAGGCAAATATCGACACACAGTCAAGCGATCTGCAGGCAGGAACAACACCTGAGGTGCTGAGCAATCCTTTTGTCGGTTTCACCCCGAAAATATTGTTAAAGGCAGCAGGGACCCTGCCAGAGCCTGCAGTGTCGGTACCAAGAGAAAAGCTGCACATTGCTTTTGCCACTGCAACGGCAGAACCGCTGCTTGATCCGCCGGAAACATAATCCGGATTAAAGCTGTTATTCACGGCCCCAAATGGTGAGCGCACGCCGACCAGTCCGGTGGCAAATTGATCAAGGTTGGTCTTGCCCAGAGGAATGGCACCGGCATCAATCAACTTCTGCACCACAAAGGCAGACTTCTCGGGAGTATAGGCATAGGCCGGACAACCCGCAGTCGTCGGCACACCAGTAAGATCAATGTTATCCTTAATGGCAAAAGGAATGCCGTAAAGAGGAAGATCATCTGGACCACGCCCTTTTAACCGGTTCAGATACGTCTCCAGTTCATCTTCACCGAGCAGGTAAATCCAGACCGGTGAGCTCTCGCCCCTACACGTTTCAAGCAGTTGTTTACACAGCTTTTCTGGAGTTATGCTTCCATTACTGTACAATTCTTTCAATTGGTTTATACAAAGATTCATATTATCCCCTCAAGCCGGCTCTATTGCCAGCAGCTGCTGGCCGGATGAAACAACATCGCCTTCAGCACAGAAGAGCTGCCTCACGATTCCTTCACAGTGCGCCATCAGGCTGAATTCCATTTTCATGCATTCAATTATCGCGACCGTCTCACCTTTAGCCACCAACTGGCCCTCATTGACAAGCACCTTCCACAAACTTCCGGCAACCTCGCTTTCAACAGCTTCGCATCCCGGAAGAAGGCTTATTGCCGATCCTCCATCTACAACTTGCGATTCATCAACATGGAAGTTGAGCAAGCCCTTATCAATCCAGTCCTGACGTTCGGTCTCAAAAGCATTCTGCTGCCTGGTTTTAAATTCTCTGATGGACTCTTTATTGTCCTGAAGAAACTGATCATACATATCGAGATCAAAGACAGTTTCCTCAATCTTGAGTTCTACCTGACCGGCAGGAAAATCTTTGCGCATCCGGGTCAATTCTTCATGGGTTACCGGATAAAATCGTATCTGATCAAAAAATCGCAGCAGCCAGGGTTTACCCTTTTCAAATTCCCGGGTGACGTTATACCGGTTCCACATTTGAATGGTGCGGCCGACAAACTGGTAGCCTCCCGGCCCCTCCATGCCATAGACGCAAAGATAGGCTCCGCCGATACCGACACTGTTTTCAGCTGTCCAGGTTCGGGCCGGGTTGTATTTTGTGGTTACAAGACGCCGTCTCGGATCCACCGGCGTTGCGACCGGCGCACCAAGATAGACATCGCCAAGACCCATCACCAGATAGCTGGCGTTAAAAACAATATTTTTGACATCCTCAATTGAATCAAGCCCGTTAATTCTCCGGATAAACTCAATATTAGAAGGACACCAGGGAGCATCTGCACGTACTGACTGCGTATATTTTTCTATGGCCTTATGGGTTGCTTCATCATCCCAGCTAAGCGGCAGATGCACGATCCGGGCAGGAACTTTCCGTTTTCCCTTGCCTGCTGAATTTTTTTCTGCCTGAACAACAATTTCAATTAACTGATGAAGCGGCAGCAACCGGTTGTCATAATGTATCTGCAGCGAGCGTATCCCCGGAGTAATATCTATTATACCTTCAAAAGAACGCTGCTCCAGCTCGAGCATCAGGGCATGAACAGCAAAACGCAATCTCAGATCAAGGGTCAGTTCTCCCAGTTCAATCAGCAGATATTTATCCCCCGAACGACGAAAAACACGGGATTCTCCTTCCACGTCATATGAATAGACAATCGGTGAATCACTCTCCGGGCTGATGTTTTCCGGAAACTGAACGGTTGTTGGACTGACAAATTGCGCAATCAGTTCTTCCTGGGCCTGTTCAAGTTTCACAGCTGTTTCAAGATCGACCTGAACGAAACGCACCTTGTCACCTGGACGAAGCTGGCCCATCTTCCATAGATCACCGGCAACAATGGTCACCGGACAGACAAAGCCGCCAAGGCTCGGTCCGTCAGGTCCTAAAATGACCGGCATATCCCCGGTGAAATCAAGGCTGCCTATGGCATAGGCATTATCATGGATGTTGGATGGATGCAGGCCAGCCTCTCCTCCATCCTCCCGTGCCCATTTGGGCGCCGGACCAATTAAGCGGACACCGGTCCTGCTGGAATTGTAATGGACCTCGTAATCAGTTGTAAAAAGCGTTCTGATATCTTCCGGATCAAAAAAATCAGGGGCACCATGCGGTCCATACAAGACGGCAATTTCCCAGCGGGCTGCCAGTTTCGGCTGATTTTCAGCGGAAAGCATCAGTGGAGCACTACCAGTCAGACTGCCGATATGCAGCACATCACCGCCTCTTAACACACGCCCGCCATGACCGCCGAACTGACCAAGGGTAAAGGTTGATCTGCTGCCGAGATAGAGCGGCACATCAATGCCGCCGCGAATAGCCAGATAACCGCGCTGCCCGGTTGAGGCAACACCGAATTTAAGCACCATTCCAGCTTTCACTTCAACCGGCGTATACAGACCAATCCGTTCACCATCAAGGGTTGTCTTAAAGTCCGCTCCGGTAACGGCAATAAGGCAGTCGGTGTTAAATTCTATCTCCGGTCCACTTGCCGTAATTTCAAGGCATGCAGCCTCTTCACTATTGCCGACCACCCTGTTGGCCAGCCTATGAGTCAGACTGTCCATAGGTCCTGACGGCGGAACGCCGACCGCCCAGTAACCGCTTCTGCCCGGAAAATCCTGCACCGTGGTCTGCATGCCGGGACGCAGAATGGTGAAAGTCGGCGCAATGTAGGGGATGTTCTCGGCCATCTTGGTTGTATACACACCGGAAACAAAAGGCTCACTTGCCGCAAGCTGTCTTAGAAGGAGCAGATTGGTTTCGAGACCGGCTATAGCTGATTTTTTCAGGGCCTGCTGCAGTTTCAGTACAGCATCGGCTCTCGATTCACCATAGACAATCAGTTTTGCCAGCAGCGGGTCATAAAAGGCACTCACTTCGGTTCCTGCCGTCACCCAGCTTTCAAGCCGAACATTTTCAGGAAAGACAACTTCAGTCAGGACGCCGGTCGAAGGCTGATAATTTTTCCCCGGATCTTCGGCATAGAGGCGAACTTCAATCGCCGCCCCTGCTGCTGCAAGCTCAATACTGTCAAGATCGGCCATATCACCGGCACTGAGCTGAATCATCCACTGGACCAGATCAACCCCGTAGATTTCTTCGGTGACGCAATGTTCAACCTGCAGACGGGTATTAACCTCGAGAAAATAGAACTCCTGTGCATCACTGTCATAAACAAACTCGACGGTGCCGGCCGATCTGTAGCTTACACCTTCCACCAGCCGTCTTGCAGCCTCGTGCAGGTTCACTCGAACTCTATCGGGTAAATTCGGCGCCGGAGTCTCTTCAATGACCTTCTGGTTCCGTCGCTGTACCGAGCAATCCCGATCGCCAAGTATCAGGGCCTTGCCTTTACCGTCTCCAAAAACCTGCACCTCGACATGGCGGGCATGTTCGATGTATTTCTCGAGAAAAATGGCGCCATCGTTAAAGTTGTTTTCACTGAGCCGCCTGATTCGCTCAAAAGCATCGACAATGTCTTTTTTGCCACGGCAAAGCGCCATGCCGATGCCACCGCCGCCGGCACTGCTTTTAAGCATGACCGGATAACCGATCCTCTCAGCTTCGGCAGAAGCTGTTTCAGCAGAGTCGAGCAGTGAGGAGCCGGGAACAAGGGGCACGCCAAACTTCTCGGCCAGCTCTCTTGCCTTGTGTTTGAGACCAAAATCCTCCATCTGGCTGATGGTGGGCCCGATAAACGCAATTCCTGCATCTTCACACTTTTTGCAGAAGTTCCGATTTTCACTTAAAAAACCGTATCCTGGATGCACAGCTTGTGCACCGGAACTTTTTGCAATCTCAAGAATCTTATCCCCGTTCAGGTAACTCTCTGCAGCAAGCGAATCCCCGATACAATATGCCTCATCGGCATCGAGCACATGTTTTGAATGGGCATCGGCTTCAGAATAGACAGCAACGGAATCAACACCCATCTTTTTAAGGCTTCGAATAATTCGACAGGCAATCTCGCCCCTGTTTGCGACTAATACCTTATTAAACATAAAACAATTCCCGCTTGGTTATTCGCCATCCCAAACCGTCATTTCAACCGGAGTCGGATTGTATGCATTACAGGGGTTATTGAGCTGCGGACAGTTGGACACCAGAACGATAATGTTCATCTCAGCGCGCATTTCAACATATTTCATGGCCTCAGAGATACCATCCTCAAAATTGGAGCCGCCGTCAGGATTGACCGGTACATTCATGAAAAAGTTGATATTACAGACCTGATCGCGCTTATCCATTCCCGGTTCCCAATCGAGCATGGTCTTGAGAAAGATGTCTCTGCAGGAATGCATATACCGTTTGTCCAGGGCATAACGGGCCATATTGGACTCACAGGAACATGCGCTGCCAAGCGTGTCATGACGACCGCAGGTATCTGCAGTAACAGTCAGCATAACGTTGTTGTCATTGGAGCGGATTTGTGTACCGGTGCTGATGTACACATTACGCTGCTCCCGCATGGTATTGGCTGAGTTGTAGCGTTCTTCAATGTTGTCGGCGTTGAAAAAAATTGTATCGACCGCCTGATTCCCGTGAAGATCGGTAATCCTGAAGATCTGCCCTTTCTTGATGACATGCATCCATCCCTCACCGGCAGCAACCGTCTCCTTAAAGACAGCCTTGTCCGGATTAAGGGTGCTTAACCCTGAATTATTCATGGCAAACTCCTACGTGTTTGTTGATTATCCATTAGAACAGGAAGCTGTAGCGTTCGGTCTCCCACTTGGAAATCGTCGCGTGATATTCTTCCCACTCCCGGGTTTTATAGGTGATAAATTCATCAGACAACGACTTACCGAGCACTTCTTCGACAAACGGATCAGCAGCAAACGCCTCTACCGCCTCCTGGAGATGTTGCGGAAGAAATTCGATACCGCGATCCGCCCGTTCTTTTTCACTCAATTCATAGAGGTTGTCTTCCTGCGGCTGACCCGGATCAATTTTTTCTCTGATGCCTTCAAGGCCTGCAGCAAGCACAAGGGCCGAGGCAAGATAAGGATTTACCGCACCATCGGCGTTTCTCGACTCAAAACGACCGCCGCCCATGGGCACCCTGACAGAGTTGGTCCGGTTGTTTGAACCAAACGAGTTGAAAACCGGCGCCCAGGAAAAGGTCGCCATGGCACCCTGACGGGTGAGACGCTTATAGCTGTTGACCGTCGGGGAAAAAGCTGCACAGAGTGCCCGGCCGTGCTTTAACACACCGCCGATAAAATAGTAGCCGAGCTCGGTCAGACCGAGACCTTTCGGATCATCTTCAGGCGGGCAGGCAAAGAGGTTGCTGCCGGTATTAATATCATAGAGCGACATATTGAAGTGGGCACCATTTCCTGTCTTGTTGGCAAAAGGTTTCGGCATGAAGGTAGCCAGAAGCCCCTCTTCCTTGGCGTAATGTTTGGCCATATAGCGGAAGAAAATGAAGCGGTCGCACATGCTCAGCACATCACTGTATTTGAAATCAAACTCAAACTGACCGTTGGCATCTTCGTGATCGAAGGAATAGAGATCCCAACCGAGATCGTTGATGGTTGTGGCAACCTTGTCGAGCCAGGTGAACCTATTCATAAAGCCGCGAACGTCATAGCACGGCTTGATGAGCTTATCCTCCGGATCAGGCACCTGCAGCGACCCGTCTTCAGCTTCCTTCAGGACATAAACCTCACATTCAATACCGAGATTCATGCCAAAGCCCATTGCCTTCGCCTGCTCGAGCACTTTTTTGAGGGCAACCCGGGTCGATATCTCATAGGGTTCACCGTGAAAGGTGTTGTCTGCTGCCATCCAGGCAACTTCCGGCTGCCACGGCAGCTGAATCATGCTTGCCAGATCGGGAACCGAGGCAATTTCATCTTCGTTTGGACGCTGGCCCAAACCATCGAGGGCATATCCGGTATAGAGTTCAGAACCGTGAACCATGTGCTCCAGATGATCGACCGGAACAAACTTGCCCTTGGGAATACCATGGATATCAACATAGGCACCCAGACAATATTTAATGCCTTTCGCCTTGAGATCACTCATAAACTGCTCAACATTTATATTCTCGTTCATTCTATCACTCTCATTTCTTAAAATAACTGTGTGGTAAAGGCGGTTTTTCCCGAAGTCCTCTTGAGATGAGACTGCACAGGTCTTCGATCATCCACCCGAATAATTTTTGTCCTTTTTCCCTTGTTGCGGCACTTGGCGTGCCGGTCACACCGTTCTCGCTGGTACGGTTGACGGGATGGGAGAAGACACACCCTTCAGTTCTATCCGGATCATCACTTTCAGCCAGCAGTTCCTCCCGGACCATTTCAGGGGCCATGGCCAGCATCAGCGAGCTTTCCGCATCGTTTGCATGCCAGTCATTCGCATCGCTGAAGTGTGCTTCCTTCACCCGTTCACTCATAGTGCCGGTATTGATTAATGAGACCATCAGATCGTCATATTCGGCTCTCAGCATCTCTAGGGCACATCGAAGAGGAGCGAAATTGGTCACATGGCTGTTGACTATAAAAAGACGGCGAAAGCCCGAAGCGTAAACCCAGTCCCCAATCTCTTTAACGACATCGATAAGTGTTTTTGGCTGCAGAGCAATTGTCCCGGGCCAGCGTTGTGAGTGGCCTACAGAACAGCCGTAGGGCAGTGTCGGCAGCAGAACAATATCGGTCAGTTCTGCCGCGCCCTCGCCAAGCATCTCTGCTATCTGCGCATCGGTTCCGCAGCCGAGATGAGGCCCATGCTGCTCCAAGGCGCCAACCGGCAGCAAGGCGGCATCCGTTCCTGCCGCTGTCAGCTCGCTCAGCTGCGGCCATGTCATTTCATGCCATTTGTTCATTTTCAGCCCCTCATCAACCGGAATTACAGGTGATACTGGTCGGTTGCTATAAAACCCCGCTCATTTTCAGGGCAGAATGTCCGGCACGGATCATCTGCAGCAGCGGGGGTACACTCTGCTATGGTTACCTTAACCGGCTTGGCAAGATAGGAACTGGACGGATTGAGCGGATGCATGCCCGTATCAAGCACCAGCAGGGTATCCATTTCAGCCCGAAGCACGACAGAATTGCCCGGCTGTGAAAAATTTTCGACAAATGACAGGCTGCCATCTCCGTCGACTGCAACCTTGCTGAAAAAGTTAACCGTTTCGGTGAAATCGCGTCGGTTCATACCATGCTTTGCAAGCTCTACAAGCAGTGAATCATAGCCGTTGCGCAAAAATTCATTATGGAACAGCTGGTAGGATTTTCTGCCGTATTTTTTCTCGATCATCGCCGCATCGGATACGCCGCAGATAACATCATTCCATCCGCAGTCGTCTGCAATGACTGACATCAGGATTCTTCCCATATCAGAATAAATGCAGCGATCTGCAGTGAGATAGGAAATATGCTGAACCTTGAGAGTATCGCCCATATTATATCGCTCAGTGGTGTTGTGCGCGTTATAGAACAGAGCCGATGCGTTTGCTCCGCCTTCAAGATCAGTCAGGATAACTGCTGTCCCCTTTTTGACGATATGAGACCAGTTCCAGCCGCCTGCTATCACCTTTTCAAAAAGGATATTTCCTATCTTATTATTCTTCATCATTTGCTCCTTTTTTCCCATGAATAGGTGGTATTACCGCCGAAGAAAGAATCAGTTTACAATTTTCAATGCCTTTACAGGCTCGCAGTTCACGAACGACCCGGTTGAGCTTATTCACCGGGCCCTGGACCTGCAGAACTTCCATGGAATAATTATCCTCAAGCAGCATATTGAGAGAGCTGATCACCGAATCTATATGTTTTCTCTGAATCGCAACCAGCTGTGCTTTGAGATTGGGCTGCGCTTCGTTATATACCAGGGTGATTGACCCTGCCATCACCTGTGATCCTTTCTCTCCGTAGTGCTCCAGCAGTGCAGTGCGGACAATTCGTGCAATTGCCTGACTTCGGTTTTTATATCCCCCTTCAACGACCATCTGATCAAGCTCGACAGTGAGCTGCTCCGGCAGAGATATCGATATCCGATGCACCTTTTCCATTTTTTTCATACGTATCACCAGCAAATAGTTGGGCTTTTATCGGGCCTCTTTCAGAGTACTTCGTCCCCGACCTGAGTCAGTTTTATGATAGGAAGTTTATCCTCTTCATCCGTTGGGGGATGGATTAAATTTTCAATATGTGTCTTTGTTGCCAGATATTCTGAGCTGACATTCTGTTTCGGTGTACGCGGTCGCGGCACCGGCACCTCGATCATCTCATTGATTCGTCCCGGATTAGCATCGAGCACCAGAATCCGGTCTGAGAGATAAACCGCTTCATCCAGATCATGGGTGATGAAGATGATGGTGATATCGACATTGCGCCAGATCTGCAGCAGATATGACTGCATTTTCGCTCTGGTCTGGGCATCAAGCGCACCGAAGGGTTCATCCATCAGCAATACTCTCGGCTGATTTGCAAGCGCTCTTGCTATGGCTACACGCTGCTGCATGCCACCTGAAAGCTGTGAAGGGTAATGATCGGCAAAACGTTCCAGCCCGACCATGTCAATCCATTGCAGGGCTTCTCTCTCAGCACCCAGCTGACTTTTGCCGGCAACTTCAAGACCGAACATCACGTTCTTCTTCAC
>QKIH01000152.1 GCA_003249645.1 Desulfobulbaceae bacterium | reverse complement strand
CTGGGATCTGATGGATGCAATTGATTCTTACATTCCAGAGCCGGAGCGTGATGTTAACAAGCCGTTTCTTATGCCTGTTGAGGACGTATTCTCGATCTCTGGTCGTGGTACCGTTGCAACCGGTCGTATCGAGCGCGGTGTAATCCACGTTGGTGATGAGATAGAGATCGTTGGAATTAGACCAACTGCAAAAACCACCTGTACCGGTGTAGAGATGTTCCGCAAACTTCTTGATGAAGGTCAGGCTGGAGATAACATCGGTGCTCTTCTTCGTGGTGTTAAGCGTGAAGAGGTTGAGCGTGGACAGGTGACCAAGTTTAAAGCAGAGTGCTATATTCTTGGTAAGGACGAGGGTGGACGTCATACTCCATTCTTTAACGGTTACCGTCCACAGTTCTACTTCAGAAAGTAACACTTCCAGAGGGAGTCGAGATGGTAATGCCTGGCGACAACGTATCTGTACAGGCAGAACTTATCACTCCAATTGCGATGGATGCTGGACTTCGTTTTGCAATCCGTGAGGGTGGTAGAACTGTAGGTGCTGGCGTTATTAGTGAAATTGAAGCATAAGGGTGCACAATGATACCTACAGAGAAAATTAGAATTCGTCTCAAGGCGTATGATCATAAACTGCTTGATCAATCTACATCGGAAATCGTCGAGACAGCAAGAAGAACCGGTTCAGCTGTAGCAGGACCAATTCCTCTGCCAACTTCTACCAAAAAGTTTTGTGTTCTCCGTTCACCACATGTAGACAAAAAGTCTCGTGAGCAGTTTGAGATGAGGACCCATCGTCGCCTGCTTGATATCCTTGAGCCAACCCAACAGACCATTGATCTGTTGATGAAGCTCGAGCTTTCTGCTGGTGTAGATGTAGAAATTAAATTGCCATAACTGGTGATAAGAAAGTTAAACTGAAGCATTGGGTAATATTATGCCAAAGTCAATGGGTATATTAGGAAAAAAAGTGGGGATGACCCGTGTGTACACTGAGCTTGGACAGGCAACTCCTGTCACCGTTGTACAAGCTGGCCCCTGCAAGGTTCTTCAGGTGAAGACTGTTGAGACCGACGGATATAATGCTGTTCAGCTTGGTTTTGACGCGAAAAAAGCATCCAGGGTAAATAAACCGGCTGCTGGTCACTTTGCCAAATCAAACTCAGAAGGATACTACCACATTCGCGAATTCCGCAGTGATAAAGCTGCTGAATATGCAGTTGGTCAGGAAGTAAATCTGAGTGAATTCGTTAAAGCTGGTGATGTTGTTGATATTCAAGGTACCAGCAAAGGTAAGGGCTTCCAAGGTGTTATGAAACGCCATGGATTCAAAGGTGGTGGTGGCGCTCATGGTTCCAATTTCCATCGTGCTCCCGGTTCTATCGGTTGCAGTGCCTGGCCAAGTCGCGTTATTAAAGGAAAGAGAATGCCTGGCCGCATGGGTAACCAGACTGTTCTCAGAAAAAATGTGCTCGTCTTTGATGTACGTGGAGATGAGAACGTTGTTTTGTTTAAAGGACCGCTGCCTGGCGCCAAAAACGGCCTTCTTAAAATTTTCGCAAAGTAATTATTACGAAAACTGTAAGGTCTAGGAGATAGAAATGTCAACTGTAGATGTAGTCAATACCAAGAACGAAAAAGTTGGCGAGATTGAATTGAATGATGCAATTTTTAATCTCGAAGTGAAAGAGTATCTCTTGCATGACGTTGTTCGTCAGCAAAGAGCAGCTCGTCGCGCCGGTACCGCCTGCACTAAAACCAGAGTAGAGGTATCAGGTGGTGGAGCTAAACCATGGCGTCAAAAGGGAACCGGCCGTGCACGTGCAGGTAGCCGTACTTCCCCAGTTTGGCGTGGTGGTGGTGTTGTATTTGGACCAAAGCCTCGTGATTACAGTTTCAAACTGAATCGCAAGGTGAGAAAGCAGGCTCTTGCCATGGCCATCAGCGCTAGATTACAGGAAGGTAATCTCATCGTTATGGATAATTTTTCCATGGATACCATCAAGACTAAGGATTTTGTCAATGTAATGAAAAATCTTGAAGTTGAGAATGGCCTGATCATCGACGACAGCAGCAATGAGAATCTGAATAAATCATCTAGAAATGTTAATGGTTTTCAGGTGCTTGGAGCGGAAGGAATGAATGTTTATGATGTTCTTCTTCATAAAAAACTCATTCTCGTAAAACCTGCTATCGAAAACCTTGAGAAGAGGTTATCAGCATGAAAAATTTATACAGCGTATTAAAGGGGCCCTGCCTCACAGAGAAGGCCGCATTGTTGCAGGAAGATGATGGAAAAGTCGTGTTCAAAGTCCATCCTAAAGCAAACAAGATAGAGATCAAAAAAGCGGTTGAAGAGATGTTCGACGTTAAAGTTGCTCACGTTCGGACAACAAATATGCATGGTAAACAGAAACGTGTCGGTCGTCATATCGGTTTCACCGATGACTGGAAAAAAGCTTATATCACTCTTGCTGAGGGTGAGATAAACTTTGCAAACGAACTGTAAAATGCAATTTTACGTAAGAAGATTCTATCTAATCTAAAAGATGATGGAGCGATTGGGAAATCATGGCTATCAAGACATATAAACCAACATCACCAGGTAAGAGACATCAGGTCTCAATACAAAATCCTGATCTGGCAGATAAGCGCCCGGAAAAAAGCCTGGTTGCGCCGCTTGCTAAATCCGGCGGACGAAACAACTATGGCCGGGTAACTTCCCGTCACATTGGTGGTGGACATAAGCGTAAGTATCGTATTATCGATTTTAAAAGAAATAAAACAGATATCGCTGCAAAAGTGGTCGCGATCGAGTACGATCCGAACCGTTCAGCGAATATCGCACTGTTAAGCTACCTTGACGGAGAGAAAACATATATTCTTGCTCCTGAAGGAATTTCAGTGGGTGATCAGGTTGTTGCCGGTGACAATGTTGATATTCAACCGGGTAACTGCCTTCCTCTTATGAACATTCCTCTGGGTACCATCATTCATAATATTGAGATGAAGATCGGTAAAGGTGCTCAGATGGTTAGAAGTGCAGGAACAGCTGCTCAGCTCATGGCTAAAGAAGGACAATATGTACTTGTTCGTCTTCCTAGTGGTGAGGTGAGAAAGTTCAATAAGCTCTGTAGAGCATGTATTGGACTCGTTGGAAACCGTGAGCATGAGAGTGCTAAACTCGGAAAGGCAGGTAGAAAACGCTGGCAAGGAAAGAGACCTCACGTAAGGGGTGTTGCAATGAACCCTGTAGACCATCCAATGGGTGGAGGTGAAGGTAAAAGTTCCGGTGGACGTCATCCTTGTACTCCATGGGGTTACCCAACTAAGGGCTACAAGACTCGCAAGAATAAGTCTACTGACAAGTTTATTGTCAAGAAGAGATCATAAGCTTAA
>QKIH01000032.1 GCA_003249645.1 Desulfobulbaceae bacterium | reverse complement strand
ATTCGGGACGTTGACTTTGCCGAGGAATCCGCCAACTTCTCGAAGATGCAGATTCTGAGTCAGGCCAGCACCTTTGCCATGGCCCAGTCCAACGCCAGTTCCCAGAACGTTTTGAGTCTGCTGCAGTAAGGTCCAGAAGAGCGCGGGAATTTAGTAAGTCGCCGCGTTCCGGTTTTGACGCGGACTTCAGACAAAGATAGCCCCAACAACAGGGTAACAGCCGACACTGCTGTTATCCTGTTGTTATTTTCGGTCGATCACTTTGGGAAGAAAATGTTTCCAGGCATACAAATATGACAGAAAATGTCTCAAGTTTTCAGAGCAAATGACGATTAATTATATGGAAAGTGCCAAAAAATGAATCTGGATTAATGGGGAATACGGTCGAAAATCCCTGAGATTGATTCCATCTTTTTTTCGACTGAAGTGAGTGGTGGTTATGACAGGTACTATAAGTTCCTTGGGTGCGGGCTCGGGTATTGATCTGCAGGGCATGCTCGAGCAGCTGCGAGCAATTGACCAGCAGGTTATTGATGCAAAAAGTGCAAAGATCACCAAATATGAGGATCAGTTAACTGAATTTACCAATGTCAATACCAAGCTGCTTGCCTTGAAAAGTTCGGCCCTTAATCTTTCTCTGTCCAGTAACTTCCTGGGTCGGACAGTAAACAGTTCCGATGAAAAAGTAGCAACGGCGACTGTTGTTGATGGCGCTGCGCAGCAGAGTGTCCAACTGGATGTTACTCGTCTTGCCACCAGGAGTTCATGGCTTTCGGCTGATGGCGTAGTCTCGGCTGACACCATTGTGCATGTGCCGGTAAGTGCTGAATCGACCACAGGCCTTGGCGACAGCGGAATTTCAGTGGTGGCACATGCCGGAGAATCTATGACGATCTCCTATGGTGACAATGGCGGGCAGATCATCCTGAATGTAAGTGGTGATATGACAATGGATGATCTGGTGACGGCAATCAACTCCCATGCCGATAACGTCGGTGCCGGAGATAATGGCCGGCTGGTGACTGCGGAAACCTATAATGTCGATGGGGAGACTTTTCTGCGAATCAGAAGCGATGTCGCGGATGCTTCCGGCGCGAGCAATCGGGTAACGATTGCAGAGGATTTTGCCGATATGGATTTTGCCGCCCCTGCTGCCACCCTTTCTTTTCAGGTTGGAGAAGGGGATACTGTCACAATCAGTGTGGTAGCAGATACCACTCTGGCAGACCTTGCATCGCTTATCAATGATTCCGAAGCAAATCCCGGCGTTACGGCAAAGGTAATCAATGATGGCGACCCCTTTGCGCCCTATCGCCTATTTCTGCAATCGAACTCGTTTGGTGAGGATGGTCGAATTACCTTTGGAACGCAGCTGGCAGATATGCATCTCGATGAGCAACAAGGGGCGGACGGCGCATCACTTAATGCCCAGTTTTCCGTGGATGGCATCCAGTACCAGCGTATGTCCAATTCTGTTGCCGATGTAATGAATGGAGTAACAATCAACCTGGAGAGCATTGGGAGCATCACTGTCAGTGTTGGGAATAACAGCACAGACGTTAAAGACATGATTAAGGCACTAGTGGGGGCATACAGTGACGCTGTTCAGGAAGTACGGACAAACTCTTCATATAATTCCGATACGGGAGAATTCGGCAGTCTCTTCGGCACAACCTTGCGTGACCTGCCGAATACGTTGACTGATTTGATGACTTCAACTACCAAAGGTGATCAGACTGGCAGGATAACCAGCCTTTTTGATCTCGGGCTGGAATTTAACAGAGACGGCAGCATAACCCTTGATGAAGAAACGCTTGATGCTGTATTGGCGGATTATCCGGATGAAGTCGCTGCTTTTTTTATTGGAGATTCCGATCGGGACGTTGAAGGTTTCGCTGACATCATTAATGAAAGAATGCGGACCTTGACGAGCGGAAAAGGGCAGATCGCAGGAGAGAAACAGGCTGTCCAGAGCAGAATAGACGATATCGAGTCGCAGGTTGAGGCCGAGACAGAGCGACTGGACAAAAAATATGAATTATTAACTAAACAATTTATAGAATTAGACTCGTATATGGGGCAAATGACTTCGTTGTCAGATTATCTTGGAAGCCAATTTGATAGCCTCTCCAATGCTTGGGGTTCCGGCAGCAAATAACCTTGAAGATTTTTTCTATACTTAAGGAGTATCTTATGAATTCAATGCAGGCCTGCCTTGTCTACCGCCAATCAGGCGTGAAAGCAAAAATTCATCCGGTGAGACTCATTGCCATTATGTATGAGAGAGTTCTTCTGCACCTGCAGATGGCTGAAGAAGGAATAATCGAGAAGAAGCCGCAGAAGCGGGGAGAGCATCTGGGGAAAGCGATCGCCATCATTACGGAACTCTATGGCTCTGTAAAAGAAGGAGACGATTCGGATGCAGCTCAATTTCTTCGGGGGTTGTACAGTGCGATCCTGCTGGAATTGCCCAAAGTTTCCAAACCAGATGATATCGGCATTCTTCACCAGACAAGCAGATATATCAATAAATTAAAAGACCTCTGGGAGCTGACTGCCGTCAAGGAGATGCAGGAAGAGATGCAATTCAGCAGAAATGAGACTGCTAACCCTCCTGACTATGCTTTCGAAAAAAAAGATGGTGCAACTGGAACGGTCAATGTTTCATCTGGGGTATCTTTTTCTATTTAGCTATGATGAATAACAATGGATTTCAGCAATCGCACCAGCTGATAACGCAGCTTTTTGAACGGATAGCGGCGTTTGTCGCCGTTCAGCAGGAGCATGCCGCCTGTCTGGCGGAAAACAGGTTAAAAAACCTGATGAAATGGCGACAGCAACGCACGCTTTCTTTTCGCCAGCTCAAACAGGTGCTTGATCAGGTCCTCACGCTTGACGAATGCGATAGTTCTGCTCGCGAAAGACTTGGAACCGAACTGAAAAAAATTGTTGAAAATGAAAATAGGCTGGCTGAACTAGTCGTGATTCAACGGGAAAGACTGCAGAATAGCCTCCGGAGCATGCGTAAAGGAAAGCAGATGCTGAAAGGGTACAGCGTCTATCAGGGCGGCGGTCCGAAGCCTCGCTATGT
>QKIH01000078.1 GCA_003249645.1 Desulfobulbaceae bacterium | reverse complement strand
AGTTGGAACGCTACGGTGACGAAAGACAGTATGACAATTAAGCCGGCCGCAAGAGAAAGAACGAGTGCGCTGAGAGAAATGAGTTGCATAGGATCAGTCCTCCTGTCCGGTAGCCAGAATTTCTGTCAGCCCATCTTTTCTCATGAGATATTGCCTGTCTGCCAGACGCTTCAACTGATCTGGATCGTGACTGATAATCAGCAGGGCTCTTCTCTTTTCTTTCAGGGAAAAGAGAAGCGATTCAACATTCTCTACAGCGACTTGATCAAGGTTCGATGTCGGTTCATCAAGAAGAAGAATTCTCGGCTGGTTGACAAGCATCCGGAATATGGCCAGTCGCTGTCTTTCACCTGATGAGAGTCTGCTTATACTCCAGTCAAAAACCTCAACTCCAAAACCCAGCTTCTGCAAGAGAGCTTTTTTCTCCTGGTCAAATGACGCGGCTGCTTCAAAATGTTCAGCGACAGTATCATACCACCAGGCAGATTCGGCCGGGACGAGGCCGACAAGCTTTCTCCACTGCACCGCCGGAATCGACAGAATATCATGCTGGCCGTACCGTATGCGCCCCTGCCAGCTACTCAGATCAACCAGAGCCCTTAACAGCTGGCTCTTTCCAATACCTGACTGCCCGGAAATTCCGACAATTTCACCTGGATTGAGTATGAGTGAGTACGGGCCGTTGTCCAGATATCTGACGTTCTCGACAACGAGAGGCTGCAGATCAGGGGATATAAATTGTGAAAGTGGTTCCTTCATCGACTTTACTCTTCACGGAAATTTCACCGTCATGGAGATCTATAATGTTTTTTGTAATGGCAAGACCAAGCCCGGTCCCTTTATGCTTATCTGTATAGAAGGGATTAAATATCTGAACAATCGTATCCTCAGTCATCCCCACACCGTTATCCCGAACATACACTTCCATTCCTTTTCCACCCGGGCCTCTTCTGGTACCAACCTGTAAAATGCCATTCTCTCCCAATGCCTGCAAGCCATTAAGAAGAATATTGAGAAATGCACGATAGAATTTTTCACTGTCGAGGTTCACCTTTTTAGGGTCCGGACAGAGATCAGTAATGAGCTCAACCTCCTGCTCCTTGATCTGAGGAGAAATGAAGCGCAGTGCATTCTTGACAATTACATTGATGTCTTCCGGTTTTAATGTTGCCTCCGCCGGTTTAGCAAAATCGAGGAATTCGACGACGATATTATTAAGACGTTTGGTTTCATTTATAATAATTTCTGTCAGATGCGTGTTTTCTGGCGCTATCTTATGTAACCGTTTATTGAGAATTTCAGCCGTACTGCGAACGATGCCAAGCGGGGATTTGATCTCATGGGAAACAGTTGCAACCATACTGCCCAGATGTGCCAGCCTCTCACTCTGGTTCAGTTTCTCTTCGAGCTTAAGCCTTTCAAGAGCCCTGTGCTCCATTTTTTTACCCGCTCTTGAAACTATTATGGATAAAATGATAAACATCACACTCATGACAACGGATGAGACCATAATAATGCGACCCTGCAGCTGAATGATGGCTCCATATTCCTTCGAAAGATCCTGCGTAATTTCAATTACACCCATGATGTTTTCGCCGCTCAGTCCGTCAGCTTTAACCTGCCTGAAAGGGATGTACGTTTTCAATTGAAACTGAGCCTGCGGTCTGCCCGGAAAAAGACTGAAAAAACGGTTGGAATAAAGGAATTTGGAATTGGAGATACCCTCGAGTGCCTTATAATAATTTTCTTTACCCAGATCCTCTTTTCCAACCAGCTCGTTCACCGTGGAGTAGCTGATAATATTCCGGCGTGAATCATAAATTGTTACCGAATCGATTTTCAGTCCCTGAATGATTCCTCTGATTATTCTGTCCAGGCTGGCAAACTGCTCAGGGTTACTGAGCGCGATACCACCGTACCTGACGACCGCTTCAAGCACAAAACGTCTGAATACCTGCTGGTTCAGATTTTCAGCCAGCAGCATCGAATATTCTTCACTCTGCTTGAGCATTACATCACGGGCGTGATTGGAGATTATCCAGGAAAGAATAAGGGTAAAAACAAGAATGACCCCCATACTTGAAAAGGCAAAATACTTCACTATCTTGAATGGCTGAAGACCGGCTTCAAGCTTCTGTTGATGAACAGCATCGAGTATTTTATGGGATTTTGACTTCTCAGCCATGGCATACCCCGCACCGCCTGCAAATTTTTGTATCACAGGCTGAGGTCAGTTTTTCAGAAAATGCTTTTTGATACTCTTCCCAGAGAAAGCTCTTTTTTATGCCGTGATCAACAATATCCCAGGCAAAATAGTCATGTTCATCATAGCCTCTTACAGCAAACTGTTCAGGAATTAGGCCGCACTGCTTCATTGCCTGATTCCACGGCCGCCCGCTTTGAACCATATACAGAAGAACTTCTGCTATTCTTCTGTCAGCTCTTGACAGCACCGCCTGAAAAAGGACATTATCCAGCTTATCCATTGAGAGGCTTACATTATCCTGTTTTGCCAAACCATGCTGAAGAATCTTCTGTTTGCGTTTGAGTTCATAAACAGCCCGGGATGCCTCAATCATCTCGCCTGATTCAAGCGGATCTGAAAGGCCGAATGGATGATACTGAAACGGCGTCCACGGTTTGGGGGCAAAACAGTTTACAGAGACACTGATCTCACAAAGTCTGCCCCGTTCCTGGCCGATGGGATTAATGCGCTCGCGAATCTTCTCAATCAGTTTTACCGCCTCTTCCAGATCTTCGTCTGTTTCAGTCGGTAGGCCGATCATCAGATAGAGTTTCAGCTTAAAGATTCCTGCATCAACCAGACGTTCTGCCGCAGTGAGAATATCCTTTTCATCAAGCCCTTTATTAATAACTCTGCGTAGTCTTTCTGAACAGCCGTCCGGGGCAATGGTAACATTTTTCAGATTGCTTTTACCCAGCAGACCCAGGATGTCATCATCAATACGATCAGCCCGCAGTGAAGAAAAAGATAAGGAACATCCTGACTCCAGCAGATATTCACTTACCTTTTCAAACACTTCTTCTTCCATCATTTCCATGCCAAGCAGACCAACTCTGGTCACACCGTCAAATTTTTCCCGAAGCCCTTTCAATACGGCATCTGCGTCCCATAGTCTCGGCGGACGATAGATAAAACCTGCGGTACAGAATCTGCAGCCGCGCGAACAACCGCGGCCAAGCTCGGTAAGAAAGAGATTAGCGAATTCAGTTTCACTGGTAAGAAGCTGGGAATGGCCTGCCATGTCACTGTCATGAAGACTGACCCTTCTGACGGGAAAAGGACTATTCTCACCATGTTCTACACCGGTAAGAGAACCATGCTCATCATATTGCGGCGTATAAAGAGACGGCACATAGACCCCTTCACAGGATACAGCAAGCTCATGGAGCAAGGCTGAGCGATCCTTTCTACCGACTTCGGCAATAAGCCTTTGCACGACGCTCAACAGCCCAGCTTCAGCTTCCCCTAAAAAGAACAGGTCGATAAACGGCGCTAGCGGTTCGGGATTGATAAACGTTGCAACCCCGCCACAGACAATAAGCGGTGCCTCGCAGCTAATTTCCTCATCTCTATCTTGTGACAATGGAGGAATCGATGCAAGACGCAATATATTGATCAGATTAAGATAATCGTGTTCAAAACTGATGGAAAAGAAGATCAGGGGAAATTGATCAATCCCTCGACCTGATTCGATAGAAAGCATTTTTTCGCCGCTTTCAGGCAGGAAAAATCTTTCACAGACCAGTGATTCATGGCTGTTTAGCAGATTATAGACCAGCTGGAAGCCAAGACTTGACATTCCAACATCGTATTCATTGGGATAGACCAGAGCAACCGGCTGCCGCCCCGTCCATTTTTTGAGGTATGTGCCCCGTTCCAGGCTGAGCAGTTCCTGACGATCGGGCCGTTTTATCCGGCCCGATTCTTTGCGTTTCCTTCTAATGCCGCACTCCCGAGTTTATCCGGCAATTAATTTGCCTTTTTTCTCAGATACGTTGGTGTCTCCAGATAATCCTCGTTCCAGTTCATAGTCTTTTTCTGGCTGACCGTTGTATCATAACTGTTGGAGCCGCCCAGCTTTTCGAGAGAATTAAAATCCGTTCCCGGGAGTCTGGTCACTTTGGGATTCAGCGTATTCGGTGAGGCAGGTGTGGCTGATGGCCCTGTTGCACCGGTATCAATAATCCTGTCCCGGTTGCTGTTATTGGTGCGAGGTTTCGGCAGATCACCTACTTGGGCAATTGTCTCTTTTTTTTGCAGCAGATCGCCAACACCAGTAGCAATCACCGTTACATGCAGTTCATCCCCGAGAGCCTCGTCATAAAGAGCTCCGATTACAACCTTGGCATCGTCATCGACCTTCTCCTGAATCAGTGCAGACGCCTCCATATACTCAGCCATAGTGAAGGTACTCTCCGAGGCAGAGATATTAATCAGGAGTCCTCTTGCGCCATCAATACCGACATCCTCAAGAAGCTGATTGTCAATAGCGCGCTTGGCTGCCTCTGTGGCACGATTTTCACCGATACCGACACCGATACCCATGATTGCCGGCCCGACCTCTTTCATGACGGTTCGAAGGTCGGCAAAGTCGGCATTAATAACACCAGGAACGTTAATAAGATCGGTAATGCCTTTTACCGCCTGGAGCAGAACACTGTCTGCCATACTTAGCATATCGGCTAGTTTTGAGGTCTTCTGCATCATCGTCAGCAGACGATCATTGGGTACGGTAATGATAGTGTCCGCATACTTTTGCAGTTCCTGCCAACCTTTCTCGGCATTTTTAGCCCTGAATTTACCTTCAAAGGTAAACGGTTTGGTAACGACCGCAACAGTCAACGCCCCGAGCTCTTTTGCTATTTTGGCAACAACCGGAGCTGCTCCGGTTCCGGTACCGCCGCCAAGACCGGCCGTGACAAAGACCATGTCTGCGCCGGAAAGAGCACCTTTGATCTCCTCAATGGATTCATGGGCTGCCTGGGCACCGGTTTCCGGATCTGCACCTGCACCGAGGCCTTTGGTAATACTCGGGCCTATCTGCAGACACACATCGGCTTTTGACTGATCAAGGGCTTGCTTGTCAGTGTTAGCGGTAATAAACTCCACGCACTGCAGCTTACTGGCAACCATGGTGTTTATGGCATTACCACCACCGCCACCAACACCGATAACTTTTATCTTGGCTACTAGATCTTCTTCTGCCATTCTAAACGGCATCGCATCCCCCTGCTAATTTTGAAACTTCCACCATAAAATCGCTCATATTGATGAAATCAAATCTCATCAAGAATATAGCATCTGCCATTCATCACATAAACAAAAAACTTAATATTTACATGATTTTTTTAATCCAGCCCCGAAATTTTCCTAACAATGTTTCGTCATGATACCGATCCCTTGAGCTTTCCTTCCGTCCATGGAGAACGAGGCCGACTCCAGTGGTACAACGAGGTGTTCTGATGGCATCCATTTTACCCGATATATTGACCGGATATCCAATACGCACCGGCAAGTCAAAAATCTGTTCAGCAAGATCGACCAGATTGGCAAGAAGAGCCGTGCCGCCGGTGATGACTATGCCGCCGTTAATACGGTTTTTCTGTCCCGACTCTCGAAGCTCCTTATCCACCATCTCAAGAATTTCCACAATTCTTGCCTGCAGAATATCAACCAGAACTTTCTGGGTTACCTTTCGTGGTTCACGATCACCAACCGTCGGAACGTCGACAACCAGGTTCGGTTTTATAATTGATGACAGCGCATTACCGTAATCTTCCTTGAGGCGCTCAGCCTCCTGAAGCGGAGTGCGCAGACCAACCGAGAGATCATTGGTCAGGTTGTGCCCGCCAAGACCAAGTTCACAGGTATGTCTGATTGTACCATCATAGAACACAGCAATATCCGTCGTGCCGCCGCCGATATCAATCAGGGCAACACCAAGCTCCATTTCATCAGGACTCAATACAGCTTCAGCCGAAGCGATTGATTCCAGGACAATACCTGAGACCTCAAGTCCCGCCTTGCCGCAACAGGTCACAAGGTTGTGAACGGCACTGATATCTGCAGTCACCATATGCACATTGGTTGCGAGACGCACGCCTGTCATGCCGACAGCATTCTGGATACCGGTGTGATCGTCTACCATGTATTCCTGCGCCATAACATGGATTACCTGCTGATTTTCAGAGATCTTTACGGTCTGCGCCGCCTTTTTCACCTCATTGATATCAGACTGTTTGATTTCCCGGCCATTAATGGCAATAATACCAGGGCTGTTGAATCCTTTAATATGATTACCAGCGATACCTACATAGACCGAATGCAGATCGCATCCGGCATCTTCTTCAGCCATGGCGACCGCTTTTTTGATTGCATCAACCGTCGATTCAATATTGACGACAACACCTTTTTTCAAACCAAGCGAGGCCGCCGTCCCGACGCCTATAATTTCGACCCGGTCGTCGAAGACCTCACCGACAACACAACAGATTTTGGTCGTTCCGATATCAAGCCCTACGACCAGTTCGCCGGGTTCGCTGGATCTTGCAACTTTCTCGAGAGCGTAATCCTGTTCTGTTTCCTGCTGTTCTGTCATTTCGATAACCTAATCTTTTAAAGATACGAGAGCCTTGTCTCCGTAATAATCCATTTTAATGCTTGCCACTTTTTCAAAATCATCCTGATGCTTTTTGTACAACACACCCAGCACTCTCAAAAGATCCCAATATTTCTGGTACATATCGCCTTTTCCCATATAGATAGGAAAGCTGTGATCAACCAGATAAACCACTAACTGATGCTCTTCGTTGACGTGTATTTCAGAAATTGACTGGATCGGCAGTCTCGGATCATTTCGCCCGACCTGTTTTAAAAAAGTAAAAATATCCTTTTTCAATTCTTCGGCTGACTCAATCTCTTCAATGCTTCCAAGACCTGTAACAACAGGATAATCCAACCCGTCTCCCGGTTTAATTTTTGAAAAGGGCATCCCTTTTGAGGAAATATAATATAAATCCCTAACTTTTTCATCACCCAGTGCAATAAGAGCAGTCGGTTGATACTCTTTTACTGTAATCAACAACTTATCCGGGAATCTGGTCTTCACCTCAGCCTGTTCTATCCAGCCCATGTCAGCAATACGTCTGGCAACTTCCTGCTCATCAAGAGTAAGCATGCTGGTTGTATAACCGACACCGCTTGCACGTTTTATTTCCTGCTCTGTTGCTACGTGATAACCTTCTATTTTTATTTCCTTGATATGAAAATACTCAATCCTGCTGACAAGCTCTCTGCTGATTTTTCCAATCCCGGTGATTTTTACCAATCCGTACAGACTGCCGCAAAAAAACAAAGCCGTTATCAGCAAAGCAGCTTTTCTTTTCAGCTGCTGTTTCTGTTCCGGATCCTGGCAGCGCTTCTGCATGCCCCTGAACAATCTTCTCAGCTTTTCAGTCAGACCGCCGACCTTATCAGACGAAAGCCCAGGAATATCCTTGATAAACTGAAAGTTTTTAGCAGAATTAACGACATCATCGATCCGTTTATTTTTTCTGCCAAATCTGCTGAAAAGCTTCTTCTTTGCCATATTCTTTTCAGATAATCTGTACCTCTGGTTCAAGCTGAACACCAAACTGCCTATATACCTCTGCCTGAACGATTTTCATTAACTCCATAACATCACCGCAGGCTGCTTCACCGGTATTAACCAGGAAATTTGCATGCTTTTCTGAGACCTTTGCTCCGCCTACCTGCCTTCCTTTAAGCCCTGCAGCATCAATAAGCCGTCCTGCACTGTCTCCCGGCGGATTCTTAAAAAACGATCCGGCATTCGGCTGGCCTAAAGGCTGTTTCGCTTTTCTCCAGCGGGCTATTTCTATGCACCGTCTGCCGATTTCTTCACCATCACCCTGCCGGGACTGCAGAAATACCTTAGTGATGACCGCAACACCTCTAAATCGCTGCCAGTTGTCAAAGCATCGGTAACTGAATTCAAGCTCATCTTTTTCAAGATGCCGGACACCCTGCCCGTCAACCAGTTCAACACCTTTCAAAACCGCGCCGATCTCTCCACCAAACGCACCTGCATTCATAACCGCAGCCCCGCCAGCTGAACCGGGCACGCCGAAAAGAAATTCGATGCAGCTCAAGTCTCGGCTCTGGCACCATTTAATGAGTTTTGTCAGGGATATCCCGGCACCGGCTTCAATTATCCCGTCTGAAGACAGCGCTATCTGCTGAAAAGCAGTGCCTAGTTTCATTATCAACCCGTCAAAACCCTCATCACTGACAAGCAGGTTTGATCCCATACCCATGATCTGCCATGCAAGATCATGTTCCTTAGCCAGAGATAACAGCCAGCTTATTTCATCCTGTGTTTCAACTGGAAGCAATGCCGAAGCATTACCGCCTATGCCAAAACTTGTATAGGGCTTCAAGGAGCAGTCAAATTGTACTCTCGAAGCAAATTTCTGCTCTATAATGCCGGCTAATTTTCCATCCATTACTCACTGATGCTGTCGTCGCGCTCTTTCAACAGTTCAAGGAGTTCCTCGCCTACCTGAACGATATTTCCTGCTCCAAGGGTGAGCACCAGGTCATTTTTTTCCAGATACGGAATCAGCTCTCTGGCCATGGAGTGCAGATCTGCAAAATAATATGCGTAACGCTGACCATGCAGCTTGACCTGCTCAAACAGCGACTCTCCGGTTACACCTTCTATAGGCTCTTCACTTGCGGCATACACTTCGGTCATTGCCAGTACATTGGCTTCATGAAAGGCAGTCTGAAACTCTTCAAAGAGTGCCTTTGTCCTTGAATACCGGTGCGGCTGAAAAAGAACAACAAGCCTCTTTTCCGGCCAGGCATCACGAATAGCACTTATAGTCGCCCGTATTTCCGTTGGATGATGCCCATAATCATCGACCACAGTAATGCCGTCGACCTCTCCTTTGAACTGCATCCGGCGCTGAACGCCGCCGAACGTTGCCAGTCCTTTGGCAATTGCATCAAATGGAATCTCGAGCTCAAGACCGACACAGATCGCAGCCAGTGCATTATAAACATTGTGCCTGCCTGGAGGACGGATAGAAACCGTCCCCAATTCTCCATCCGCATTATGCACGACAAACTGCACCCTGCCGTCACAAAACTCTATTTTTTCGGCATAGAGATCCGCCTGGGAGGTCAAACCATAGGTGATAACCCTGCGCTCAATCTGGGGAAGAATGGAGACGATGTTTTTATCATCAAGACAGACAATGGCCGCACCATAAAACGGGACCTTGTCAATGAACTGTAAAAAAGCTTCCTTGATATGATTGATGTCCCGGTAATAATCGAGGTGTTCAAGATCGATATTTGTTACAACCTCAAGAACCGGAGACAGCTTAAGAAAAGAGCCGTCGCTCTCATCAGCCTCAGCAACCAGAAACTCTCCTTCGCCGAGCTTTGCGTTGCCGCCGAGACTGTCCACCTTTCCTCCAACAACAATTGTCGGATCAAGTCCGGCAGTTGCCAGAATCCAGCTTACCATTGAAGTAGTTGAGGTTTTTCCGTGACTGCCAGCAATGGCAATGCCGAACTTTTTCAGACGCATCAGCTCTGCAAGCATCTCAGCCCGCTGAATTACCGGAACACCTTTTTCATGGGCAGCAACAACTTCCGGGTTTTTCTTCGAAATGGCTGATGATGTTACCACTACATCAGCGTTCTCCACCCATTCAGCCTTATGGCCGATGTTTACAGTGCCGCCTAGTTCAATCAGTCGACTGGTGATAGAAGAGCGGTTCAGGTCAGAACCTGAAACCTTATAGCCCAGATTCAGCAAAAGCTCAGCGATACCGCTCATCCCGATTCCGCCAATGCCTACAAAATGTATCTGTTTGGTTTTTCTATACATATTTTCTTTATTTTATTTCACCAGAGACAGGCAATTCTCGACAATACGTTCAGCCGCCTCAGGGATACCTAGTTTTTTCATCACAGCAGCCATACTCTCTCTTTTTTCTTTGTCATGGTACAAAGTACGGATCTGATCTGCCAGCTGATCTGCAGTAGTTGCCTTTTCCACCTGAATAACTGCTCCACCGTCGCCGGCATAATATTCGGCATTCTTCTGCTGATGGTTGTCTGCAGCGGTGGGATATGGAATCAGTATCGCCGGTTTCCCCATAACAGCAAGTTCACTCAGGGTTGTAGCCCCGGCTCTTGAAACGACAAGATCGGCTTTTGAATACAGCTCAGCCATATTCTGGAAAAAAGCACTCACTTCAGCCTTTACGCCATATTGCCGATATTGCTCTTTAACCCACTGTTCATCCTGAGTCCCTGTCTGATGGATCGCGGCAATACTCATGCCTTCAGGAACAAGGATCTTACTCAGCGCATCGGCTACCAGTAAATTGACGCCATGTGCTCCCTGACTACCGCCCAGAATCAGAAGAGTCAACTCTTTCCCGGGCTCCTTCACTTTTTGAGATGCGGCAACGATTTCCTTTCTGACCGGATTACCGGTTAAAACAATCTTCTGCGAAGGGAAAAGATTGCCGCTGTCAGGAAGCGATATGCAGACTCGATCAACCAGGGTGCCAAGCTTTCTGTTTGCCAGCCCCGGGATAGAATTCTGTTCATGGATAAGCGTCGGAATGCCAAGCATTTTTGCCATTGCCACCACAGGACCGGTAACGTATCCGCCTACCCCGAGAACCACATCAGGCTTGAAGCGAAGCAAAATTGCAATCGATTCAAGACAGGAAACAGGAAGAACCGCAAGGGCTTTGACAACCTCAACCAGAGACTTCCCTTTCAATCCGTAACTGTGAATCGACTGACTGGTAAAATTGTATTTACCGAGACTGGTTTTATCCATCTTCCTTCGAGTTCCGACGAACAGCACTTCACTGCCGGGACGCATTTCCAGAAGTTTCTGGGCCGAAGCAATAGCCGGGAAAAGATGTCCCCCCGTACCGCCGCCGGTCAGCAGCATTTTTATCGGTTTCTCGCTCTGCTTCACGCTTTATTCTCCAAGACCGTGCACAACGTCGATAAATACCTGTCCACGCTCACCGTAATTTTTAAACATATCAAAACTGGCACAGGCTGGAGAAAGCAGAACAACATCGCCTGCCACACTCTTCTCGTATGCCTTTATCACCGCATCTTCCATACTTACGGCTCTTGTCATGTCAGTACAACCTTCAAGCGCCCCGCCAATAAGATCAGCTGCCTCACCAATGAGTATCAACTGCTTGACTTTAGTGCTGACCAGATCGCGCATAAGGGTGTAATCATCTCCTTTATCACGGCCACCGGCTATGAGGTGTACACTTTTATCAGCAGTTCCGGATAATGCTGCCAAAACGGCACCGCTGTTGGTAGCCTTCGAATCATCATAATATCTGACACCGTTCAATTCCCTTACAAATTCAATCCGATGCCGTAAGGGGCGATATTTTTCTAGAGCTTCTTGCACCGTTTCCTGTTTACAGCCTAAATGCCTTGCAGCCAGAATAGTAGCAGCACTGTTCATCAAACCCGTCAGTGTTTCAAGGCGGGTTGACTGAAGACGATAAGTCTCTTTTTCTTGTGTCAGGGTCACAGTTTTAGCAGCAGGGTCAATCATTGCCGAACACCCTTTGCCAAACCCGAAGCTTTTCACCGTTCTGTCTTTTAACTCACTATAACTCCTCCGGCACCATGGATCTTCATCATTTAATATTGCAAGATCATTTTCATGCTGATGACGAAAAAGTTTCATTTTTGCGTCCCGATATCCATCCATGGAACCATGACGGTCAAGGTGGTCCGGGGTCAGATTGAGCCATATCCCGATATCCGGCCTGAACTCCCCTGCCAGATCCAGCTGAAAACTTGACACCTCTAAAACTAGGGCATCATACGCCTCAGTGTTGAGACAGCTGTCATAGACAGGGGTGCCGATGTTGCCTCCCTTAAAGGTTTTCATCCCGCCATGGGAGAGCACCATGTCAAGCAGATCGGTCACTGTTGTCTTGCCGTTTGTGCCGGTAACAGCAATTACCGGTCTGGCCAGCTCCTCTGCTACCAGCGCCAGCTCACCGACAATCTTTTTCCCGGAATCCTGCAGCCGGCTGATCAACGGCGAACTTAGCGGCACACCGGGACCGGCAAGAATAATTTCGGCCTCCTGCAGAAAATCAAAACTATGGCCGTCAAACTCGAATTCAACCCCTTTTCCAGTCAATTCGGAAAGCTCCTGCTGATCATATCGGTCACGTGATCCGTGATCCGAGGCAAAAACCTTCGCACCCTTGCTGACTAGGTAACGCAATCCTGACATTCCCGAAATGCCCAGCCCCAAAACCCCGACTCTGCGATTCGCTTCAATCTTCACGTTTTGCCCTTCTAACGCAGTTTCAAGGTTGCAAGCGCAAAGAGGCCGAGAATGATGGAAACGATCCAGAACCTCACAACCACTTTCGGTTCATGCCAGCCTTTTTTTTCAAAATGATGATGAAAGGGTGCCATGAGAAAAATACGTTTGCCGTGGGTAAGCTTAAAATAGCCGACCTGCATGATCACCGACAGCGCTTCCATGACAAACACACCGCCGACTATGGCGAGGAGAATTTCTTGTTTAATGATGATGGCAACAGCACCGATACTGCCACCAAGGGCAAGTGAACCAACATCCCCCATGAACATCTGGGCCGGAAAGGCATTAAACCAGAGGAATCCGAGACATGCGCCAACCATTGCACCGCAAAATACGGCCAATTCTCCGGCTCCGGGTACATAGGGAATCTGAAGATAGTCAGCCAGGACTATATGTCCGGCCAGATAGGAGAAAACAAGATAGACAGCTGCCGACACCACCGTTGGCCCAGCGGCCAGACCGTCGAGGCCGTCGGTCAGATTCACTGCGTTGGAAGAGCCGACAATAACAAAGACGGCAAACACAATATAGACCCAGCCAAGATCCGGTGCAAAATCCTTTAGAAACGGAATGGCAAGTCTGCCGTCGAAACCGGGATGCAGATAAATGACAACCCCGACAACAAGGGCTCCTGTAATCTGCAGAATCAGCTTTCCTCTGGCACTAAGGCCGGCAGTGTTTTTCTTTGTGATCTTCTTGGCATCATCTATGGCTCCGATCATACCGTAAAAGACCAGCGAAAAGAGCATCAGCCAGACCTGGTAGGAATCGAGTTTAGCCCAGGCGAGTGTTGCCACACAGATGGCCGTTAATATTAGAATTCCGCCCATGGTAGGGACACCCTGTTTTTTGAGGTGTGTCTCCGGGCCGTCATCACGGACAACCTGGCCGATCTGCATGCGTCGCATCGTACGGATAAACATCGGACCGAAGATCAGCATGACCAGAAAGGCAGTCACAGCAGCACAAATAGCGCGAAACGTTATATATCGGAAAACGTTAAAACCGATAAACGTGGTATGTAGCGGATAAAGAATATGATAAAGCATCAGTTACTTTCCTTCATTGCATCCAAAACAGTTTCCATTTTCATTCCCCTTGACCCCTTCAACAGCAGCCAGTCACCTTTTATCAGCCTGCCTTGGTCAAGAAGTTCGGAAACCCATGATGCTATCTCCATCTTATCCCTAAACACTCTGATACAGGCTTCATTCATGCCAGCCTGTAACGCCCCTTGTAAAACATTTTTTACAAATTCGCCATAAAGTGCTACAAAATCGACCCCGTCATCAGCGAGTTTTTTTCCTATTGCGAAATGAGCTTTTTCAGAGGTCGCACCAAGCTCAAGCATATCGCCTAGTATTGCCACTTTGTGGGGGGAACGCATTGACGCCAAAGCATCAATGCCAGCAGCCATTGAAGCCGGATTGGCATTGTAGCAGTCATTGAGAATGAGGAGCCCCGAAGCCAGCGTTTCGGTCTTCATCCGCTTATCGACCGGACAGAATTTTTCAAGCCCGGCAACGATTTTGGCAAAAGGAATTTGTGCCCCGCAGCCGATTGCTGCGGCAGCAAGTGCATTGACAACATTATGACGTCCTGCGACCTGAAGATTCACCCGGCTTTGCTCACCTCGAACTAGCAGCGTAAACCCGACGTTACCATCAATGCCAATTTCGATTTCTGCTGCCGAAACATCCAGTTTCTGTGCATCAACGCTCATACCGAATGTAAGAGAGCGCTGCGGATATTCAGCAAGGCACGGTGCGAGCATATCGTCATCAACATTAATAATAAGCAACTTGTCTTTACCGGTATTCTCAAACAGCTCTTTTTTAGCAGCCGCAACACCATAAATATCATGAAGTTCCTCAAGATGCGCAGCATGGACATTGGTAATGCAGCTGATATCAGGATCAGCAATTGCTGCAAGTCTGGCGATTTCATTCTTTCGATTCATGCCCATTTCAAGAATTGCAGCATCATGTTTCACGGAAAGAGGCAGAAGAGAAAGAGGCAAGCCAATAAGATTGTTAAAGTTCCCTTTTGTCTTTAAAACTCTTTCGGCAGGAACATAGGTTGATACTGGCCAGTTCACCTCAAAAATGGAAGCACACATCTCTTTTACCGTCGTCTTGCCGCAACTCCCGGTTACAGCAACCACCGGAATCGCTTTAAGCCTCCTGGCAGCGGCTCTTCTATAAGCAGCAAGTGCGCCCAGCGCTTCAAGCGTATCATCTACAACGATCCTTGGAATAATACTATCAACCGGGATTTTGTCTCGATCAGAAATAACCGCAAGAGCAGCTCCCTGTGCTTCTGCCTGAGCGACAAAATTATGACCGTCAAAATTATCTCCCTTGAGAGCGACGAAGACATCCCCCACAGCCACTTTACGACTATCGGTCTCAATATGTCCGGACAGCCAGGCCCTCACTTCCCCCTCAACATCTTTATTCAGAGCCCGGGAAAGATGATATGAATTCCAGCTGATCATTGCGTCCTGCGCTTCCAGGTAATCATCAAAGAAAAAGGTTTTATCACCGACAAGCTGGTATTTTTCATGACCTTTACCGGCAATCAGCACGATATCACCATGACCGGCACAGGAAACTGCCAACCGGATTGCCTCCCTGCGGCCTTCTATCATGATACTGCCTTTAGTCCCGACAGTTCGCTCAAGCAGCCAGTCCGGCGGATGAATTTCGGCACCAGCCTGAACCATGCCATGGAAGACGTGCTCCAGAATCCTTTCCGGATCTTCGGTCCTGGGGTTGTCGCTGGTCGCTACGGCAATATCAGCATAGTCGACCGCGATTTTACCCATTACAGGCCGCTTACTGATATCCCGATCACCGCCGCAGCCGAAAACGCAATACAGATCGCGATGGGGCAGTTCCTTCAGCGTCTGCAGAACTTTTTCCAGGGCATCCGGCGTGTGTGCATAATCGACAAAAACCTGCGGAATGTGTTCTTCAAGCCCTTGCGGCTGCTTTACCCTCTGCAGTCTGCCGGGAGCACCTGCTGCCCTGGACAGCGCGTCTATAACCTTATCTGTCGGCAGACCGAGTGCTTCAGTTACACCAAGGGTCGTCAGCAGATTTTCAATATTGAATCTCCCGACCAGCGGAGAATGCAAAGTAATTTGACGTCTATTAATCAGCAGTTCCAGTTCGCTTCTGTTCAGATCAAAGCTGTAACCCTGAAGAAAGATTTCTGTCGCCTCATCAATCCCGCAGGCGATGACTGGATTCGGCTGCTTACGGCAGAAAGAGAGCATTTTCTCAGCCCACATCCTGGTCATCTTCTCTCCGGCCAGGGGCAAGGTAATTACTGCTGAGCCCTCATCTGCAAGATGCTCTGCAAACAGTTTCGACTTAGCCTGCCAATATGCCTCGATGGTCTGATGGTAATCAAGATGGTCATGGGATAAGTTGGTAAACGCACCAACCTGGAAACGCAGGTCGCCGATACGATGCTGATCAAGTGCATGGGATGAAACTTCCATCGCCAGATATTCAACACCGTCATCGACCATTTGCCGCAGCAGGCTCTGCAACTCCAGCGCATCAGGCGTTGTTCTCTTGGCTTCCAGCCTGTGTATTTCACCATGTCTGTCAGTCCAGCGATAATCAACCGTACCAATTACGCCGACTGTCTTGCCGAACTGTCTGAGCACATCTTCAAGAAGATAAGTGACGGTAGTTTTGCCGTTTGTCCCTGTTACTCCGATCAGTCTCAACGATTTTGCCGGATTACAGTACCAGTTCGCAGCAAGTACAGAATAAACGTGTCTCGTATCTTTTACACTGATAACCGGACATGTTACGTTCGCAACCGCCTGATCATCCTGGACGACAATCAGGGCGGCACCGTTCTTAGCCGCCTTTTCAACAAATTCATGACCGTTCCCGGCATTACCGACGATGGCAACAAAAACAGCTCCCTCCCTGCACTGCCTTGAATCTGCCGTTAACAGACTGAATGTATTACCGGTCAGACTTTCGACAGAATTTTGTACACATCTGTAATCAAGATTTGAGAAGAGTACATCAAAAGACAGGGTCACTCCCTGTGCAGAGGATTCAGCCATAATCGTTATTCCTCAGGATGTTTAATCCTTTTCCTTAAGCCATACAGTGCAGGAAGCCCCATTCTCCATGACAGTCCCCGGGACAGGATCCTGCTCAACCACCAAACCGCTACCGGCAACCTTAATAGTAAGCTTTTTACCGTCAAGCCGCCTCAAACTTTTTCTCAAACTCTGTCCTACAAGATCAGGCATCACAAACCGTTCCTGATGCTGAAGGCCTGCTGGAACTATTTCTGGCTGTTCTAGTCCTTCTATGCTGAAATTTTTTTCTTCAGTCGCGGCCATCTGCATCATATCAGAGAGATTCTTCATCACCTGCTGCAATGCTGTCAATGATGGCAGAAGATCATTCATTGACTCAACCAACTTGCTGCTAACAAGATTCGCCTTGTTCTGCATAGGACCGAATCCCTGCTGTTTAATCACAAGAAGAAAGACGACATCTGGTGCATAAAAAGGAATTGGCGCCATGACGATTTGGGTCTCAGCATACTCTTTACCACGATCCTTTTCGATATACTGATTGCTCTGGCTGACAAAGTATCCGCCGTCAAGTTCTCCTTTTATTGCCTGAGCTTCAATGAGGCGGCTGATTTCCTCAGAAGCTTCAGGATCAACGACATAGCTTCCATCACCATTATCGTTTAACGGAAGAGGCTTCTTCTTGACCGGATCATAAAGCTTTTCCATCGCATGAGGAGTTATTCTGCGTCCGCCATTCAGAAGAGACGCAAAGGCCGTTACCATCTGCACCGGGCTTGCAAACACAGGAACAGTTCCGACATCAGCAGCATCCTGTTTATCAGTCACCCGCAAATATTGCCCTTTCTGCATGCTGTCGGCAGCAAAATCCAGCTCATTTGCTCCTGCTTCGATGCCGGTTTTCTGCCACATCCTGATCTCTGCGCCCAAATCAACTTGAGGCGCCATCACCGACCATGGCAAGACATGTTTATCGCTATTTCCAGCAACTGAAAGCTGAACGGCATCTCTAAAAACAGCCCTCAGCTTAAGTGGGATCACAACCGGTTCGAGAAGAACATTGTCTAAAATGGAGGTGGTATAATCTCTGAAATTATTCGGATCGTAATCTGGAAAATTAGCAGATCCGATAATAGCGCCGGTCTTCCCCTCAAGCATACAGGCACCGACCCGCAGTCCAGGACGAATTCTCCCGACTTCATCAACGAACTCCTCAACAATCTTCTGAATTTTCAAGTCGACGGTAAGAACCAGATCTTTTCTGCCGGCAGACAGCTGGATTGCCTGAGCGGAGGTCACAAAAACGCCGTCATCGCGGGAAGAAACTGCCAGTTTTGAAAGGAGCTGATCATATTTGTACTCAATTCCTGCCAGCCCTATTCGGTCTTCAGAAAAACCAAGCAGATGTGATAAGGTAGCATGCTCAGGATAATACCTTGAGCTTTCGCTATGAAGATGAATACCCGGCAAATCCAGTTTTTTTATATGCTCTTCAACATCCTGATTGATGTCTTTTGCCAGCCATACTCTCTGGGAGGAGCCGTTAACAAGACGATCAAGTTCTTCGGCTGTTATATGAAGTACCGGTGCCAGCTTTGAGACAGTTTCGTTAATATCCTTAATTTCACGAACCATTGCATAAACAGACACCCGTTCAAGTGAGACAGCAAGAGGCTTGAAATTTCGATCATAGATAGACCCTCTCAGATCGTTCTTATGATCGATGTTTTCTTCTGAATAGTGAAAAAAACTGAAAAAATGGCCAAGTCCGCCTTGAATTTTTTCCAGCTTCGATACACCTCCAAGTACAAGACAGAGAAAAGCGACCGATATGAGTAATTTATACGATCGCTTTTTCTGTACCTTAACCCTGGAGTTTTTTCTCATACTTATCGACTGAAAGTATATCTGCGACCTTCCGGCTGAACCAGAGACAGCCTTTTTCCGGCCATTGTATAGATAGCCTTATCTGACATCAACCCTATTCTCTCAGCACGAAGAGCAATATTTTTATCAACCAGATCATGTCTGACACTCGCAACAGCTGCGCGTTTGGCACTGGTGCTGCTGATCATCGATCCCATGAGAAGGTTGAGCCCAAGCATTACCGCCAGAATAATGGCGACAGGACTCACCAGTTTTTTCAAAAACTGAATCCTGACAACCGGAAATACAGCAATTTTCGTGGTGCGAACAGACTGCTGCTTCACTCTAAAAGTTGCCATAGCCTTCGGATACGTTCTACCTGAGTTCAAAAACATTTTCATTCCCTCCCAATCCGTTTTTCAGCCACCCGTAATTTTGCACTGCGTGCACGTGGATTACGGTCTATTTCCGCCTTGCCGGCGGTTACCGGTTTAGCAGTCAAAACTTTCAGTTGTTTATTTTCTTTAAATTTCCGTTTCACAATTCGATCTTCAAGCGAGTGAAACGAAATCACACAAAACCTTGCTCCTTCAGCAAGAAAAGGAACCGCATCATCAATAATGTCGGCCAGGTTTTCAAGCTCCCTGTTAACAGCTATACGAAGTGCCTGAAAGGCCTTGGTTGCCACATGAATTTTCGTCGGGTGAAACCTTTTCGGCACTGCCATATACAATACATCTGCAAGCCTGCCTGATGTCTCTATAAGTGCCTCTTTTCTCGCCTCAACAATTGCCGTTGCCATGGGTCTTGCCTGTTTTTCATCCCCATAATAGTAGAGGATATCGGCAAGTTCCTCTTCAGAGCATTTATTCACGATGTCTGCCGCCGTGATTTCCCGGCGATTGTCCATCCTCATATCCAGCGGTTCATCCTTTCTGAATGTGAACCCTCTCTCGCCCTGATCAAGCTGCAGGGATGAGACACCGATATCGATCAACAATCCGTCGATACTGCTCACTCCGCATTCTTCAAGACCTGCTGCAAGCTCTGCAAAATTTCTTCTGACGATCGTGTATCTGCCATCATATTCGAGGAGCCGTTTGCGTCCCTGCTCGATGGCTGCCCCATCCCAATCAAAGGCTATGAGTTTCCCGTCCGGCGAAGAAATCTTCAGGATGGCTGAGCTATGTCCGCCCATCCCCATTGTGCCGTCCACATACAAGCCACCACTTCGGGGTTGCAAAAACGACATTGTCTCGTCAAGCAGTACTGAGAGATGTATATCTTCCGGCTTCAAATCCATTACAGAATCCCCATATCAGCCAAACTCACACCAATATCAGGAAACTCTTCTTCCGCCTGTTCTTCTTCATCATCCCAGGCTTGCTTTGCCCAGATCTCGGCAAATTCAAACATGCCGTTCAAAACAACATCCTTGTCAATCTTTATATCCTGCCGCAATTTACTCGGGAGCAAGATCCGTCCCTGTTTATCCAGACCACACTCAAATGAATTGGAACTCACCTTTCTGATAAGCCTTGCAGTACCTGGATTTGTTTTATTGGCAAGCAATCTATCCTCAAACGCTCTCCACTCATTCATGGTGTAAACTCGGATACATTTATCGTCGAGCCTGGTGAGCATCAAAACGCCGGACCCGTCCTGTTGAAGAATCTCCTTATACCTGCTCGGGAAATTCAACCGACCTTTTGCATCAAGGGTGTGATCCGACTTCCCCCTGAAACGATTTATCTCAACAGGACCATCTCCCATTCATACTCTCCACTTTGGACCATTTTGCGCCACTATTTAATTTTTTTATCGTATAGAAGACCTTAAGTCAAGGAAAATTCCTTCGCAAACCCGCATAAACTGGGGATTTACGCCACGAACACAAACAACACAACATATAGTGTACAATTAAAAACAAGGCGCTCCATAATGAGGAAAAGACCTATTTGCGAGACAACGCTCCTAACAGAAGAACATCCTCGAAATAGACAGCAAACCCATGATACACAGGCATTTACAAAAAAAATGCAAATAAATATTTTTTTCTGTGGTGGAAAGTGGTGAAGAATTTAAAAGAGATAAGCAAATGGCAAAAAAAATGGTGACACCCTGAACTAGGCATCACCATACACCGAAGAAAGGAAAAACGTTTTTTTTATTATATGATTACAGTATATTACAGCTTTATCTGTTTATAAATATCAGGTTCTGAAGCAAAACTCTGCTCTTCTGAAGGAAATTGACCTGAGCGTACTTCAGCACAGTAATCACTGACACCTTTTTTAATAAGCGGAGCAAGCTTACAGTAGTGTTTAACGAACTTTGGAGAGAATTTCTCAAACATTCCAAGCATATCCTGACCAACAAGCACTTGTCCGCCGCAGTGAACTCCTGCGCCGATGCCAATCGTCGGAACATGCAGGACATCTGTAATCAGAGCTGCCAAAGCAGACGGAACACACTCCATCAAAACACATGAAGCACCAGCAGATTGCAAGGATTTTGCATCATCAACCAGTTGTTGTGCAGACTCCAAATCCTTCCCCTGGACCTTAAATCCGCCAAGTTGCGATGCTGTCTGCGGAGTCAGTCCGATATGCCCCATAACAGGCACACCGGCATCCGTCATCCGTCTGACCGTGTCACAGATAACCCTGCCGCCCTCGACTTTAACCATGTCGCATTCAGCTTCTTTAAGAAGTCGAACACCATTTTCGACTGCCTGCCGGCTGGTGATTTCATAAGATCCATAAGGCATATCAGTAACAATAAACGCCTCTGGTGCACCCCGGCGAACAGCCCTGGTGTGATGAATCATTTCTTCCATGGTAACCGAAACTGTCGCCTCCCTTCCCAGCATAACCATACCGAGAGAATCCCCGACAAGAAGCATATCAATATCGCACTGTGAAAAAAGGCTTGCCATGGTCGCGTCATATGCAGTGAGCATGGTTAGTTTTTTGCCGTTCTGTTTACTGTCTCGGATATCACGGACTGTCATTTTCATAAAAGATCTCCGCAGAATCTTCTGAATAGCAGCACTATTCTATTCAAAATCATTATCAAACAGGTTGGGCTGCCGCTGCAGCTGGGGATGAACCTTTCTTCCGAAATGCTCATAGGCATGAAGGGTTGCCACCCTGCCTCTCGGCGTCCTGGCCAAAAAGCCCGATTGAATCAGGAACGGCTCATAAACGTCTTCCAAGGTTGTCTTTTCTTCACACACCACCGTTGCCAGCGTTTCAAGCCCGATCGGACCACCCTGGAACTTATCTATTATGGTCAGCATAATCCGGCGATCCATTTCTTCCAGACCAAACTGATCGACACCGAGCAAATTCAGCGCCTCATCTGCCACCTTTGCACTAACCGTTTTATACTGACCGACTTCAGCAAAATCGCGAACCCGCCGAAGCAGCCGGTTCGCTATCCTCGGCGTCCCCCTTGATCGACGCCCGAGCTCAAGAGCGCCCTCATGGTCCATCTGCAGACCAAGAATAGCTGCTGAACGCATTACGATCGCAACCAGTTCTTCAGGACTGTAAAACTCAAGCCGCAGGATAATACCGAATCTGTCACGAAGAGGCGGGGTCAGCAGCCCGGTTCTGGTTGTTGCACCAACCAGGGTAAATTTCGGCAGATCCATTTTCACCGAACGGGCTCCCGGTCCCTGGCCGATAATCAGATCGAGCTGAAAATCCTCCATCGCCGGATAAAGAATCTCTTCAACTGCATGGTTGAGGCGATGAATCTCATCGATAAAAAGGACATCACCCTCATTAAGACTGGTCAGAATGGCAGCAAGATCGCCTTGTTTTTCTATGACCGGCCCGGAAGTAACCTTGATATTTCCAACCATTTCATTGGCAATAATATGAGAGAGCGTGGTTTTGCCAAGCCCCGGAAAACCATGAAAAAGCACATGATCAAGTGGTTCTCCCCGCTGCCTTGCAGCACCGATAAAAACCTTGAGACTTTTTTTCACCTGCTCCTGACCGATATATTCACTGAGCATTTTCGGCCTGAGAGCGTTATCATTTACCGGCTCTCTGTATTGAGGCTCAGGAGAGACAAGTCTCTTCTCGCCTTGGAATTCCTCTTCTATTTTCATGCCAGTGACCGCAGAGTTTCACGGAGCAGTTCTTCTACTCCAAGAGAGGCAAAAACATCATCACCCAACCGCTTCTTCACTGCAGCAAGAACCTGCCTTGCCACCGGATCGGGATAACCGAGATTATTAAGAGCAGACAGGGCATCTGAAACGACAGAACTTCCTCCTGTACCACTTACTACACTGACCTGTGAACCGGAAACATGTGACGTCCCCGAACTGATTGCAGCGACCTTGTCTTTCAATTCAACGCAGATTCTTTCAGCCGTTTTCTTCCCGACACCCTGAAGCGTTGTAAGACGCTTCACATCGCCGCCAACAATAGCCGAACACAACTCCCCCACCTTGATACCGGACAAAACGCCCAGAGCAAGCTTCGGCCCGATACCGGAAACTGTTTTCAGGGTCAGGAACATCTCTTTTTCTTCTTCTTCGGGAAAGCCGTAAAGGGTGATCGCATCTTCACGCACCTGGGTATGAATATGCAGAAAAACCTCACCCCCCTTTTCAGGCAATTGAGACAGTGCTTCGGTGGTCAGAAAAACCTCATAGCCGACCCCTGAAACATCGACAATTACCTTATCACTGCCAATGCTGAGAACACGACCGGTAAGTGCTGCGATCATCTACACCTTCCTTATCTGCATCAAAAACATGCCTGATTGGCATGACATATGGCCACAGCCAGGGCATCGGCTGCATCACTGCTCGGCTGCTTCGGAAGACCCAGCAGGAGTTTCATCATATGCTGGATCTGTCCTTTTTCCGCCTGCCCATACCCCACGACCGACTGTTTGACAAGCCTGGGGCTGTAATCACAGACAGCAAGTCCGTTCTGCATCGCCGCAACCACTGCGGCCCCTCTGGCCTGTCCAAGCTTTAAAGCAGAACGGGGATTTTTCGAAACGAAGACATCTTCAACAGCTGCGACAACAGGTTGATGCACCTGAATAATCTGGTTGATGCCGTCAAAGATTTCGTTGATTCTGTGAGAAAAGGGAGCACCGGAATCGGTCTTGATCACCCCGCAGGTAACAAAGGTACATTGCCCGCGATAGGCATCTATCACCCCATAGCCGGTTATTCTTGAACCCGGATCAATACCGAGCACCCGTACCATTTACTCACTCTCGTCCTTGCGCTTATTCAGAAAGCTGCTCCATCAATGCATCATCGATGTCAAAGTTTGCATAGACATTCTGGACATCATCATGATCTTCAAGGGTTTCAAGCATGCGAAGAAGATTCTTGGCAATACCCTCTTCGGTTACTTCGATATTGTTCTCGGGAATCATGGTAACAGCAGCTTCAATAAACTTGATACCGGCCTCCTCAAGGGCATCACGAACAGCGTTGAAATCTTCAGGTGCGGTTAAAACCTGAAATTCTGTTTCTTCCTCAACGACGTCTTCAGCACCTGCTTCAAGAGCCATATCCATCAATTCTTCTTCGGTTATGCCTTTTTTCTCGATCTGGATAAGACCACGCTGCTGAAACATCCAGGCAACACAGCCTGTCTCGCCAAGATTTCCGTTATTTTTAGCAAAAGCATGCCTTACATCGGCTACTGTACGGTTTTTATTATCAGTCATACAGTCAACCAGAACAGCAACGCCGCCCGGTCCATATCCTTCGTAACGAATCTCATCGTATATTTCACCGGCGATCTCACCGGTACCTTTTTTGATGGCACGGGTGATGTTATCTTTAGGCATATTTTCAGCTTTAGCCGCTGCAACGGCAGTCCTCAAGCGAGGATTGCCCTCAACATCGCCGCCGCCGGCTCTTGCCGCCACAGTAATCTCTTTAATCAGCCGGGTAAAAATCTTGCCGCGCTTGGCATCATTTGCACCTTTTTTTCTCTTAATATTAGCCCATTTAGAATGTCCAGACATAATTCTACCTATAATGTTTTTGGGAGTTTTCCCCTGTTTTTTCTATTTAGTCGTTTTTTCATACCCGGTACCAAGCACAAACACTTCTCTGCTTTCTATACGAGAACTCTTCGGTTTAAGCACTTTTACCATGGTAAAACGTTTTTTCACATCTTCTACAAATTTGGGAAAATCTTCTCCCTGAAAGACCTTGCAGATAAAGTTGCCGTTGTTAAGCAGCAGCTGATCAACAATGTCTAAAGAAATATACACCAGATTAAGCGACTGCTGTGCATCCGCCCACTTACTGCCTGTCGTCTTTGGTGCCATATCAGAAATTATCACCCTGAAGGATGGCCTGATTTTCATGACCATGGGCAAGAATTCCGGCTCGGTTATATCCTGGCAGAGCCAGTGAATAGGGGCTCCGTCGGGCCGCGGTGACTGCGAAGCCTGCTGCAGATCAACACCGACGACAACGCCTTTCGATCCGGCCAGTTCAGAGGCATAGATAGACCAGCTGCCCGGAAAGCAGCCGAGATCAAGAATACTGTCGCCCCGCTTGATTATCTGGTATTTGGCCTGGGCTTCCTCCAGCTTATATACTGATCTTGCTGGATATTTATCCTTTTTGGCCTTGTTATAATAATAGTCTTTTACTTTACGCACGTGTTACGCCTGTTAAATTTTTTTGTGAAAGTACCAGAAAGCTCTCAGAATCACAACACGAGTCTCATACACATTTGTCACTTTTGATATATTGAGAGACCCATGACAGCGCTTCCGTCCTGTTTTTCACCTTTTTTTCTATGACCGCCAGCTCAAGCTCATCAAGAATCTGCTTGAAATCCGGCCCCGGTTCAAGAGCAAAATGTGTGACCAGATCATGCCCGTCAAGAAATTTTTCGCTCTTCTGTACCGGCATGATGGATTGTATATATTGCGAATACACCTGCTGAAACAGACCATCAAGCTCCTGCTCCATGGTTTCAGGCTTTAATCGTCCATGGCTTGCAAGACTGTCCGACATGGCGAGAAGAAAAAGTCCGATCAGATTTGCCCCGGTCTTTCTGGCAAGCCGCACAACCGCCCTGGTCGTCAGCAGATCTTCCCGGTACAGGTTGCTCAGATGAAAAGGATGCATATGCTGATTGATCAGTTCACTGATCATTTTTGCATCATCCCTGCTGAACCGGATCTGACCGGACATTTCGTCAATCATCCGGCTGCCGACAAAATCGTGCTGATGAAATGTCAACCGCCCCGCTTCATGTTCATGTTCACCCTTTGTCGATGGTTTGCCGATATCATGAAAAAGGGCCGCCCATTTTAGCCGTACCCGGATATTCTTCTCACCGAGATAGCTTTTAATATCTTCGACATAACCGGTGAAAAAACTGGCCGGATCAGCTATAAGCCGCTCCATGCAGGCAAGCGTTTCAAGGCAGTGTTCAAAGACATCAAGGTGATGAAAATCGGGCTGTTCGACTCCTTCGCACACGGCAAGATTCGGAAAAAGCTCCTGAAGAAGGCCGCAAGCTGCCATTTCACCAAATTCTTTTGCCCCCTTGTCGGTTTCCAGAATGGCATGCAGCTCTGCCATTCTCCTTTCCCACGACACCAGATTAATGGCGCTCTTTTTCAGGGCTATTTCTTTTCTGGCATCATCGTCAAGTGCAAAGCCCAGCGTTGCCTGCAGTCGAAAACCGCGCAGCATACGAAGCGGGTCGTCGTCGACGGCCCCGGCAAAGAACTTCAGCCGCCCCTTCTTGATATCTTCCAAACCGCCTGCCGGATCTATCAGAGGGACATCCTTTTGCTCCACAAGAGAACGGAAATCGGCAGCCATACTGTTAACAGTAAAATCACGAAGAAGCAGGTCCTGTTCAAGACTCTGAGCCTGCCCCCTATAGCCGCTGACATCGACAGTGGCGCCGTCAAGGACAACCCTTGCCGTATCCTCCCCTTTTTTTCCGGCAAGCGAAACAAAGGCACCGGCTCCGAGTTTTTTGATCAGTTCCTGGCAGAACAGCTCACTGCCTTTCGGGATGACAAGATCAAGATCATGCGAATCAAGCCCGAGAAAATAATCCCTCACGATACCTCCGACAAGAAAAACCGGAACATTCAGTTTCTCGGCCACTCCATTTACAGCATCCAGAAGATAGCAGGGAAAACCCTTTACTATATCACCCTGAATCAGCGTACTCACCTTTCCTCTCTTTTCTTTTATCGATGTTTTCGGTATTCTTCTCGAGTTGAATCAACCCCAAGAGATAAATTATACCACAAAGAGGATATTTTGGATAGCCACGCTCCAGCCGATGATTCAACGGTTTCTGCCATTCATACCTGGTTTGCCAGTCTCCACCTGTCCGATCGGGCCGCCGAGATTGGCACCATTATAGTTATAGCAGCTGCTCTTTTTCTACTCTCAGCCCTGGTTACACTGATTCTCAGACGAATTTTTCTGCCTATCATTCTTGGGTGGGTCAGATCAAATAATTATCAGTGGGATGATGCCCTTGTCAAAAACGGCTTCCTGCAGAAAGTCAGCTGGTTCATTCCTGTTATGGTCCTTTCTTTATCGGCTGATACCCTTTTTAACCAGAGCTCTTCATATTACATTCTTTTCAAACGCCTGACCCTGTCAGCCTATGTTATTGTCGCAGTTCAGGCCCTGACAGCTCTTCTTAATTCCATAAACGACATCCATAAACTGCTCCGTAAAAACCGGCCCCATTACCTGCAGGCCTATACCGATGCAGGAAAGATCGTCATCTATATACTTGGCGCAATTTTTATCACCTCTATTTTCACCGGCAGATCACCGTGGGGAATCGTTTCGGTTCTAGGCGGCCTGACGGCTGTCACCATGCTTGTTTTTAAAGATTCAATCCTTGGTTTTGTCGCTTCTATCCAGCTTTCAGCCACTGACATGGTTCGAGTCGGAGACTGGATTGAGATGCCGCAGTACGGTGCAGACGGTGACGTGATTTCCATAACCATCCACTCGGTAAAAGTCCAGAACTGGGACAAAACTGTCACCACCATCCCCACCCATGCCCTGGTTGCAAATTCATTCAAGAACTGGCGCGGCATGAGTGAATCAGGCGGCAGGCGCATCAAGCGTGCCCTCTATATTGACATGAACTCCATCAGGTTCTGCGACAGACAGATGCTCGACCGCTTCAGCAAAATCTCCATCCTGAAAAGCTATCTTGATGAAAAAGAGCAAGAAATCGGCCCGTTCAGGGAAGGAGAGATGGCCAGTCTCAACCAGCGATGCCAAACCAATATCGGGGTCTTTCGCGCCTACATCTGTGCCTATCTCAAAAACAATAAGCATGTTCACCAGAATATGACATTTCTGGTTCGCCAACTGCCGCCGACCGAACACGGTCTGCCGCTCGAAATCTATGTTTTTTCCAATGATCAGGTATGGGCCCATTACGAGGCTATTCAGGCCGATATTTTCGATCATCTCCTCGCTGCTATCACCGAATTTGATCTGCATATTTTCCAGAGTCCGTCCGGTCATGACATGCGAATTTTCAGCCAGAAGGAAGCCTGATGAACCCATCTGTAAACAAAGCACAGGAATCACCCTATCTTTATCTGGCTCCACTGCGAGGATTGACGGACCACCTTTTCAGAGAGTGCTTCAGCACCTACTTCGACGGTTTTGACTGCGCAATCGCACCATTTATTAATCCGCAGCGGCATTCGAGTTTCAGCAACAAGCATCTTGCCGACATACTGCCTGAAAACAACCGGAACATGTTGATTATTCCACAGATTCTCCATACCGACAGTGACGATTTTCTTTTCCTCTGCGAGAGAATTGCCGATTTGGGATACACCGAAGTGAACTGGAATCTCGGCTGCCCCATGCCCATGGTTGCCGGCAAGAAGCGCGGTTCAGGCTTTCTGCCTTACCCTGATGAAATAATCAGCGTTCTCGACACGGTCATTCCTAAAATGAAACTGCAGTTATCCATTAAAACCCGGCTTGGCTACGGCAGGATTGGCGAGACGGCAGAACTGCTGCCTCGCCTTGATGATTATCCGCTCAAGGAAATCATCATCCATGCCCGGCTTGGCAAACAGCTGTACAAAGGCTCGACCAACCCCGATCATTTTAATGAATGCAGCAATCTCACCCGTCATCAGCTGGTTTACAACGGCGATATCATCACTATCGACGGTTTTCGCCAACTGCAGGAGAAACTGCCCTGCATCAACAGATGGATGATCGGTAGAGGAGCGATTGCCAATCCTTTCCTGCCGTCCGCTATTAAACAGTGTGCAGATGACATTGTTGTCGATTTTTCCCTGCTGAGAACCTACCACGATGATCTTTATGCTCGTTACGCCTCAAAACTCTCAGGTCCTGCTCACATTCTCGGCAGAATGAAACAGGTCTGGCAGTATCTGATCGTTTTATTTCCGGCCTCAAAAAAACAGCTCAAGTCAATCAACAAGGCACACAGCCTTGAAAAATTCGAAAAAGCCGTTGAAGAGCTTTTCCGTTCAGCTCAAAACTGACTTTTCTATCTTTTTCAGATGCTTATTGCAAACAGTTCTCATCTTTTTTGTATCCTCCTGATTACATTAACTCGTTTTATAGTACCCTTGTAAAGATTTTAGCAAAATAAGAAATTTCTTTATTAGCATATGCTTTTTTGCTTGCTTTTTCACCGCATCATCTCCTAGTATCGGGGTATCTGATTATCATGAAAGCGTTCTCATTATGAACCTTTCTGCAACCACACGCCATACAGCTATGGGAGGAGAACTATGGCAAAAAAAGAGTTAATGATGGCACTGGCCGGATCGACAATACTGGCGTGCGGAACTGCCTATGCAATTCCCGCAGACCACGCCGATATCACCGGACCTTTCGCCACACCAATGGAAGTTACCGCAACCTGCCTTGAATGCCATGAAGATGCGTCCATGGAAGTCATGAAAACATCGCACTGGACCTGGCAGAAAGAACAGGTAATTGAAGGAAAGAAGGTCAGCCGCGGCAAGGCAAATGTCATAAACAACTTTTGTATCGTCTATCCTTCAAACTACGCAAGGTGCAGCAGCTGCCATGTAGGCTATGGCTGGAAAGATGCGAATTTTGATTTTTCCGATCCGACACGGGTTGACTGTCTCGCCTGTCATGACACTACAGGCACATACAACAAACCGGGCCATGCACCTGCCGGAGCAGGCATGCCGCCAGGCTTTACCGGCAACGAAAAATTTGACAAGAATCCATACGACCTTGTTGCTATTGCCCAGAACGCAGGAGAACCATCAAGGAAGAATTGTCTGATCTGTCATGCAAACGGTGGCGGAGGAAATGCCGTGAAGCATGGCGACATCGACATGTCTCTGGTCAAACCTTCTACTGATCTTGATGTCCACATGTCGCCGGAAGGGAACGATTTTTCCTGTCAGGAATGTCATAAAACCGACAAACACAGCATTAAGGGTGATGCTTTACTGGTCTCTCCGGGTGGTGACAATCCTGTAACCTGCCTTGACTGCCATGACGCTGAACCCCATGAAAAGAAAGCGCTGAATAAACACACCGCAAGGGTTGCCTGCCAGACATGCCATATCCCGGCATTTGCCCGTCACTATGCAACCAAGATGAATTGGGACTGGTCAACTGCAAAGAGTCCTGAAGGAATGACGGAAGAACAGAAAACCATCAATGAAGATGGACACCCTGTCTACAATTTCATGAAGGGCTCATTTGTCTACGAGAAGGATGTTATTCCAGAGTACCACTGGTACAATGGAACTGGCGGCGCTTACACAATAGGTGATAAGATCGACCCAACCAAAGAAACCAGACTCAACTACCCGCTCGGCTCAAAAAATGATCCAAATTCACGGATTGCCCCATTCAAGGCTCACCGCGGAACCCAGATTTACGATAAGGGTAACAACATTCTCGGTGCACCAAAGCTGTTCGGCAGCCCGAAAGATCCTGATGCATACTGGGCTCAATATGACTGGAACAAGGCCATGGAGGCAGGCATGAAAGAAAACGGTCTGACCTACAGCGGTGAATACGGCTGGGCGAAAACAGTTACCTACTGGCCAACCAACCATATGGTAGCCCCTGCTAAAAATGCCCTCAAGTGCAATGACTGTCATGGTAAAAACGGCCGTCTTGACTGGGAGGCTCTTGGCTATAAAGGAGACCCGAGGAAGAAATAGTCGCTTCTTCAGGACCTAACCCCCAAAAAGCCGTTTCCCTCTTACCGCGGGAAACGGCTTTTTTTAATGGCCTTGACCTTAGGAGAAACAGGAGAAAAAAAAAGCCCCGGTTGAAAATTCAACCGGGGCTTTCGTTGTTAAACAAGTACCGTCAGTTTAGGCAGCAAGATGCTCCAGAGTAATCATCAGCATTCTTCTTACCGGCTCCGCAGCACCCCAGAGGAGCTGATCACCGACAGTGAAGGCTGTAAGATAGTTCTCACCGATATTCATCTTGCGGATACGACCAATCGGCACAATCAGTTTTCCGGAGGTCTTGACCGGACTCAGTTCCTGCTCGGTAATACCCCTCTCATTTGGAATAACCTTAACCCATTCATTATGTTCGGCGATAATCTTTTCGATTTCGGCAACAGAGAGATTCTGCTTGAGCTTAATGGTCAGTGCCTGGGAATGGCAGCGCATTGCACCGACACGGACACATTGTCCGTCTATAGGAATTCTGTTGGCTTCAGTTCTGCCGAGGATCTTATTGGTTTCAGAAATTCCCTTCCACTCCTCTCTGGTCTGGCCGTTCTCCATCGGAGAATCAATCCATGGAATAAGACTTGCCGCCAAAGGAGCGGGCCAGTTCTTCAGAGTCAGGCTGCCATCGTTAAGTTTGGCAGTGATCTTTCTGTCAATATCAAGAATCGCGGAAGAAGGATCGGCAAGCAGATCGTGAACTTCATTCTCAAGCTCTCCCATCTGGGTGATAAGTTCGCGCATATTTTTCGCGCCGGCACCGCTTGCAGCCTGATAGGTCATGGAAGTTACCCACTCAATCAGGTCTTTCTCGAACAGACCGCCAAGTGCCATCATCATCAGAGAAACGGTACAGTTACCGCCGATGTAGTTTTTTATGCCGCTTTTAAGCCCCTTGTCAATCACATCACGGTTGACCGGGTCGAGAATGATGATGCTGTCATCAGCCATTCTAAGAGCTGAAGCAGCGTCAATCCAGTAACCATCCCATACCTTGCGAAGCTCCGGATAAACCTCCTTGGTATAACTGCCACCCTGACAGGAGACAATTATATCCATCTCTTTTAAGAGGCTGATATCGGCTGCATCCTGAAGAGGTTTGGGTTCACCACCGACATCCGGCCCGGGCTGGCCGGTTTGCGAAGTAGTGAAAAAGACCGGTTCAAAGCCCTGAAAATTGTTCTCAGCCACCATCCGTTCCATGAGTACGGAACCAACCATTCCACGCCATCCGACAAAACCTACCTTAACCACATCCAGACTCCGTTTGTTAAATTTTCCGGTCAGATTACCGGTTACACAACACGCCTCTTATCTCTTTACAACGAGGCGGCAAGACGACCGGGATGAAAAACATTCCTCGGTCCATCGTAATTTTTTCGAATTTTGCACCTTAACAGAAAATCGGGAAAAACAGAAACTACAAAATCCATGACTGAAAAATTTTATCTTCCAGCGGCTCGGCAAAGATCTCATACGCCTGCCCAGCAAGTTTTACCCCGACATCGGCCCCTTTCTGGCCGTCTTTAACCTTTTTGCCGTACCGGACAACGAGCGATGCCGTAATCCTGATGTCACTGTCCCTCTTTGCTGCGTCATCATAACAGACTGCAGCCTTTCGCAGAACCGCAAACGGCCCCGGTCTCTCTTCCATGAAAAAGGTTGCATCATCATCTGTAACCAGTTTTTCCATACGGTCGTTCTCTCTCTCATCCCTGCCGAGAATCAGCCAGCCTCCGCCGGGAAGCAGCAGCTGACGTCCCACCAGCATCATCCGGATATCATCGGCGGTTATCTCTTCAGGAGCGATGACAAAATCGCCGTCATACACCTTTTTGATCCGCCTGCTCAAAATAGGATCAGCCAGAATACAACCACCTGCCGGAGCCGGATAATCTTCTATGCCGAACTCTTTGGCCAGAGCAATCTGCCTTGAACGCCCGCGCCCACTGAAATTGTAAAGCTGTTCTCTGTCAACCAGCCCGTCCAGCTCCGCCTGGGTGGGATTCATCAGTTTGGCACTCAAAGGACGCAGCAGCTGCGTCCTGCTGCCGGAATCACGTTCTATGACGTTCAGGGTATCGCGCCGCTGCGACATAGGCCGCTGCCCGAGCACTTCGCCGGTAATAAGAAAAGATGCACCGAGCTCAGCCATCATTTCTTTAGCACGGCTGAGCATAAAAATTTTGCAATCTATACAGGGGTTGAAATTTTTACCGAAACCGTGAGTGGGATTATGTAAAAGTTCAAGATATCCTTCACTTATATCTTCAACAATCACATTAATGGAATATTTTTCACGAATTTTTTCCTGATACACCTCAACGTCGGTCAGGATATCATTTTCAAAAAACGGCGTTACAAACTTTACTGCAACAACCTCAATTCCCTGTGCTGCGACAACTCTGGCAGCCAGAATTGAATCGAGCCCTCCTGAAAACAGCGCAAGGGCTTTTATTTTTTTCATAATCAGACTTTTCCTTTTTCCAGCAGCTCCTCTGCCCACGCTCTGGTTTGGGCAGTAGCTGAATCACCTGCAAGCATTCTAACAACTTCAGTGATTCGATCATCTTCAGCCAGCTTATTAATGGACGACTGTGTCCGTTCACCTGTTACAGCCTTGGCAACGAGGAAATGTTCTGTTCCGCGCGCTGCTATCTGAGGCAGATGGGTAATGCAGAAGACCTGGTGATGATTGGCCAGCTGTTTAATTTTTCTGGCGACAGCCTCGGCGGCCTCACCGCCGATACCGGCATCAACTTCGTCAAACAACACCGTTTCAACCAGATCTTTCTTGGCCAATATGCATTTCATCGCCAGCAGCAGTCTCGATAACTCGCCGCCTGAGGCAACCTTGGCAAGGGCCCTTGCAGGCTCACCGGGATTGGCGGAGAAGAAAAACTCTACCCTGTCCCAGCCGGTATTCCTGAGATCCTCAAGAGAATGATTACCATCCTGCCAGCGAACTTCAAGGCCCGCCTGATTAAAAGCAAGCGACTTCATTTCCTCTGCCATACCGTTTTGCAGGAGTTCAGCCGTCTTCTTTCTGCGACTGGTGAGATCATCCGCCTGTTCGGCCAGCTGTTTTTCAAGCAATGCCAGCTGCTTTTCACTCTCAGCAATGTGATGTTCGAGGCTGTCGATCTGCTCAAGCTCATCCTGTGCCTGTCTCGCAAAATCGAGCACATCCTCCAGGGTTTCGCCATATTTTCTTTTCAGGTGCTGCAGCAGATCAATCCTTTCAGTTACCTGATCAAGTCTGAGCGGATTCACTTCAAGGCTGTCACGATATTCCCGCAGACGCTGGGCATACTCCTCAGCCATGTAGGAATATTCACTGATTTCATCGGCCAGCCCTTCAATATCCGGATCAAGCTGCGCCAACTCTGCAAGATTTCTTCTGATATCGGCAAGTTCGTCAACCACTTTATTAGACAGCACAGAGTAGCTCTGCTGTGACACCTTGACCAGAGTATCACTGTTTTTCAGTCGTTTTTTCTCTGCCGCAAGTTCTTCATCTTCCCCGACGGTTATGGCCGCCTGCTCAATTTCATTGAGCTGATATTGCAGAAAATCACGTTTCTGCTCTTTATCCTGCTCCTTCTCCTTTAAGGCGCGCAGCTGCTCCTTATCATACTTCCACCGGTTAAAAAGCTGCTGGAATTTCTCCCGAACCGGCCATATTTCACCAAGCGTATCGAGAAAATCAAGATGCAGTGCCGGCTGAAGCAGTTGCTGATGGTCATGCTGGGATGCGACATTTAACAGGAACACCGCAAGTTCACTGACCTTTTTTGCAGGAGCCATGGAACCGTTGATATACAGCTTTGAACGGCCGTCCTGGGTCAGAATCCGTTTAAGGATGACTGTGCTGCCGTCTTCAAAGCCGCCTTCTTGAAGAAATGAGACCAGCTGCGGATTGTTCGCCTTTATTTCAAAGAGCGCCTCAACAACGCAACTGTCGGCCCCGGTCCGAATCCAGTCGGCAGAGGCCCGTTCACCGGTGAGAAGCTTTATGGCACGCAGCATTATCGATTTACCGGCACCGGTCTCACCGGTCATCACCACCAGACCGGCTGTTTCGTTGAATTGCAATTCAAGCGATTCTATAAGAGCAAGATTTTCGACCCGAAGTTCACAGAGCATAGACCATTTCCGTAATTGGTTATTTTTTTACAGGCTTGACTCACTCCCAAAAGGGCTGTATAGGTTATACGAGTTTCAACAGGCTCTTATACCGTATTGGCGTGTTTTACACAACAACAAGGGAGCCTTTGATCAAACCAGAAGCTACCCTCTACCATCACAAGAACGCCATGGAAGAAAAAGTAACCCTCAGCGCAAGCCTTGAAGATTACATTGAAGCAATTTACCATATTATCGACGATAAACTTGTCGCGAGAAGTAAGGAAATAGCCGCCCGACTTGACGTAAGCAGGGCATCTGTCACGGAGGCATTGCGTGCTCTGGCCAAAAAAGGTCTTATCAATTATGAACCTTATGAGGCTATCACCATGACCGAGCTTGGTAAAGAGGTGGCAGAGGATGTTATCTTCCGTCATGAGGCGCTGAAAAGCTTTTTCGTTGAAGTACTGGCCATCGACCATGCTACTGCTGAAGAAGCGGCATGCAAGGTTGAACATACCGCCCCTCAGGAAGTCATCAACAAGATGGTAAGCTTCACCCAGTTTCTCAAGGTCTGCCCACGCGGCGGAACAGAAATGATCAAAGGTTTCGCCGACTTCTGCAAACAAGGGAAAACCAGGCTCGACTGCGGGGAGTGCATCGCCAGCTGTATGGATATTGCGCCCGAAAACAAAATCTGATTAACGGTTTTCAATCAGCCGCACAACCTCTCCCTCCTCTGGGAAACGTGATGATTTTTTCTTTGAAAAAACCAGTGTTCCATCAACTGTGACTTCAAAAACGCCACCCGAAGACTTTATCAACTCGACGTCTGCATTAAACAGTTTTTTCAGTTCACCTTCCAACCTGGAAGCACGCGGTCGATAACTTCACATTCCGCAGAACTCAATCGTCACTTTCATACATTATCCTTCCTTTTTACAAGTTATGCTGCATGATCCAGAATCATTTCATGAACCAGTTTTGCAAACCTGCGCCCCAACGATTCTGCATCGGGTGTGTCGGTAACGAGATTCATCAGCATTCTCGGGTCTTTTCCACTCCTTTGTATTTCAACTGCCATATTACTCAGATATCTCATCATCACAGAAGGTGAAAATTCGGGATGAAACTGAACGCCCCAGACATTTTCCCCGTATCGAACGGCATGGTAATGTTCATGACTGTTGCCGGCAAGAGCAACGGCACCGGGAGGCAGCCTGAGTACAGTCTGCGAATGAATGGTATGACCGGGGAATTTTTTCGGCAGATCCCTGAAAAGCTTATCGTCTGCAGCTGATTCCAGAGCTGCGATAATACGGGTTCCAGCCTCTATCCCTTTAGGATGATAACCGACCTCACCGCCCATGGCACGGGCGAGCATCTGATGACCATAACAGATCCCGAGAATCGGAATACCGGCAACAACTATTTGGGGCAACCAGTCGATGATGGTTTCACTCCAGGGTTCTCTATCGGTCACCATCGAGTGCGAACCGGTAATGGCAAGAGCGGCAATCATTTCCACCTGCGGCAGTTCCATTGCCGGATCATCGACAAAAAGAACCTTCACCGGCACATCCAGTTGTCCAAACACGCCAAGGGTCCACCGATCGAAATCACCAAAATCCTCTTCAACATCCGGAAAAGTTCTTCCCGCATTGATTATGTAAAATGTCTTCATCTCAAATCCTTCGTTTAAAATAGGTATCTTGCTCCTCCTGAATTCAATAAAGCAAAATATATGCCCAGAATTCATCATAACAGGAACAAAACACCGTTGCTTCACAGAACTGACTATGCTATACATTCTTTGCTGAGTGACAAGGGAAAGAGATTACGTTTTTGTAAAGAGTGTCCGCTGTTTACCGCGATATTGTTGATTTCCCGTATACCGTATTCCTACGGTTGAATGATTCATTTCGGCTTCGCTCCTTTTTGTATACAATTTTTGTTTCTTTTGTTATTGTTCAGTTCAAAGAGGTACCTGATTCATCCTAATTCTTTGATCTGTAAACCAAAAATTCCACTGGAGGAAAAAATGTTGAAAGCAAAGACTCTTTTCATGGCCTCACTTCCCCTGCTCCTGATGTCCAGCCCCCTTCTGGCAAACGACACACTGAAAGTTGGTGTTCAGGCACCTATCACCGGTGAATATGCCAACGAAGGACAGGGTATCGACCAGTCTGTAAGACTTCTTGCCGAGCAGATCAACGCCAACGGCGGCGTAATGGGCAAACAGATTGAAGTCATCACCTGTGATGATGAAGGAACTGCCATGAAAGCAGCAATCTGTGCCAAAGAGCTGGTCAACAATGAAGTCAAGATGGTCATCGGCAGCTACACTTCAACCTGTGCCGAAGCTGCCCAGCCGACCTACTTTAAAGCAGGCGTTCTGCAGACCAGTGACGGTACTTCAGACACCCTCACCCAGCATGGCTACTGGACATTTTTCAGAAACTCTTTTCCAAACAGTGCAGAGGCAACCTTTGCTGCTGACTATATCGTGACCAACAAGCAGTACAAGCGCATTGCCATCCTTTCAGACTTCTCCAGCTACGCTGACGGTCTTGCCAACGAAGTAGAAGGTGCAATCAAGAAGCTCGGCGGCAACATTGTTGCCCGTGAGAAAGTAAAAGCCGGTTCCCAGAACTTCACCCCGGTTCTCACCCAGCTGAAATCCAAACAGCCCGATGTAATTTTCTTTGCCGGCTACTACTCAGACGGCGGCCTTATCCGTTCTCAGCAGGTTGCTCTTGGTATCAAAGCTGACTTCATCGGCGGTGACGCAAACGATAACGTCGATTTTGCAAAACTTGCCGGAACTGCTGCAGCGGGAGCCTACATCATCAACGTGCCAACTCCTGAACTGCTCCCTTACGATCTTGCCAAGGATTTCCTTGCTGCATACCAGGCAAAATACAACATGATGCCGCCTTCAATCTGGACCATCCTCAATGTTGACGGTATGAGAGCATTCATCCACGCAATGGAAACCAATAAAAGCTTTGACACCAAAGCAGCTGCCGATTACCTGCATACCCTTAAAGATTATCCGGGTATCACCGGCCCAATCTCCTTTGCAGAAGACGGAAACCGCGTTGGTTCCGGTTATATGACATACGAGATCCAGGCTGACAACAGTTACAAAATTGTTTACAAGCAATAATTTCGTAATCTATCAGTTCAAGCAGACTTCTGCTTCTTAGCAGGAGTCTGCCCCATCGAAGTCAGTCAAAATTATGGATATATTCCTTCAGCAACTGGTAAATGGTCTGACCATCGGCTCCATGTTTGCGCTCATAGCCCTTGGCTACACCATGGTGTACGGGGTCATGAAGCTGATCAACTTTGCCCATGGTGATCTCGTAGCGGCATCCGCCTTTGTCGGCCTGATGATCTACACCAACGTACTCGGCGGTTCCATTTCTCTTTTTTCAGTTATCGCCGTTTTTCTGCTCACGGCAGTCGTCATCGCCATTGTCGGTGTCCTGCTTGAACGAATAGCCTATCGGCCTTTACGTTCAGCCCCGAGGCTTTCTGCCGTCGTCTCGGCACTTGGTGCCAGTATGGTCATCCAGAACGGCATCATGCTGCTGTGGGGTCCACAGATGAGAATTTTTCCCGACCTTCTACCCCAGGTTTACTGGGAAGTTGGCGGGGTTATTATCAGCCTCATTCAGGTCATTATTATGCTGCTTTCCTTTATACTGATGACCGGACTCTACTTTTTTATCGAGAAAACCAAGATGGGCACTGCCATCCGGGCAAGCTCCATCGATCAGGACGCCGCCCGCCTGATGGGGATTAACGTTGACAACATCATCGTTCTCATTTTCATCATCGGAACCTCCCTTGGTGCTGTCGGCGGCATATTCGTCGGGCTCTATTATCGCGGTATCACCTTCAACATGGGATGGCAATACGGCCTCTATGCCTTTGTAGCAGCGATCATGGGCGGTATCGGCAATATCCCTGGAGCGATGATAGGCGGCATGCTGCTCGGCCTGTTCAATGCCTTTATTGCAGGTTACGTCTCCAGCACATGGTTTTACCTTTATTCTCCTCATTGTCATCCTTATTGTCCGACCAACCGGTATTCTGGGTGAAAGGGTAGCGGAAAAAGTATAATGAAGAAAAAACAGATACTCCTTTATACAGCCTTTTTTCTGATCATGGCGCTGCTTCCGCTGGTTGCCAATTCAAAATGGCTGGCAGTCGGAACGACCTTCCTTATTTTTTCAGTCGTCGCCCTGAGCCAGGACATCGTACTTGGCAAAGCCGGTATGTTCAACATGGGCCAAGCCCTGTTTTTCGGCCTCGGCGCCTATACCACGGCAATTTTGAATGCCAAGTTCAACTGGCCTCTGCTGGCTACCATGCCATTGGCCATTTTGGTGCCGGCTTTATTCGGTATTCTACTCGCCGGGCCGATTATCCACCTGCGCGGAGATTACCTGCTGGTAACGACCATCGGCTTCAACATCGTCTTTGTTCAGGTGCTGCAGAACAATCTTGGCGGCATTACCGGCGGCCCCAACGGCATTTTCGGTGTCGAGTCACTCTCGCTGCCCGGTCTTGCTGATTCACCGCAGACTTCAGCCTTTTATCTGTCACTGATTGTCCTGCTGATCACCTTTGTGCTGATGCATAACCTGGAAAAAAGCAAGGCAGGCAGAGCGCTGCACTATCTGCGCGAAGATGATCTTGCTGCCGGTGCGATCGGTATCAACACCAGGGTGTACAAAATTTTCTCCTTCGGTCTGGGTGCCGGAATGGCTGGTATGGCAGGAACAATTTACGCCAATCAGTATTCTGCTGTCAGCCCGGAGGCATTCGATTTCGTTCAGTCGGTGCTCTTTTTCAGTATTGTCATCGTTGGCGGTTCTTCCATTCCCGGAATACTACTCGGCGTCTTTCTGATGTTTGTCCTGCCTGAGATTTTCAGAGATTTTGCAACCTGGCGCTATTTTATCTTCGGTATCGCCATGATCATGACTATGATCCTTCGTCCGCGCGGGCTCTGGCCGGCAAGTTTTGGCAATATTCCGAAAGAACTGATAAGAGGTGACCAAAATGGCAGATAATACGCTGGTACTGACCAATGTCACCAAACGTTTCGGCGGCCTTGTCGCAGTCGACGATTTGAGTTTCACCGTTAAACAGGGACAGATCTACGGCATCATCGGACCAAACGGTGCCGGTAAGACCACCGTGTTCAACTGCATTACAGGCATTCATCCCTGTGAAGAAGGTTCTATCAACTGGTGCGGTGAAGAAATTAGACTGCTATCACCTCACAAAATTGTCCAGCGCGGCATTGTCCGAACCTTTCAGACCATCAGGCTGTTTTCTCAGATGAGTGTCGCTGAAAACATCATGAGCGGCAGACACATCAAAAGCTCTCAAGGCTGGTGGAATGCAATCGTCCCGACCCCGGGTTCCAAAAAAGATGAAAAGAAGAACTGGCAGCGTGTCGGTGAGCTTCTTGATTTTTTCGATTTAAGTGATGTTACCGTCAATGCCGCCGGCTCACTGCCCTACGGCACTCAGCGCCGGGTGGAAATGGCCCGCGCCATGGCAACCGAACCCAAACTGCTGATCCTTGATGAACCGGCAGCCGGCCTCAATGACCAGGAGACTTTGGGTCTCATTGAGACCATCTACAAAATAAAAGATTTAGGTGTAACTATTCTGCTCATCGAGCATGATATGGATCTGGTGATGGAAGTTACCGAATATCTCACCGTAATCAATTTCGGAAAAAAGATCGCCGAAGGGACCCCGGATGTCATCCAGAAAGACCCGGCAGTAATAGAGGCATATCTTGGCAGTGAGGACGACGATGAGTGAAACAATGCTGAAAATCACCGATCTTGAGGCAGGTTACGGCTCCATAGCAGCAATCAAGGGGATCTCACTGGAGGTCAATCGAGGTGAAATTGTCACCATCCTTGGCGCAAACGGTGCCGGGAAAACCTCCACCATGCGCACCATCAGCAAACTGGTAAAACCGATCCGGGGAAGCATCATTTTCAAAGGACAGGATATTACGGCCATGCCCGCCCATAAGGTTGTCTCGCTCGGAATGAGCCAGGCACCGGAAGGGAGACGTGTTTTCGGAATTCTGACGGTGAGGGAAAATCTGCTACTTGGCGCCTACTCACAGTCGCAGGTCGACAAAGATGTACTTGACTGGGTTTATGAACTGTTCCCCCGTCTCAAAGAACGTGAGAAACAGCTTGCCGGAACCCTGTCAGGCGGAGAGCAGCAGATGCTTGCCATCGGCCGGGCATTGATGAGTAAGCCCGATATGCTGCTGCTTGATGAACCGAGCCTCGGCATTGCACCGATTCTGGTAAAAGCCATTTTTGCCCAGATAAAAAAGATTGCAGCGACCGGAGTAACCGTCCT
>QKIH01000101.1 GCA_003249645.1 Desulfobulbaceae bacterium | reverse complement strand
TGGAGCTGCTTTAAACTCACTTTTTGTTAATTCAGCCTGAATTCGACGAATTTGAACCTCGAGATTTATCTTCTCTTTGTTTAACTGACTGAGATCGGCATCAGCAAATGTGGGGTCAAGAGTTGCAAGCACCTGCCCTTTTTCAACCGTATCGCCCACATGAACATGAATGGTCCTTACCACCGCCGTATTGAGCGGCTGCACAACAAGTGGCGGGATAGTCGTAATGAGCTCACCCTCTGTGACAACTATACGATCGACTTTAAAAACAATTCCGCCAACAATAGTTATAAGAATCGAAAAAAGAATAAGATACAGTACCCAGCGTATTCTCCCCGGGACCGGTTTCTCTTCGATTTCAACCGCATCTGGCTGATATTCAAGAATATCTTTTCTATTATTAGTCATATACACACCTATAATTCCATCTGCTGTCGCCATAGGTGGCTATAAAGAGCACATGATTGCAGTAGCTCATCATGTTTAGCATGACCGACAATATTGCCTTCGTTAAAAACAATGATTGAATCGGCATCTTTGAGCATAGAAAGTCTGTGAGAAACGATTAATACAGTTCTGTTCTTAGCCATTTCTCGAATGTTCTGTCGAACGATCCTCTCACTTTCCGGATCAAGTGCACTGGTCGCTTCATCAAAAATCAGGATCTGAGGTTTTGTCAGCAAAGCCCTTGCAATAGCAAGCCTCTGCCGTTGTCCGCCAGAAAGATTTTTGGCACCTTCTTCAAGATAGGTATCATATCCTTGCGGCAGCTTGACAATAAACTCATCTGCTCCTGCCAAAATAGCCGCTTTAATTATTGCTTCACGTGATGCTGTTGCCTGGCCTGCACGAATATTTTCAGCAATTGTTGCATTGAAGAGAAAGCTTTCCTGCAGCACAACCCCCATATTCTGTCTGAGATGGGCTGTATCTAGTTCATTTAGATAACAGTTATTAATGCGAATTGTGCCGTTTGAAGGGAAATATACTTTCTGCAGCATCCGGGTAAAGGTTGTCTTTCCAGACCCTGACGGACCAACTATACCTAAGACCTTATTGGCAGGAATAGTTAACGAAAGACTTTTTAAGGCTTCTGGCAGATCGGGCTTATAACGAAAAGATACTTTATCAAAAACTATATCGCCGTTTAAGGACGGCATGGCTCCATGTCGGTCAGCGCCCCACTCCGGTTTTGCATTCATTACTGTACCGAGCTTCTCAACAGAAAGGGCGGCTTCCTGATATTGATTAATCAGACCTACCAGCCGGACAAGTGGTGAAGTAACCCTGCCTGCCAACATCTGAAAAGCGATAAGCGCGCCAACGGTTATGCTTGAGTCAAAAACCAGGCTGGCACCTGTCCAGATCAGGATTACTGTCATAAGTCTTTCCAAAAGCTGGGTAATAGACTTGGCAGTGATTGATATTTTACCAACGCGAAATTGCATTGACACTGCTTTTGCGACCTTATCCTCCCATTTTTTTCGCAGCAACGGCTCTATTGCCATAGCTTTAACGGTAGCCATGCCATTAATCGTCTCAACCAGCATCGCCTGGCGAGATCCTTCCGCCTCATACAGCGCATTCAACCGTTTCTTAAAAGGCACCATTAATGAGCCAATTATCAGTGCAATCAAAGCAGTAAAGATTAAAACAATTGCTGTCAGGCGTATAGAATAGAAAAAGAGAAACGGGAGAAAGACAAATAAAGAGGTGGCCTCTAAGATCGTAAGAAAAACGTTGCCGGTCAGAAAGTTTCTAATTTTAGATGTCTGTTGCATATGCTGGGTTAAAACGCCAGCAGCAGCATGTTCAAAAAAGCTAAGCGGTAGTTGAAGAAGATGATGAAATGTCCTTCCGGTCACCCTGAGATCGATCTTATTGGTAGCGTGCAGTAATAAATAGTCTCGGAGAAAATCAAGCCCGGCATTTACTATAAGCGCAACTGTCATTCCGATGCCCAGCACCTGCAAAGTCGTGATTGCCTGATTGACCAGAACTTTATCGATTACAATCTGAAAAAAAATAGGTGTGATCAGGGAGATGACGTTAATGAAAAGAACAGCAAGAGCAATATCTAGAAAAGTAATTTTTTGTTTAAAAATCTCGGGAATAAACCAGCGTAGACTGAATGGCTGAGTTTCATCTGTTAATTTATATTTTCTTTTAAAAACATACAGCTTACCAGACCATATATTCTCAAACTCTGTCCGGCTTAATGTAAGATGGCCGCCTTCTGCACCAACCAGCGGATCGTAACAACCTACCTTGACCTCATTTTCATTGTCTTTAGGGAGAAATATCCCGGTGAGCACAACATGCCTACCGTCTTTTTTTATACCGATCACCGGCCATGCTTTATTCAGCCTTTCTAAACCATGCCAATCCAAAGTTAAGTGTTTTGTCGATAGACCAACCTCTTTGGATATTCTCAACATTCTCTGAGGTTCTAACTCTTCGTTAGAAATATTAAACTCATGGCGAAGTCTCTGCTGAGTGAGCTCGATTTTATGTTCTCTTGCAACAAGACCGAAACAAACAAGACTTGTATTAATTTTCTCGAATAGCAGTAAGCCGCCAGTCCATATTGCAGCTAATTCTTTACCACTTAAGACCCTACTGGAAGATCCATCAATAGATTCTGGAAAGAAGAGTTGAGCTTTTGCCTTAGCAAAATCACTTGCATACTCCAGTTTATCAAATATCGCATAACGTCCATCGCGTAATTCTGCAATCGCAGGAAGGTGGCTGTCAAGATTCTTCAACTGATCAGCCTGAACTCTGAATATTGATGATTTAACCCCTGTCTTACGCCCTGCAACAACAATGCTTTCGAGAAGCTCTTTGCCCGTTGAACGTGATAGGTCACGAATAACATCCAACTCTTCTACAAACTCATTCCACCCTGAACGTTTCACAAAAACATAGCAACAATCCAAAATCGAACAAAGCTGCTCAGAAGGCTCAGCTCCTATATTTTTCGTCATCGTAATATTTCTATTGCATATACCCGCCCATGTTACTCACATATTTCCAGATAGACTTTTTGTTCAGGAAAGGAAACAATACACAAGTTACACGTGTTACGAATATTATTTATTCAATTATTGCATATTTTTAATCGTGAAAACGACCCTAACCTGCAAACCTTTTTTTCGCTATATTTTTCTACACACAACTACCCTATAATATTATATATTAATCAATTCCTTGATATGCATTCCCTATAACGAAAACAAATAACATCGCACTTACTAACCTTTAAGTTGATCATTCCAATTGTAACAAATACAAAAGCGACTCAAACCTCTGCTCCGTATACACCAAGTCCCCTTCAATGATTTTATAATCCTATTTTTTGTTGGAATAAAAATGCTGGCGGCACTGCAGAACCTAAAAAAGAGAAATAAACAATGAATGTATACAGTAGATCGTATTTTTACATTTTGTAAAAACAAGAGTGACTTGATATCGTAACTGGTAACCTTAACCAATTCAGCAAATCTACAATTTGATAATTTTTTCTTTTTGGGGAGTACTTTAAAACTCTAAAGAATTAGTCAGAAATGGAGCAATTGCAAAGCAGAGATATCCAGAGAACATTTTTGACTGAAAGTTTGCATGCAACACATGGCCACACCTTTTAGTGTCTGGTTATTCTTCCGGCTCCAGATGTTTTTTCTGGTCCATGTGGGAGTGTAGAACACGGATGATTTCTATACCTTGATGGTGTTCCCGATAATAGATAATATAGTTTTTAAACTTGCTGACAGGGAAAAAACGGATTTCTGCAAGTCGTGGCCGCTTAGCTTGATACAAGGTGCCCATCTGCGGTGCTGCAAGAAGGGATTCAAAGGTTTCTTCAGCGGCCTGATAAACACGGTCGGCTGCGTCCTGATTATCCCGTGCGATATAGAGCCAAATGTTGATGAGATCATTCTCCGCCGCTGGCGTTATAAGAATAGAGGCCATTTAAAGAGCTTGCTCTTGTTTGAGTAAGGCTTGTGCCTTTTTCCTCAAAGTAGCCATGTCTAGTGACTGTGCAGTTCCACTTTCCAGTCCTTCAACCAAGAGGCGCTCTGTTTCTTCACGGTCATGCCTGATGAGATCACGCATATAATCACTTGCGCTTTGATATTCTCCCGTACTTACACGGGACTCAATAAAAGTTCTCATTTCATCGGGCATTGAGATGTTTAGGGTCGCCATTAGGGTACCTCCTTTGGTAAGTAGCTTTACCCAAAATATAACATCTATGGCAAAGATTGCCAACAATAAGTAGCAAATTGATTTTACTATCTCCCTAAGAGAGGGGCTGATGCCAGGCATCCAGCTACGTATATTGCATCAGGACTCTAAAAAAGTGCGATGACCACTGGCAGTATCAAATCTACTCCTGCCTTCCTTGGTCAAGATTCCTTGCCCGGCTGAATCTTCCTATCTGAATGAAAATGGGTGCTAATGGAGTAACTTCAAAATAGAGCTTCCCAGAGAACATTTTCTTCAGGAGTGAGAGTGCATGATTATATTCCTTTTTGACCCATTGGCTTGCTCACTTTCCCCCTCCTCTCATTTTGAGATATAATTGAATAATGGCTTTTAAGCCAATAATCTCAATGACAGGAGGTGCACTATGAAAGTTTCTAAAGCAGTCGATTTCCATCTACAATACCACCAGGCTAATTCGAAAAAAAAATACCATTAAGACATGTGAGTTTGTTCTTAATCGATTCACCTCTCAGTTCGGTCAACGTGATCTCGCTAACGTATCTCAAGAAGAAGTACTCGAGTTTCTACTTTCTTTAACAAAGAACAACAAGCAGGCTACGAAACGTAACCGATATTCAGTGCTTGCATCCTTTTACAACTTCTCGATTAATACCGTTTTACCCGCATTGATCAATCCCTGTAATTCCACGGTAATCAGAAAAATATTCAAGCGGCCACCTCCCATTCAATGGCAGATTGTTGCTAAAGAAACAATCGATGAAATTATCTTCCGGACAATGAACATTAGAAACAGGTTGATGCTTGAACTGATGGCTAGAGGAGCAATGAGAGTCGGAGAAGTTTTGAAGCTTAAACCATCAGATATTCAAGAGAGAAGCCTTGTTGTTCAAAACCCTAAAAGTGGTCGTGAAGGAGAGACGGTTTATGTTCCACGGAAAATATTGGCAAGGTTGACCTCGTATATTAAATCGAAAAATATTGGCAGTAATGAGAGGATATTTCCCATTTCCTATGTTACTGCCTGGTCAATGGTGAAAAAGGCCGGGTTGATGGTTAATATCGAACTGCGTCCTCATGATCTCCGACGGCATGCTGCTACTTATGCCTCCAGGTCGGGCACTCCAATAGAAATTGTTAGCAAAGTTATTCTGCGACATTCTGATCTCTCGACTACTCAACGGTATCTTGGCAAGGTCAATGATACCGAGGCAATCAGATGGATTGAAACACTCTACGGGTAGAGAGCGTTGAAGGGCGAGAATCCCCCTCGCCCTTTACAGCATTATATGTTTCTGCCATCCTTACAGCTGGCGGCATGAATAAGACAGGTTTTCACTTATTGCTGCAAGAAAATAGTTCAAACAAGGGGAACCACTTCTATTCTTATCTAAATTCAATCCATTCGAATATTTATCATCCAACTTTCATGCAGCACATATCCCATATTTTGGAAGAACATCATGAATGATATCAAATCGATGGGCTTGTAATGCATCATGAAAAAGCTTCCAATGTGATGTTATAAAAGTTTTTCTATATCTATATCTGCGTTTATTCATATTATTAATTTTAACTACGAACGACTTACCTATTGCTTCATCGTGCCATGAATCTTTTCCCTCAGGTATGTAGGTTACTTGTTCACTACCGAATGAAAAAGTTCCTTTCTGAATTTCTTTTAGCCATTGTTCGTGACGTTTTTCACCAGATTCATCAGTTAATGATTTCAGAAGCAAAGATATCTTTTCCAGGTCTGCATCAGGAATACCTTCCATCTTTTCCAAATTGACTTCAAAATCAGCCTCTCTATGACACCTCATTGCTTTACACATCATATTAGCAGCATCTATGAAAGTTTCTGGATTGTTTCGTACATGTCTTATTCCTGAAGAATCAGTGTATTCCCAATTCAGGTATGGGGCATCAGGAAGAGTTAATGCCGGCCCATGACCAAGAGGAAAAGCATTAAGAGGAGTTTTCTTGATTCCATTACCCTTTAACTTCTGCACCTTGTTTATATTGTTATTTATACCCGCAAAACCTTGATGAGCAAAAGTATCTGCATAAACATGCATTGTTACTCCAAGTCTGTGCAATGCATAGTTTTTGTCACGATCTTTCACGCAAACTTTAAGCATATCCCTTGCGACATAACTATCCTGTTTACAGACAAGTTTTTTTTCAAAATTTCCCTCGAAATTCTCGTCTGATGTTTTCCCTTCATTACCGGGTAAAAAATGAAAGGGAATCCATACGAGATGATTTTCGTATTGGTCTAAATTCCTGTGATCCACCATCTTATGTGCAGAGGCTATATGATGATACATAGCTGAGTATTTATTGAACCTGATAATATTGGTATCAACAGCATCATCAACATATTGTGCGGAGTAAGCAATAACAGAAGCTTTTGTTGGTGGGAATCCAGCAAAACGAGCTGCTATATAAGTAAGTGCATGATGACCATCAATTTGCATCAAATAATCCTCGAAAATTTTATAAGATCAATATGTTATTCTACGAATAACATCACATTCTCTTGCAAAACAGACATATGTCAAGATGTAAAAATGAAAAAAAAGTGAATTTACAACTAAATTCTCTAATTTTCTGTTTACCTCAAAGCACTCCTCACGCTCGAAATAATGCAACAAAATATTGTTTTTTAACCTGTTTTAAAAATAATTCAAAATTAACTGTTGGAAAATTTTTTTAAAAAAATACCTTTAATAAAAAGCGAAAAAATTCAAATTTCCATCGGAGCAAAATGCAGGATATAAATTTAACAACAGGACCAATTTGGTCCTTCAACGACAATTCGTCAGATAACGCTATTAAGTTATCACTGCCTGAAGTGCTCTACTCTGATATGTCGCTATCTCACTATCCTACCCCTGGATATTTGGCACCTATTCAGCATGAATTGCTAGCGTCCATTTTGCAGGTTGCTATTGATACTGTTTGGCCCAAGGGAATACCTGAGAAACTTCATTCGGAATTAACTAAGTCTGATCAGCTTATACCTGTACGATCAACTATTAACAAAATCTGTGAACAACTGAAAAAGCAGGAAGGATTCAACCTGATCGGCAATGGAGCTTTTTTACAAATGCCAACAAACTGGAGATCAGCTGGAAAAGAATCACCGATCGCCGGCCTTATTTGGCCATTTATACCTAATATCCAAGGAGAAGCTAAAGGAAACCGCCGTATCCCTGTAGTTCCTACCAAAATGGAACCTGCGTTGACCGCACTTTATCTTTTTTCAACCTGTCTATTATCAAAAGGCGGATCATACTATTGGAACAGCGGAAATTTAACCAATCGTACAAGTATACATCAATATCGCGGGAAAACTTTACGCCAGCATTTATTCCAGGCAATTCTCCCAGGATACGCACCATCATGGAAACCAATACAACCCTTACCATGGATACCACACTGCAAAAACAATGGAGGACTAGAGTCTAATGATAAACCACCATTTGCAAGATATCTCACAGGCAAACAAAATATTCGAGGAACAGCAAACATACGTTTTTACCAAGCCCGCGCAATTATTCTAGATCCGCCAGAACAAGGAGTTTGCGACTTCACAGGAGCCTCCACAACTGTTTTCAGCACATACCGTTTAATTAACGACCTCACTCTCCATCAACAACTCAAAAGATGCTGTAAACTTCCTAATAGCTTAAAAATGGCTGGGATTTTAAGCAAAATGTACGACAAGCACGACCACCCTTCAGTGTCAACACCTAGCCAGCAAGATGAACAGAAAAAATTTAATGAACTACCGCATTACGGTTATACCAAGCCATATTGGGCAATAAGCAGGGCAAGTCATCAATATCCTTCTGATGTTATCGATTCACGTAAGGCAAGCAGCCAAAGTAACAACCCATTAGAGAAGATATCTCTTTTCCAAATTAACTATGCAAAGAAAAATCAGGATCCTAAAGGGATATTTATCCATCAAAAAGTTCATACCTGCTGTGATTCCAAACTAACTGCAATCATCGATTTTCTCAACGATACTGCTAAACAAACTATACAACAAATCAGAAGCGGTCTGTGGCTCCTCTTAATACCCAATAACAAAAGTAGGTTAAGTACCACAAGCCAAGAGTATCTCGATATTTGGTTGTTAACCTGCAGACAGCACCTGTGGCATACAGCAGACACTCTCTTCTATGCAAAATCAGCCAGTAAATCACTCGACGATTGCAAGTACCAGATAACCAGGCGTTTTCAAGAAGCAAAGCACCATTTATGGCAGAAAATATTGGCTGATTATCAGGATGTTAGCTCAATGTGCATCAAAGATCACTTTAAGGAATACAGCGCAACGAAAATAGCTCTTGGGGAGGATGCAATGTTTATAGATTTACCTTATCTAGAATCTAAACCTGTCGTCAAAGCAGGTCGTGCTTTCGCGCGAGCATATTATGATTTAACAAAAGCTGAAAAAGCTCATTTAATTCAAGAAATCGACAGGCCTTTTGTCTGCCGACATTTTTGGGATTGTATGCGTAGCGCAACAAAACAAGATCCTGATGCATATCAACCGATGTACGAGGCTATATTGCCACTTCTTCAATATATCGTTCCTCAAGAGGATGGAAAAAATATAGGTGAAATCCTCTCTTTAACAATTAACCGATCGCAATCAAATCGAGTTGACCAGCTTTTGGCAGAAACCAACATAAATTCACTCTTAGATGAAATACTGATCACTCTTCAATATGTGACAAAAGATGGAAGATTCCCAATCCCGCTCGATGCAGGAATCCTCTGTAACGACATAAAACAATACCATTTTGACAAAGATGCTGTTATCCGCCGTTGGGCTCAGCAGTACTTTGCTGGACTGGAAACACAAAAGGAGCAATATTATGTTTAAACCATCCCAAGGCTTTCGCCTGGAAATCCATCTATTAAAATCGCATGCTGCATCCTATTTGAATCGTGATGGAGCTGGCCGACTAAAAACTATCGATATTGGAGGAGTACGCAGATTACGAGTTTCCAGCCAAGCTCAAAAGAACGCCGAACGTAAGAGTTCGATATTTATACAATTCCTTGCTGAGGCCGAATATAAATACGGGGCAACCCAAATGATTCGGACACGCCATGCCATGGAATGCGTGAAAATGTTAATCCATGCTACATTATTAAAAAATGGTCACTCCCCCGAGAAATATAAAGATCAAATTAACACCGCCTTATTATCTTTACCGCATCTTTTTTCTAACAAAACAGATGAAACAGATACCGCAACAACAACCCAACTGATATCCTTCTCGCAAAAAGAAGTCGAACATATTGCAGAGGCAATGACCGTATTCAGTAACGACAAGGTCGAAATCAGGGACTGCGAATCAACTGTTAAACTCATGCATAAAGAACGTGATTCAGTGGGCCCTTTATCCCCTGAATTACAACTTTTTGGTCGATTCACAACTACTTCTTCATTTCTTAAAAATATTGATACTCCTTTACAAGTGGCACATGGATTTACCGTCCACGAAGCAAAAAATGAAAAAGACTATTGGACAGCCGCAGACGACTTAAATTTCATGCTAGACCAAGATGGGAATGCACATATCAGCAATCGTTCTATAGGTGCTGGAATATTTTACCATTATTATTGTCTGGATGTTCCCTTACTTAGTCATAATATTGCATCATCGTTTGTCACATTAGATACCAATCAACAAACTGAATTAACCAAGGATTTGATTTCGGCATTTCTTTATTCCGCATTGACAGTAAACCCTCTCGGAGGACAAACAGGGCATGCTAACCACGATCTTCCATCGATAGCCTATATAACATATGGCAGTGCTTTTCCGTATTCTGCTCAAGCCGCGTTTGAATGCCCGGTATTACCTGATAGAACCGGTGGTTACATGCGAGCAACAAAAGAACGCTTTGAGCAATGGAGGACAGAAAGAAAAAACAGATACGGGATTTTTAGCGGCCAAGAATTTGGCTTCGGTTTATCCGATCTAAATCTCGACTTACAACAGTTGATAGAAAGGGCAATAACAAAAGCCGTCCCTGCTATCAACAGAGGATTGGCTGCATGAACGGACTATTTCTAACTCTAAAAGGAAGTATGCGTTCCTGGGGTTGTACATCTATTGGAGATGATCGATGGAGTGAGCAATTCCCAACTGCGAGTGCAATACTTGGTCTGACCGGAGCCTGCATCGGGGTTGACTATAACGACTCGGAACAAACGACAACCTGGTATAGCTCATTTTTTGTATGTACTATCAGTGCTCTATCTTATGAGAATAAGTACCATTCTAAACCTACATATTATCCTGCCGTATTAACAGACTACCAGACGACAAAGAACTCGCTCAATATGAATAATACACGCAGGAAAGGAGCCATTATCAGTAACAGAAGTTACATCGCAAATGGGCTTGATGTGGCAGCAATTATACCTGTTCATACTAAAGCGGAAGAATGGCTCAAACAACTATCCTTTGCAATTCAACAACCACATTTCATCCCATATCTAGGTCGACGTGCAAATCCTCTTTCTGCCCCTCTTGCAGAACCGGGAGAAAAGATAGCCCACGCAGATAATATAGAAGAGTTGCTGGAACTCTTATTTTTACGCTTTTCCCATCAGCGTATAGGGAACAACAAGCCTGCTGAATGTCTTCTTAGGATCCCCAACGCCCTGAAAAAAGAAAACGACACCTTTAAAGAAAACTGGATATTTTCCGGTAATGTAACACTTTCTGACCAACGCGCTGGTCTGCTCCGTTGTTACAAAAATAGAAGTGTACAAACATATAGAAGAACCATAGAGGCTCAATAATGTATTCATCTGAAGTATCTTACTATCTATCACGTATTCAAGTCAGTCACCCCAACCAAAAACGGTTATTCCGATACCAATTGCATCAACTCATTTGGAATGCTTTTCCAAGCATTGCACCTGGATGTAACCAGCCGTTTTTATTTCACGTCACCGACCGACAAGATCGTGATGGGATCTATTGCCTTGTTCAATCACCAACCAAACCAAACTGGACAATAGCTCAACAACAAAATCGAACGAACCTTTCTCTGAGAGACAATCATGAGATCAAATCAATATCCTTCGAAGTAAAAAAGGGCGATCAATTTTTCTTTCAACTTCAGACATGTCCAATTAAAAATGTTTTTCAAGGTAAGGATAAACGAGGCATAAAAGTACCCATTTACGACAAAATAGAGATTGAAAATTGGCTGTTACAGCGTTCGGAAGTGCATGGCTTTACTCTAAGACAACACGAATTTGATAATGAGGAAATGCTGGTCCTCCGCAATTTAGAAACAGGCAGCAAAAACATTCCACTATCAAATTGTCAACATAGAGGCGTACTTCAAGTTAAAGATGAACATAAATTTACTAAAGCTGTCACGGCAGGAATAGGTAAGAAAAAAATCTTTGGTTTTGGCATGCTCATGTTGAGTCCGGCTATATAATAAAAACTTGGTAAAATCTTACCTTTTATTATTCATATGTATTTACAGTTAAATACAAGAAGAGGTTATCCCGCGTATGCGGGGATGTTTCGATTCATTTTTTGGGGATGTCTCCCAAGACCCGGGTTATCCCGCGTATGCGGGGATGTTTCCGCAGTTGTTTTAACAGGTGCTGGAATGAGAGCCTATTATCCCGCGTATGCGGGGATGAATTCACACCTAACAAACTATCTTCACAAGATCCTATATTGATTGAAATGATGTCCGTTGGAATTACTTTAATTAGCGATTCTCATGCCTTTTATCTTGATGACCAAAAATTTCTTTCTGCATTTTTCAAACCAATATTTTCTAACCGTATGCTTTCCAAATTCTAGGATTTTTTTGTTCATCTCTATCTCCAGCTAGCTCTTTTGGAGTTGGAAAAAATAAACCTATCTTCAATAGTCGTTTTTTCTTTACACCAAAACATGACTAGTATACAGTATGGCCTACATAAGTAGGCATACTAATAATATAGATTTGTTTTAACTGGATTTATTTCTAACTAGTATATTTTTACTATCACTTTCGAGGTTTCTGCCATAATCCATCAATTGAACGAAACGTTGAGATACCGCTGGGCGCACTCATACCGGCACCTGTAAAAACAACCGCCTTTCTTTTCATCACCAACACCTCTACATGTGAAAATGGCCGTCTTGAGCTGTTTGATTCAACAGCTTTAAAAATGGTATGTTCTCTGAGTGGAATTTTACATTTTTTTTTCAATGATGCCGCCAATGATTTAATCCACCTGTTGTTTCAATACCTAACGGCTTCGATGAAATTTACTTTAGTCGATAAGATTATCCATTTGTAATCTTTTTGAAAATCGACCATTATTAAAAGGCATGAAGGATCCTTTCTCTACCTGAAAACAACAGCTTTGGAAATGACAAATCAGCCATGCAATTTCTTGATCTCATCCTTAAAAAACGTGATGCCAAGGCCCTCACCACTGATGAAATCCGATTTTTCGTCAACAGCTGTGTAAGCGGAGAAACGGCTGACTATCAGGCTGCCGCCATGTTAATGGCAATCTGGTTTAACGGGATGAATGACAGGGAAACTTCTGATCTCACTCTTGCCATGCGAGATTCGGGCGAAACCGTCAATCTCTCAGGGATAGACGGCATCATAGCCGACAAGCACTCCACCGGCGGAGTTGCCGATACAACAACCCTTATCGCCGCTCCGCTGGCTGCATCCTGCGGCGTTAAAATCGCCAAGATGTCAGGACGGGGTTTAGGCCATACCGGCGGAACCCTGGATAAACTTGAATCTATTCCGGGTTTTTCAACCGCCATAAGCATGGAGAGATTCAAACAGATCGTCAACACCAGCGGTCTTGCTGTAATCGGCCAGACAAAGGAACTGGTGCCGGCCGATCGTCTTCTTTACGCCCTTCGTGATGTAACCGGTACCGTCGATAACAAATCACTCATTGCCGCCAGTATCATGAGCAAAAAGCTGGCAGCCGGCAGTGATGTAATCATTTTAGACGTCAAAACCGGCAATGGTTCATTTCTGCACGATTATCAATCTGCTCTCGATGTGGCCGAGCTGATGGTCAAGATCGGCAAAACCGCCGGAAAAGAAGTTATCGCTCTTATTACAGATATGAATCAGCCGCTTGGCAACGCTGTCGGCAACGCTCTGGAAGTGCAGGAAGCCATTGAAATTCTGCAGGGCCGTTATAAGGGCGCCCTTGCCGATGTAGCGGTTGAACTTGCAGCCAATATGGCCTTTAAAGCAGAAATTACAGATACCATTGAAGATGCCAGAATACTGATTGCTGAAAAACTCGCAACCGGCAGAGGACTCGACAGCTTTGCATCGATGATAAAAGAGCAAGGCGGCAATCCTGAAGTTGTTCATAATACCAGCCTGCTGCCGTCTTCCTCAAAAATCATGGAAATACAGGCGGAAAAAAGCGGCACCATCAGTCATATCGAAACAGCCCTGATCGGTAAGGCCGCGCTGCTGCTGGGAGCCGGGAGAACCAAAAAAGAAGATCCGGTTGATCCTGCCGTCGGCCTCTGGATGAAAAAACGCCTCGGCGATCAGGTTGAATCGGGCGAAACACTCATAGAACTGCACATTAATAACAAAAAGGAGTTGAATCAGGTTCATCAGCTGATTCGACAGGCGGTTACCGTTTCCAATCAGCAGATTCAGCCGCCTCCACTGATTTACACGACTATCACCTAAGAAAATATGGCCAGGGCAATTCTATTAATAATAGATAGTTTCGGTATCGGTGCCTTGCCCGATGCTGCACAATATGGTGACGAAGGAGCCAATACAGCTCTGTCAATCTGTTCTCATGTGTCCGCTCTTCAATGGCCCTGGCTGAAAAGGCTGGGCCTCGGCAATTGCGCTTCGCTTCTTGGCCATGACCTGCCGGGATGTGAACCGGTCAAACAGCCAATGGCAAGCTACGGCGTCATGGCAGAAAGATCGCCGGGCAAAGACACCACTACCGGCCACTGGGAACTTGCAGGGCTGCCGCTTGAGAAACCGTTCACCACCTTCCCGCCTGACTTTCCATCATTTCCGGAAGAGCTGACCGAAGCCCTGAAGGCTGAAACCGGCTATGACATCTTAGGCAACTGCAGCGCCTCGGGAACAGTGATCATCGAAGAACTGGGCCAAAGGCATTTAAACGGTGAAGGGCTGATTGTTTATACCTCGGCAGACTCTGTGCTGCAGATAGCCGCGCATAACGATATTGTAAGCATCGAAGAACTCTATACGATCTGTGAAAAAGCCCGAAAAATCTGCGATGCATATCATATCGGCAGGGTGATCGCCAGACCGTTTACAGGCAAACCAGGCGAGTTTGTCCGCACCCGGCAGCGCAAAGATTTTTCGATGCTGCCGACCGGCCCGACTATCCTTGATCACCTGAAGCAAAACAACGTCGAGACAATCGCCATAGGCAAAATCGGTGATATTTTTTCCGAACAGGGCATCAGCACAAGCTACCATGATGCAGAAAACCGGGCCTGTTTAGACAGAACCCTGGACGAATTGAAAAAACAGGCTGGACACAACCAGTTTCTCTTTGTAAATCTGGTAGATACAGATATGTATTTTGGCCACAGAAGAGACATTGACGGATATTACAGAGCAATCTGCGAGATTGATGCCGCAATACCCGAGATCATCGGACATCTTGCAGGTGAAGACCTTCTGCTGATCTCCGCCGACCACGGCTGCGATCCGGGCTTTAAAGGGACAGACCATACCCGTGAATATGTCCCCCTGCTCTCGTATTCAAATGAATATGCAGCACTTAATCTCGGTGTTCGATCCAGCTTCTGTGATGCAGCGCAGAGTCTTGCCGCCTTTTTTTCTTTATCACCGATTAAACAGGGACATTCTTTTTACTGATCATAAACCTCACACTAAAGGAGAAAACACATGAAAAAGTTGTCTGTTATGGCTCTTGCTCTGACTTTTGCCGCATTCACGGCCTTTGCCGGGACCGCATCTGCCAAGACACTGAAAGTGGCCATGGTCACCGATGTCGGCGGTGTCAACGACCAGAGTTTCAACCAATCCGCGTGGGAAGGACTGAAGCGGGCTGAAAAAGAGCTCGGAATAAAAACAGCCTATAAAGAATCAAAGCAGGATGCTGATTATGCACCGAATCTTGAAACACTCACCGATGCAGAAAATGATCTGATCTGGGGTATCGGTTTTCTCATGGCCGATGCCATCAGATCAACCGCTCTGATTAACCCGGATCAGTATTATGCCATCGTCGACTTTTTCTATGGCCCGGATACGCCTGCAAATGTTAGCTGCGCAATCTTTCAGGAAGAGCAGCCGTCTTTTCTGGTTGGCTATATCGCAGGAAAAATGACTAAAACCAATAAGATAGGTTTTGTCGGCGGCATCAAGTTTCCCCTGATTGAAAAATTTGAATACGGATATATGGCCGGTGCAAAACTTGCCAACCCAAATGTCGAAGTTCTCCGTCAATATGCGGAATCTTTCACCGACGCAGCCAAGGGCAAGGCGATCACCACCAATATGTACGGCCAGGGTGCTGACATCGTGTTCCACGCTTCCGGAGCAGTCGGTGACGGTGTCATCGAAGCGGCAAAAGAAGACGGGAAATGGGCCATCGGTGTCGATAAAGACCAGAATTCCCTGGCCCCTGACAATGTACTCACCTCAGCCATGAAACGGGTCGACAACGCCATTTTCGATATGGTCAAGCAATTACAGGAAGGACATTTTAAAGGCGGCGAAGCTGTTGTCTATAATCTCTCCAACAATGGTGTCGGGATTGCGCCGACTTCCTCCAAGCATGTTCCTGCTGCGATTCTGGCAGAAGTTGACGATCTCATTGCGAAAATCAAAGCCGGTGAACTTGTTGTTCCGAGCACCGCTGCAGAATACGAGGCCTTTATAAAATAAGCACACCGTTCAGGCCGGCATATCGCCGGCCTGACAGCTTCGGAGTACGTCTTGAAGCATATTGATTTTTCAAACAAGGTCGTTGAAATGATCGATATCACCAAAAAATTCGGTGATGTCGTTGCCAATAACCACATCAGCCTGACCATCCACAAAGGGGAAGTTCATGCTCTGCTTGGTGAAAACGGCGCAGGCAAGACAACCCTGATGAACGTGCTTTACGGCTTGTATCGCCCCACCACCGGCACAATCCGCATAAACGGCAAAGCAGTCTCCATCAGATCACCCAACGTGGCGATCAGTAACGGAATCGGCATGGTGCATCAACACTTCATGCTGGTCGAACCCTTTTCCGTTACAGAAAATATTATCCTGGGCAACGAACCGACCAGAGCAGGCGGCATCGTCGATATGGTTTCAGCCGAGGCAGATGTCATGCGCCTTTCACAGGAATATGGTCTGAGCGTTGACCCTAAAGCGCTTATAGAAGATCTTTCCGTCGGCAGCCAGCAGCGCGTGGAAATTTTGAAAACACTTTATCGGGGGGCTGAAATCCTGATCTTTGATGAGCCCACCGCCGTTCTTACTCCGCAGGAAATTCAGGAGCTTGTCACCATTATTAAAAACCTCACCGCTGCCGGAAAATCAGTCATCATCATTACCCACAAACTGAAAGAAATCAAACAGATTGCCGATTTCTGCACGATCATCCGCCGCGGTGAGCATATTGATACGGTAGAGGTGGACAAGGTGAGCGAAGAAGAGCTTGCCTCGATGATGGTCGGACGGCAGGTCAGCTTCAAGGTTGATAAACCAGAGCAGCAGGCAGGAGCAGCTGTTCTGGAGATCAAGAATCTGAGGGTAGTCGACAAGCGCGGCATAGCAGCTGTAAACGGCCTGAACCTGCAGCTGAAAAAAGGTGAAATTCTGGGCATAGCCGGTGTTGACGGCAATGGCCAGACCGAGTTGATAGAGGCGCTGACCGGCCTTGCCAGGGTCCAAGCAGGTTCCATTCAGGTAAACGGCCAGGAGCTGGCCAACCAGACGCCTGGAACCATCAGGACAAATCACAAAGTGGGCCATATCCCCGAAGACCGTCAAAAAAGAGGCCTCGTCTTTGAGTTTGATGTGGCTGAGAATCTGATTTTGAGCTCATATAACACTTCCCGGTTCTCGACGTTTTTTATCCTGCTTCGAGCTGCCATTTACAGCAATGCTGAAAAGCTGATCAAACTTTTCGATATCCGCCCAGCCAACGCAAAGATTACGGCAAAATCACTTTCCGGCGGCAATCAGCAGAAAATGATCATCGCCCGTGAGGTTTCAAGTAATCCCGACATCCTCATCGCCGCCCAGCCCACAAGGGGCCTGGATGTCGGCGCCATTGAATATGTCCACCAGACGCTGGTTGAGCAGCGCAATAGGGGCAAGGCCGTACTCCTGATCAGTTTTGAACTTGATGAAATCATGAATGTATCGGACCGGATCGCAGTTATCTATGAAGGCAGGATCGTTGGTGAAATAAAGGCTAAAGAAGCCGATGAACAGCAATTGGGTCGGCTCATGGCAGGATGTTCGTTATGAAAAAAGTGTTTTTCTCCCTGAAAGAGGCCGTGATAAACGGAGCAGCCGGGCTGACCATCTTCTCCATCCTGCTCGGCTTTATCGTCGGTGCAGTTGTTTTGCTGCTGGCAGGTTTTAATCCTATCGAGGCGTATGGTGCTATAATTCGCGGCATTTTCTCCAAACCCAAATACATGAGCTACGTGGTAATCTACTCCACCCCGCTGATCATGACCGGCCTTTCAGTCGCCTTTGCGCTTCGGACCGGCCTGTTTAACATAGGCGCTGAAGGACAATTTATTGTCGGCTCCCTCACAGCGGCCATGGTCGGCTATTTTGTCCACCTGCCGATGATGCTGCATGTTCCGCTCTGCATACTAAGCGCCATGGCGGTCTCCGCGGCCTGGGGAGGTATTGCCGGTTTTATCAAAGCCAGACACGGGGTGCATGAAGTCATTTCAACGATCATGCTTAACTGGATTGCCCTCTATCTGCTAAACTGGGCAGTAACCATACAGAGTTTCGGCCAGAGAGGTACCGGCAAATCCCATATGATACAGCAGACGGCCAGGATTGATTTATTCGGTCAGTGGAAAATCACCCCGGAGGGCATTGATTTTATACGTTCACATAAAATTCTCGGCGACATCCTCAAATCTCCGGTAAACACGGGTATCATCTTTGCCCTTGTTTTCGCTTTTCTGGTCTGGTTTATCCTCAACCGGACAACACTTGGCTATGAACTGCGGGCTGTAGGCTTTAATCCGCATACGGCTGAATGCAGCGGCATCAATGTGAACAGAAGCATCATCACTTCGATGTCGATTGCCGGTGCACTGGCTGGTGCAGCAGGCGGATTGCAGGTATTGGGCGTCAGCTATAGGGTTGCCAAACTTGCCGCCATGGAAGGATACGGATTCGACGGCATCGCCGTATCGCTAATCGGCAACAATACCGGGCCAGGCTCTGTTTTTGCAGGCTTTCTCTTCGGCGGCCTTAAATACGGCGGCTCGAAAATCCAGGATGCGGTCGGCGCACCGACCGAAGTTATCAATATCGTAGTGGGTACAATCATCCTGTTTATTGCCATGCCGAAACTCATTCAGCTTCTTTTACGAAGAGGTGGCAGATGGAAATGATAATTCGAGATATCGGATTTATCATCGGCACCACGCTGATGTATTCCACTCCGCTCATTTACACATCTCTCGGGGGAGTTATCACTGAACGCTCCGGGGTTGTCAATATAGGTCTTGAAGGCATGATGTACTTCGGCGCCTTTGTCGGTGCAGCGGTTGCCTATTTTACCGCCAGTCCCTGGCTTGGTCTGCTGTGTGCGGCTCTTGGGGGGGCTCTTTTCGGCCTCATTCATGCCGTTGCCTGCGTTACCTTTAACGCCGAGCAGATTGTTTCCGGAATTGCCATCAACTTTCTCGGTGCAGGTTCGGCCCTTTTTATCAGCCGCCTGCTCTTTGACGGAGCAACCCAGACCCTGACCATACCCAACAAGATGCCCTTGCCGCTCGATTTTCTCTTCGGTGAAGGCAGACTCTTTCCGTCGTCCGGCTTTATGGATCTGGTTTTCAACCGGTTCGCCACTGTCTATCTTGCATTTTTCATGGTTTTTGTCGTCTGGTTAGTGCTTTATAAAACGAGAATCGGCATGCGTGTCAGAGCAGTCGGAGAAAACCCAGAGGCCGCCAACACGCTTGGGGTAAGCGTCATCAAAATTCGCTATTGTGCAGTTATTCTTTCAGGAGTTTTTGCAGGTCTTGGCGGGGCCGCGATGTCTATTGCAGTTGTTTCAAGATTTTCCAACACCCTTATTTCAGGACACGGTTTTATAGCCCTGGCTGCAATGATTTTCGGCAAATGGAAACCGCAGGGCGCCATGCTGGCCTGCCTGCTGTTCGGCGCTGCCAAGGGATTTGAAATTTACCTCGGCTCGAAAGGCGTGCCGATCCCGGGAGATATACTTGCTATCTTGCCCTATCTTCTCACGCTCATCATTCTGGTTGGCTTTGTCGGCAAAACTACTGCGCCCGGTGCAGTGGGGAAAATATTTGATAAAAGTGGTCATTGATGGAAACATTTCAGGAAGCAGCAAATCACATCGCCTCAATCATTCAGTGTGTGCCGCGATTTGGCATCATACTCGGCTCCGGCCTGGGCTCTTTTGCAGATCTGCTGACCGATAGAGTTGAACTTGCCTACCATGACATTCCCCATTTTCCCCTGTCCACTGTCGAAGGGCATGAAGGGAAAATAGTGGCCGGTCTGCTCAACAATATTCCGATCCTCATTATGCAGGGCAGGCTTCACTATTATGAGGGCTACTCCATGGAACAGGTGGCCTTTCCCATACGCTGTCTGCTGCAGCTGGGTATAAAAAACCTTATCGTCACCAATGCCTCCGGAAGTGTGGATACCAATTTCCAACCCGGTGATCTGATGCTTATCAGGGACCACATCAAACTGATCGGAGACAGCCCCTTGCGCGGCCCCAATTTTGATAAGTTCGGCCCACGTTTTAACGACATGTCTGACCCGTATACTAAAGAAATCCGCACGCTTGCTCTACAATGCGCCGCAGATCTTGAAATAGAATTGAAAGAAGGCGTCTATTTCTACATGACCGGGCCGAGTTATGAAACCGCCAGTGAAGTAAGAGCAGCCAATATCCTTGGCGGAAACGCCGTGGGAATGTCAACCGTCCCAGAAGTTATTGTCGCAGCCCACGGTGACATGAAAATACTCGGTATAAGCTGTATATCGAATCTCGGCACCGGCATATCGACAAAATCACTCTCCCACAAGGAGGTAGTTGAGGCAGGGTTGAAGGTGCAGGAAAAGTTCAGCAGACTGCTGAAACATATACTGGCCAACTGGGCCGGTTGATTCACTCAAAGCCGGCCATGCTGCATTCTGCCTGTTTCCAGAAGCCAGACGATTGTCAAATCTCTTGCTACTGGAGGTGATTACGCCATTCCGTGGGCGATTCGCCGATGATCTCCTTGAAGATTTTTGAAAAATGGGCCGCAGAGGAATATCCTGTCATCTCGGCAACATCCCCTATCTGCCTCTCTTTATCAGCAAGAAGCTCCATGGCGAATTTGATCCGGCGCAACCGTTTGTACTCTCTCCAGCTGATACCGATGCTCTCCATTTCTCTCTGCAGAGAACGTTTCGACATTGCCATCTTGACGGCCGCATCTTCTAAAGACATCTTCGAGACAGCCTGATTCTCTCCCAGCTTTTCATCGAGTGTGGCCAGAAAGTCTTTCTCCACCTTGTGCAGCTGATCGTTTCCACGGCCGACATCACTGTACGGGGTGTTAAAAATTGACTGCATTACATAAGCCAGCATTCTCTCCCGGTTTGCAAGAAGGGTATCGACCCGCAGCTGCAGTTCCCTGTTGTTGAACGGTTTTCCGATAAACGAATCTGCCGACAATCCCAAACCCGTCAAACGATTTTCCTCGTTTTCCAGAGCAGTTAAAATGATTATCGGAATATGGCAGGTTTGCGGATCATCCTTCAGCTTTCTTGTCAAATCAAACCCTGACTCTCCCGGCAGCATAAGATCTGTTATGATGATATCAGGTTCATGCTGCATTGCCATTGTGATGCCGTTTTCAGCATCGGCTGCGGTCAGCTTTTTCCAGCTTTCAGGAAACAGCGTTGTCAGATGAGACCTGAGATCGTCATCATCTTCGATAATGAGCATGGTGTATGTTTTCTCCAGCCGGGAAAATCTCGGCATCATCTCTTGTCGGCCAGCTCCGGCAAATTGTTTTTCCAGAGAGAGACGATCATTTTCCGATACAGCTGCAAGCGGCAGGGCAACGACAAATTTTGCTCCCTTCCGCCCCTCACGGCTAAAGGTGATGGTTCCCCCGGCTGCCTCAACTTCATCTTTTACGAAAGCAAGACCGATACCCCACCCTTCTTTTCCTCCCGCCGTATCCGCCCGGACAAACCAGTCAAAAATAGATTCCTCTGCTCCCTTCGGCACACCAACGCCATCATCCTCGACGCAGATCGTCAATTGATCGCCGTCACATGAACATGTTATCGCGGCCCTGCCGCCCTGATCGGTATATTTACAGCCGTTTGAAAGAAGGTTCGAGATGACCATGATAAAGACTTCCCGGCTCATATAAAGACACTCTCTTTCGATATCAATCTGTTCCTGCAGTACCTTCTCCTCCTGCTGAAACTGATGCCTGAAAGGAGATATTGCCTCCCCAATGGCAGGCTTAATCAGAAACGGACTTTTATTCAGCTTCGTGCCGCCGCTTCTGTTAGCCAGATCGAGAAGATTGTCGATAAGATCTTTCATCTTCCGGGCACGATTATAGATTAACTGCAATACCGGATTCATCCGCTGGTCGTCCTCAATCAGTGATTCCGCTGAAGACAGGATTACTGTCAGCGGAGTTCTCACTTCGTGGGCCACAGCTCTGATAAGCCTCTCCCGGGAGGTTAACAGTTGATCAAGCTGTTGGTGCTTTTCTTTCAACCGACTGTTTGAGGTTTCCAGTTCGGCGGTTCTGTCGGCAACAATCTTCTCAAGCTGAACCGAGCGTTGATGCAGCCTTCTGTTATACAGGAAAAAAACGGCGGTCAGGGCAGAGCAAATCAGAACAAGATAACCCAGATAGGCCGCTGATGTTTTCCAGGGTACCTGGGCAACAGTAAACTGTACAGGAACCGACTCAGCAATCCAGACCCCGTGCTTATCTCTTGCCCGCAAAGAAAACGTGTAATCTCCGGCAGAAAGACCATTGAAAGTGATAAAGCGGGGGTTGTCAGTTTCGCTCCACACATCACTTACCCCCGAGAGTTTGTACTCGTACACAACGGCATCCTGTTTCTGGTAATCAAGAGCGCTGTAACCGAAAGAGATTTTGTTATTCTCCCACTGAAGAGTGATCTTCTCATCGCTTTGCAGATGGAGAGGGCTTCTCACGTCGTCGATATAATTGTATGCCTGCAGGTAAAGTGGAGGAGTATCTGCCGATTTCTCCGGTCCCGGCACCATCTCCGGCCTGAATAGCGTGAAACCGGAAAGGGTTCCAAGGGCGATTCGGCCGTCTGGAAGTTTATGCCATGCATTGAAGTTAAACTCGTTATTGGGCAGGCCATCTACCGTGGTATATGATTCTATATGAAGAGACTGTGTATCTATTCTGGCAAGACCATTCAAGGTAGACACCCACATATATCCCCTGTCTGGAATTACGCAGTAACAGGCATTGCCCGGTAGTCCATCTTTCTCCCGAAGAACTGTTGTTTCATTTTTTAACGGGTCATAGATGGATATTCCTCCTTCCGTAGCAAACCAGAATCTTCCAGTATGATCTTCATTAATACCGCGCACACCGTTGCCGGCCAGAATACTGCTGCTGATGCCTGAACCAGCCGACTGATATGCTTCTACCGGGTTCCCCTCCGAATCAAGCAGCAACGCCCCGTATGTTGTGCCAATCCACATCCGTGAACTATTGTCTTCGTAGAGGGCGCGAATTCTGTTATGCGGTAAAGAAATGCCATCATCATCGGCAAGGTACTGTCTGACTCTGCCGTTTTTCAGGTCGACCCGGTTAAGCCCTTTAACCGCAGCGAGCCAGAGAATCCCCCTGCTGTCCTTCTTGATCAGACGAACATATTCATCGGTCAGCTGCTGGTCTGAACCGACTAATTGCGAGAGCGGAGTAATTACGGCATCATCAAGTGAAAGTCGGCAGACACCATGTCTCTTGGCGGCAATCCACAGATCAGAGCCGTCCTGAAATAAGGCTCTTATATCGTCATTTCTCACCTTTTCCCAGAGCTCACCGGGCTGCACATTATCTGGTGTGATGTAGCGGTTTGATTGAAGATCAAGTTTTGACAGCCCTTTGCTGGTGCCAACCCATAGCATATTTTCGCCTTCAGCGGCAAAAGACCAGATTATATTGCCCGCAAGACTGTCTTCAATGAGCGGATTTTTTCTGTAGGTGTGAAAAGGCGATTTCGGCTGGAACCAGCTCACGCCTTTGTCAAATGTTCCAATCCAGATCTGACCGTTTCTGTTGCGGAGAATATCCAGAATAATGTTGCTCGGCAGAGAAAACTGGTCATCGAACTGATAATCATACGAATCGACTGTTTCGTTCTTCTTATCAAACAGCGCCAGACCTCCATTCCAGGTTCCGGCCCAGAGTTTCCCGTCATCCGCATCCGCCAGAGTCATCACATCATTAACCGGCAGTTCACTGTTTTCAGTATTATAATGTCTGAACGCGATAGCTGCATCACGGTCAATGATTTCTGCAAGGCCCTTATTTTGACCTCCAAGCCATATCTTGCCGTCCCTGTCCCGGAAGATCGTGTTAAAGGTATCATCTTCGAGCCCGTTCTCCCCCTTTTGATAAGCTATTGTATTTTCTGTCGACTGGTTGTATCGAAGGACTCCCGAACCCCGGGTGGCAATCCAGACATCATCTCCATCTATCACGATACCTGCAATAATATCCTGGAAGGGTGTCCCGTCCGGAAGCTGGACAGGAAGCTGGACTATCGGCAGTTTTATTGGCGACGGCAATGCATCAAAAGGCTGTTGAAGCAGCTCTGCAGCAGTATCCAGCTGATAGAGACCGTTTCTCGTTGCAATCAAAAGCTTTTCCGAATGTGCGTCATAGGTCAGATCCAGGATATCGGAACTTGCAAGAGTTTCCATCCTGAGAACAGATTCCCGCCGTTTATCAATGATATTTAATCCGCCCCCCATTGTGCCGACCCAGACACGTCCTGCAGAATCCTCAACCAGCGAACCGATATAATTATCAGAAAGAGTATGGAGGTCATCGTAACTTTTCCGGAATGACAGCATCGCCCCACCATCGAAACGAACCAGCCCGTCTTCTGTACCTATCCAAATAAAGCCTTCATTATCCTGTAAAAGAACTCTGCCTGAGTTCTGCGGCAGACCGTTGATTGAAGAAATGGAGTTGAATACAACTGGAGGTAAGGCTGCACAGGTAAACGATGCAGTAAAAAACATGAAGATAACAATAAGCCGTATAATCAAATCTGCCCTTCCTGTCTTGATGAATACATGAATTTTTATCCGATTTTAATCGATTACAACATTAAATTACAAAGACTATCAATTTACATTCTTTTTTTTACAAAACAACACACAAATGGCACGAAATCGATACATTTTGGCACTTTTTTTTATACTATTATTTGACAGGATGTCCTATAATAAAACCAACGATTGCTTTGTATTAACTGAACTGCAGTAATTTGCGGCATGCATGATAAATATTTACACAACACGGTTCCCATATTCTATTCCTAACAACAATTACGAGACCCCATGAGCAAACTACAGTACCTGATCGTGGATGATGAAGTATTCAATCGAACTTTCATGACAGCGGTATTTTCAGACGAGGCATCCATATCAACTGCATGTGATGGAAAAGAAGCTCTGGAACTGATTGTTGACACCGATTTTGATATTATCATCTGTGATGTTCAGATGCCGCAGCTCAACGGAATAGATCTTTTCAAGAAAATGAAAAAAGACAACTTCAGAGCCTGTGAAAAATTCATTTTCTGCACAGGCAATGCAAACAATGATTTTCGGCAATTCTGTTCCCAAAACGAGATCCCGTATTGTGAAAAACCAATAGAGCTGAAGACATTAAAAGACACGGTTCACCGAATCACCATGTGTGATATGTAAGCAGCCGTCTTCTCAAAAAACACTTTCCGATTTTTTTGCTGTCTCCTTCAAACGATCTGTTTTCTTCTGACGATTTTTTCTTTCGGCGGCACCATCAGATTTATCTGGTTGTTCTTCCACAAGAAGACGAAAAATTCTTTCCGCTTTATGTCGGTAATCGACTTTGAGCTTAGAATCTTATTATCGATTCAATCAGCACAGCAGAAAAAATGAAAAAACTTGTGTCCTCTTTAATCATTCAATAAAAATATTAACATCTCACAATCACCCTATCCTATCGTAATTATTGCAATATAAATTATCAGCATTGTTATAGGAATATATAATAACTCCCTCCCCTTGATTTATTTATTCTTTTTCTTCTAAACTAAACACAGGATTTGAGTTGTTTTTTTCAAAGAATTTGTCCGAGGAGAAAATAACTATGAACTGGTCATCCATTAAAGTCAAACTGGTAATCGGCGGACTTACCCTGGTTTTATTACCTCTCCTTATATCGGGGAGCATTTCTGTTATAAAATCGGGCAACGCTTTGCTTGAATTCGGGAAAGTTGATGCTCTGGATATTGCAGACGACCTGGCAACATTGGCTGATCTCCTTCTCAAAGATCAAATCAAAATAGCCGACACTTTTGCCACCAACTCTCAAATTGTTAAAGTTATAGAAGATGTTAATCAATACGGAATTGAGAGCAATGCAGCCGAAGTCAATGATCTCTACAAGAACGTTACTACGCAATTCAATAAACTTGGAAACGAGTACCAGGGTGTTTTTATAGCCGACAAGGATGCCAATCTTTTCACCGGGGCACTGGAAGGCGGGAAGGAATACAAGGGATCAAGTATCAGTCAGAGAGAATATTATCAAAGAATGATGAATTCCAAACAGACGGTAGTAGGCAATGTAGTCACCTCTCAGACAACCGGGAAAAATATTTCGGTTGTCCTGTCGCCTGTCTTTTCTGATGGAGGGCAGATTATCGGGGCGGTCGGCCTGGTGCTGAAAGTTGAAACCCTCTGCAATCTTATTGCCAACAGAAAATTAGGCAAGACAGGATACGGCTATATGACCGATGCAAAAGGCGTTCTTCTGGCCCACCCTAATCCCGACAATATTCTTAAACTGAACATTAATGAACTTGAGGGCATGGAAGATTTCGCAAAACTGATGCTGAGCGGACAATCAGGAGTTGCTGAATACACCTTTAAGGGCGTTGTGAAAATCTCCGGCTATGCACCACTCACAGTTGTCCCCTGGTTTATAAGTGCGACCCAGGATAAAGATGAATTTCTTGAATCAGCCGATTCTATCAAACACATGATCATCATTGTAATTATCGTTTCCGCAGTAATAACCGGAATACTGGTCTTTGTGTCTGCCCTGTCAATCGTCCGGCCAATTAACAGTGCGGTGGAAGGCCTGAAGGATATTGCCGAAGGAGAAGGCGATCTGACCATGAGACTGGCCGTAAAATCCAATGATGAAATCAGTGAAATGGCCAAGTGGTTCAACGTATTTATTGAGAAGCTTCAGGGCATTATCAAGCAGATTGCCGAAAACGCAAACGGCGTGAGTGCCAGTTCAACCCAGCTGAGCCAGATTGCCGAAAACCTGCTAAAAGGAGCGGATGACACATCACAGCGGGCCAACAATGTTGCCGCTGCATCAGAGGAGATGAGTGCGAACATCACGAACATAGCTGCTGCCATGGAAGAGTCATCTACCAACACTAACATGGTTGCTTCAGCGGCAGAAGAGATGAGTTCAACTATCCGTGAAATTGCCGAAAACACAGAAAGAGCAAGGGCCATCGCATCAAATGCTGTCACCCAGACCAATGATACATCAAGCCAGATGCAGGAACTGGGCGTAGCGGCCGAAAAAATCGGCAGGGTCACTGAAACAATCACTGAAATTTCTGAACAGACCAACCTGCTGGCCTTAAACGCAACCATTGAAGCTGCAAGAGCCGGAGAGGCAGGAAAGGGTTTTGCCGTTGTCGCAAACGAGATCAAAGAACTCGCCAAGCAGACTGCCGATGCAACGGTCGATATCAAACAGCTGATCGAGGATGTTCAGCGGACTTCAGGCTCAACCGAGGAGCAGATGGCCCAGATTTCCAAGGTTATCAGCAATGTCAATGACATTGTCACAACCATTGCCGCCGCAGTTGAAGAACAAACAGTCGCAACCCAGGAGATCGCCAACAGTATCAGTCAGGCAAGCGTGGGAATTCAGGAGGTCAACGAAAACGTCAGCCAAAGCTCCACTGTCGCAACTGATATCTCCCAGGATATTTCTGAGGTTTCTGTTTCATCAGGGAAGATATCAAAGAGCAGTCAGGAGGTCAGAAACAGTGCTGAGCATCTTCTCGAAAGAGCTTCTGCCCTCAATAACATCGTGGAAACGTTTAAAGTATAACAACAAAAAAGCGCGGAGCCCAATAAAGGCTCCGCGCTTTTATCTGCAGTTGAATGATAATTAAAGGCTGAGAAGCGGTGCAATTTTTTTCACCAGATTCATATCAATGCCTTCAACATTAACCAGATCGGTTATTTTACTGAAAGGACCGTTAGCATCTCTGTAACTGGTTATTGCTTCAGCAATCTGAGGGCCGATTCCTGGAACAGCCGCGAGAGCATCAGTACTTGCGGTATTAAGATTAACAAGATCTGTCAGACCGCTGGCTTTACCAGCAATTCCGGCCAGTCCAGCAGGGGCCTCAGTATCACTTGCCACGGCATTGAGTACTGAACCACTGCAAATGAAAGCAACAGAAAAAGCAGCCGCAACCATCAATTTTTTCATGTTCATAGTTTCCCTCTCTTTAACAATAAATAAAAGCCGTATCAAAATAGCAGGATGCCGATACGGCTTCTCAGATACTACAGATTATCAATGACCTTTTTCAGCTTGGCCTGAACCTGTGTCGCCACCTCTCCAAGATTACTGTTCTCCACCGCCTGCATGGATGCAACCGGATTAATCGCCGCAACCTCCACCTCACCGTTTTCATGCTCCTGAACAACAACATTGCAGGGCAGCATGGTACCGATTTTATCTTCTTCAAGCAGGGCCTTATGGGCAAAGTGCGGATTACAGGCGCCAAGAATCCTGTATTTTCTGAAATCGACATTGATTTTCTTTTTCAGCGCGCCCTGAACATCAATCTCGGTTAATACACCAAATCCTTCTTTTTTAAGCTCTTCGGTAACGCGCTCTATGGCCTGATCAAAATCCAGGCTGACTGTTTTATTAAAATAATATGACATACCATTCACCTCTTACGGTTTGAACATAAAGGCATCCGGCAGCAGATCGCCAAGCGAGAACACTCTGTCGGCACCCTGAGTTACCAGCCATGCATCCGGTGCCAGTTCGGCAAGCCACTGTCGACAACCGCCGCAAGGCATGGATGTTCTGATATCGCTATCGGATACAGCATCAATACAACTGACAGCAATCCCTATATAGATTTCAGCACCATGCATTCTGGCATGCGACAAAGCTACACGCTCAGCACAGATACCCAAATTTGAAGAGCCGTTTTCAATGTTTGCCCCGATAAAGATTCCTTTATCAGTCAGCACCGCAGCCCCCACTCTGAATTTTGAGTAAGGGGCATAAGCGCTAAGGGCTGCATTTGCAGCAACTTCAAGAAGCTGTTTTTGTTCGGGTGTCATCTTTTCTTTCTGCCAAAAGAGAGGCTCTTGCAACTCCCCGCCTGCTCTTTTCGTTACTGGATCACAGTGATCCGGCCTTCCACTGCCGGTTTTACCTCACCATTCTTTTGGATATATTCCATGGTTGCATCGGCATCCACGTATCCTGTGTCGTACTGCGGCAGGTCTTTAAGCATTGAGTATCCGTCACCACCGGCCGCTGTAAAATTATTTGTAACCATTTTATAGGTTTTTGCCAGGTCGAGCGGGGCTCCGTTTACTAAAATATTTTCCGCGGTTTTAGTCGTTACATTACAGGTGACTGTCAAACCAGAAACCTGCATAAACCCGCCGCCGCCGATATTTGCAGCCGAAGCATCGAGCACAGCTTTGAGTTGTGCACCGGTCACGGCGATCTCAGTCAGTGTATTGCCGAACGGCTGCACAGTAAGAATGTCACCATAAGTAATTTCTCCCGGTGCAATCCCTGCCCTGATGCCGCCGCCGTTTTGCAGGGCTACATCCGCCCCGGTTTTAATGCGCATGGCATCGGCTATCATATTGCCTAGATTGGTTTCACCACTGCGGCTTGAAGTTTTACCGCCAACCAGTTCAACCAGCGATTTTCCCACCGGTTTTTCAAGACTGGCTTTGGCAATTTCGAGATATGGCGTTTCGGCATCCAGAATTGCCTGGTCTTCAAGATAACCGGTGCCGACATACTGGTAATAACTTTTATCGTTATACTTGATTCGTTTTTTACCGTTCACCGGAAGCAGTGCGTAGCTGCTAGTCGTCACCGTATCGGTATCACTGTCAATGACAAGATTCAGTCGTCCGACATGTTCAGAGTATCCGTCCGCCTGAACAATCAGGGTCTTGCCGACAACCACAGGATCCTCCAGACTGGTGTGAGTGTGTCCGCCGACAATGACATCAATATCCGGCACGGCTTCAGCCAGCTGAACGTCACCGATTTTATCTGAATTTTCCGGATAAAGTCCAAGATGAGAAAGCGCAACAACAAGATCAGCCCTTTTCTTCAGCTCCGGCACATATTTCTTCGCTGTCGCTATCGGGTCTTTAAACTCCAGATCTTTCACATTGTCAGGAAAAACAAGAATAGGGACATCCGGGGTGATGAGCCCAAGAATGGCAACTTTCAATCCGTCCAGATCCTTTATGAGGTATGGATCAACAAGCGGCTGGCCGTCAGCTTTTTTAACAATATTTGCCGCAAGAAAGGGGAACTCTGCCCAACCTCTCTGTTTAAGCAAAACTTCCCGGGCATTATCAAACTCGTGATTGCCAAGAGCCATGGCATCATAGCCTATGAGGTTCATCAATTTGAGATCCGGTTCAGCATCAAGAAGATCTGAAGCGGGAACGCCGGTATTCACATCACCTGCAGACAGAAGCAGAACATGACCGCCATCACCCTCAACTTCCGCCCGTACAATATTGACCAGGGTCGACTGTGCCGCCAGCCCTCCGACATCGGAAACAGGGTAGGGGCTGAATTTCTGAAAATGGCCGTGATGATCATTGGTATGCAGAATGGTCAGCTTATACTCCTTGGCATAGGCTGAAAAACTCAAAAGAAACAAGCCGATAAAACTAACCGGCAGCAGCCGGTTGAGAACAGATTTGTTCATGGTCTCCTCCTGTTAGGCCATTAAATTTTCTAAGATCAAGTTAAAAATCACACCATTATTAATCCAGGACAATTCTCAGTTCGATATTAGATACATGCTCTTTCAATTTCAGTGAAGACACAAGACCAGCAATCGAACCGGCCAGAGCTTCCTGGATGAAATGGTTGATGGGGATCTTCTGTCCGTTCACCAGCAGGGCGGTTTTTTCTTTTTCACTTTTCGTGTCAGCCAGAAAACGCTTTTCGATAAACATGCCGACCTCTGTTCTCTCGTTGGTACGAAAAACATAATCGCCGGCGATATCACAATCTGTCACAACGGCGATGATCCCCGAGACCTCGTTTTTCAGGCGTTTGTCTTCGTCACGTACAACTTCAATCTTGGGTATCTGGCGTGCATATTTGAAGCCTTCAGCAATAACGATGTCAACGTGTGAAAAATAACGATGAGCAAATGTCTGCAGGCTCAACTCCGAACGCCTGGTCTGCAGCACCATCTGATCAGGGCCGACAAACATAACACTATCTGCTCCGGCGGCTTTATGCTTATAGGTGTCGGTATCCGGGTTATCAAACTCGATACCGGAGGTACTGCTTGACTTGATTACACCAACCGCATACCCCTGTGCCTTCAGATAACTGACAACAGCCGCAGCTACTGTTGTTTTGCCGCTGTTATGCCAGCCGATAAAGCCTACAATAGGTGGCATATTATTCTCCTATATTATAGTATTGCCCGGTGTGAAAAAAGTTGATTGATGCGTGTTATTCAACCAGAAATACGCAGGAAGTAAACCTCTTTGTTTGCTTTCTTGCACAAAATCGGTAAGATGTGTTGAAATATTGGCTTGAGCGAACAAAAACTATAGTGAGTGTATTAAAAGATGCCGTTTGTACCCGTTGTCGGAACGTCTATCCGAAGACAGCTTGAAGATCACGAAGAGGCGAGCCTCTCTCCCTATGCCGCGCTGAATAAGCATTCACGAGGGAGACGAGCCGAAGAACCCAATGAACAAAGTGACATTCGGATGCCCTTCCAGCGCGACCGCGACCGCATCACCCACTCTAAAACATTCAGACGGCTCAAGCATAAAACACAGGTTTTTCTCGCTCCAACAGGAGACCATTACCGAACCCGACTTACCCATGTCCTTGAAGTAAGCCAGATAGCACGCACCATCGCCGCAGCCCTCTGCCTTAATGAATCTCTCACCGAAGCCATCGCCCTTGCCCACGATCTCGGCCATACACCTTTCGGCCATGCAGGCGAAGCAACCTTGAATGAGCTGCATCCAACCGGGTTCAGACATTATGTGCACAGCCTTAGGGTAGTTGATTTTCTTGAAAATAAAGGCCAGGGCCTTAACCTTACCTTTGAAGTACGAAACGGCATTATCCGCCATTCAAAGGGAAAAGGCGATATTATTCCGAAAGATTCGTCAAAACTGGCAATAACACTGGAAGGCCAGATAGTCAGGCTGGCCGACATTATCGCCTACGTCAATCATGATCTCGATGATGCCATGCGCGCCGGCATTTTAGAAGCTGAAGATGTCCCAAAAGCTATCCGATCAGTAGTTGGTGACCGTCATTCAATGCGCATTGGCGCCATGGTTCGTGACCTGATTGTCGAAACCCTGGCTGCCGATGACGGCAAGCTGCACATCAGCGAGAAGATACTGGAAACTATTACCCAGCTGCGCGCCTTTTTATATGACAATGTCTATCGTTATTACCGGGTGCACTCAGAATTTGAAAAGGCCCAGCATATCATTCGTGATCTGTATGATTATTTCCTCAATCACGGTCTGGTGAGGCTGCAGGGCAGTGAGTTCAACGCCCACAACGATACCGGCCAAAGCTGGCCCGATGAAAAAACCGCCCACCGTAAGGTTTGTGATTTTATTGCCGGAATGACCGACCATTACGCCCTTGATCTTTATGAACAGATCTTTTTGCCCAAACCATGGAGCACCAGACTGCGCTGAAAGAAAAAACTGCACACAGCCCTTTGACTTTTTATAATCTGTTTTAAATAATTATTGAATTATAGCGTTGCGATAGGTAGTTTCATTACTCGCTCTGGTTCGCCAAAAATATCGCAGCTGGCAGGAGTTATTTAGAACCTTAAGGATTAAGAACAATTACGGAGGGATATCATTATCCCGCCACACAACATATATAATAAGACACACGACTATCATGGCACAAACTGACGAAAACCAATTAAGCAAAGGTTACGATTTTTCAATAACAGAAGATAAATGGCTGAAAATCTGGGAGGAGCAAAACTGCTTCGACGCCAAAATGGAAGACGGCAAGCCCTCTTTTTCCATTGTCATCCCTCCACCAAACGTAACCGGAGTACTCCACGTCGGTCATGCTCTGAACAATACCCTGCAGGATATCCTTATCAGGTATCACCGGATGTGCGGTGATAACACGGTCTGGGTTCCCGGCACCGACCATGCCGGCATTGCCACCCAGAATGTTGTTGAACGGCAGCTGGCCACCGAAGGCAAGGGACGGCATGACCTCGGCCGTGACGCATTCATAGAAAAAGTATGGGAATGGCGTGAAGAAAAAGGCGGAACCATTATCAACCAGCTGAAAAAGCTGGGCTCATCCTGTGACTGGAAACGTGAACGCTTCACCATGGATGAGGGCCTTTCCACCGCCGTTCGTGAAGTTTTCGTAAGGCTCTACAAAGAGGGCCTGATCTATAAAGGTGATTACATAGTCAACTGGTGTCCGCGCTGTCATACTGCACTTGCCGATGATGAAGTCGAGCACGAAGAGACAAAGGGCAAGCTGTATCATATTAAATATCCGTTTGCCGACGGTTCCGGTCACGTCGTTGTAGCCACCACCCGCCCTGAAACCATGCTCGGCGATACCGGTGTTGCCGTTCACCCTGATGACGAGCGTTATGCACATTTAAAGGATGTGGGTATTAACCTGCCGCTCACCGACCGGGTTATTCCGGTTGTCTTTGATAACCATGTCCAGAAAGATTTCGGTACAGGTGCGCTGAAAGTCACCCCTTCACATGACCGCGATGACTACGAGATCGGCAAACGTCACAACCTCCCATTGTGCAAGGTTATGGATGACAAGGGCGTCATGAATGACCTGGCCGGGAAATATGCCGGTATGGACCGCTTTGCCTGCCGCAAACAGATTGTTGCAGATCTTGATGAACTGGGCTTCCTGGATCGTATTGAAGATTACGATCACGGCGTCGGCCACTGCTACCGCTGCAAAACAGTTGTTGAGCCGACCACGTCCGTGCAATGGTTCGTCGCCGTTAAGCCGCTTGCGGACAAGGCAGTTGCAGCCGTGCGCGAAGAACGTATCAACATCTACCCGAAAACCTGGTACAACACCTTTTACAGCTGGATGGACAATATCCGCGACTGGTGTATATCCCGCCAGATATGGTGGGGACACAGAATCCCGGCCTGGACCTGTCAGGACTGCGGTGAGATTATAGTCGAAACCACCGACCCAACCAGCTGCCCCAAATGCTCTTCAGAAAAACTGGTACAGGAAACCGATGTTCTCGACACCTGGTTCTCTTCCGCACTATGGCCGTTTTCGACCATGGGCTGGCCGGAACAGACCAAAGAGCTTGCAACCTTCTATCCAACCTCAGTGCTTATCACCAGTTTTGACATCCTCTTTTTCTGGGTTGCCAGAATGATGATGATGGGTCTGCATTTTATGGACGAGGTTCCTTTCAAAGATGTTTACCTGCACGCACTGGTTCGTGACAAGCACGGCAAGAAGATGTCAAAATCAACCGGTAACGTTATCGACCCGCTCGAAGTTATGGGCAAATATGGTACAGATGCGATGCGTTTTACCCTCACCGCATTTGCTGCTCAGGGCCGTGAAATCAAACTGGATGAAGACCGTATCGAAGGATATCGCTTCTTTATCAACAAAATCTGGAACGCTGCCCGTTTTGCCATGATGCATGTTGCCGAATGTGACGATTCAGTTCGTATTGTCACCGAAAAGCCAGAAGAACTGCCGCTTGCCCATCGCTGGATATTAAGCCGGACAGCACAGACAATTGCAGAAGTCCGCAAGGGATTGGATGAATATCATTTTAACGATGTCGCCTCAGCCAATTACCAGTTTATCTGGCATGAGTTCTGTGACTGGTACCTTGAGTGGATTAAAGCCGATCTGTTCAGTGATGATGCCGTCCTGAAAAATCAGGCGCGGGGTGTATTGCTCACCGTCCTTGAAACAGCATTAAAACTTATTCACCCGATCACCCCGTTTGTAACCGAAGAAATCTGGAGTGTACTGCCGGGTGAGCGCAAACCTCTGATGGTTTCTGAATTTCCTCAGGAGCACCCACAGTGGTACTCTGAGCAGGCGGAAAAAGAAGCAACGCTGCTGATGGGAATTGTAACCGGCATCAGGAACATCCGCTCTGAAACCGAGGTCCATCCTTCTGCTAAAATCGCTGCCCATATTATCTGCACAGACAGTGAAAAAGCTGCTACCATCAAAACCTTCGAGCGTGCCGTAAGCGACATGACCCGCCTGGAGTCTTTCACCATTCATGCAACCAGCGATAAACCGGCCGATGCCGCAACCTATATCTACGAAGACATTGAGATCTACGTCCCTCTTAAAGGACTCGTCAACGTAGAAAATGAGCTTGAAAAGCTGGCCCGTGAAAGAAAGAAAGTGGAAGACAAGCTCAAGCAGATAAACGGTAAACTGGGCAATGAAAAATTCCTCTCCAATGCTCCTGATAACGTTGTGCAGAAGGTTCGGGATGAAAAAGACGGCCTCGATGCCACCCTTGCCAAAATCAACGAGGCTGAAGAGCGTCTGAAACTTATGCAGTAAGGGGCACCATGGATCAGAACACAATAGACAATCTTATCAGAGCATTTCTGCAGGAAGATATTGGTCGTGGCGACATCACCAGTGAATCAATTTTTCCTGCTGATCAGCTTGGCAGTGCCAGGCTGGTTGCACGAGAAGATTTCATAGCAGCCGGCTTTGAAACAATTGCAGCAAGGACCTTCTTTCTACAAAACAGTGAAATTCAAACCGAAGGAGCAGTAAAAGACGGTGTGGCCATAAAACAAGGCGACACCCTGCTCTCTGTCTCCGGCCCGGTAGTTGATCTGTTAAAAGCGGAACGCGTGGCTCTCAATCTTGTTCAACGGCTGTCAGGTATAGCGACATTCACCTACAGGTTTGTCAAAGAGGTACAGGGAACCATGGCCCGTATCACAGATACGAGAAAAACCACCCCGGGGCTGCGCATGTTTGAAAAATACGCAGTGACCTGCGGCGGTGGTTACAATCATCGCTACAACCTTGCCGACGGTGTTCTCATCAAGGATAACCACATTGCTGCCTGCGGCTCATTAAGAAACGCGGTTGAAAAGGTCCGAGGGCAGATTCCCCATACCATCAGGATAGAGGTTGAAACAGACACTCTCGACCAGGTGAAAGAATGTCTGCAATGCGATGTCGATATCATTATGCTCGACAACATGTCCACAGAAATGATGACAGAGGCAGTTGCCCTCATAGATGGACGCGCCATCGTTGAAGCCTCCGGCAATGTCAACCTCGAACGGGTTAAACGGATTGCTCAATGCGGTGTTGATATCATCTCCATTGGGGCTCTAACACATTCTGCACCATCGTGTGATATCGGTATGGACTGGCTCTCCTGAGTCCGTCCTTACTGATGCCGACCCGACAAAATGAATAAAATTGTTGATTTTTTTCAATAAAATGTGCGATAGTAGATTTAGTCGTATAATTTGCCGTGGTTAGAGGGATTTCCCCACACAAAAAAATAGTAAATTCAACGAGGAAGATACATGCGTTGTCCTAAATGTGGTTACATTTCCTTTGATCATTTAGATACCTGCCTGAAATGCAACAAAAAGATCAGTAAAGCCTCCGATGCCTTGAATGGAACGATTTTCAACGTTGCCGCACCAAGTTTTCTCAAGGTCAATCTGCAGTCTGAAGAAGATGACAATATTATAGCTGATGCCGATTTCGATAACGATATCACCATGACGGCAATCGATCCTGATCTTGATATTCTGCTCGATGAAGACGGAAACACTGATGATGCTCTTGATGAATTTTCCGCCATCGCAAATGATGACGGTGAGGCCTTTACCATTACAAACGACCTTGAAGACGATGATGATGGTATAGCTATCGATTTTAATCAGTTTGAAGATGCAGAACTGGATGCGTCAGCTTCCGCACCTGAAATAAATCTGGATGTGCCAGAAGAGCTTTCAGATCTCTCCGATCTCGAACAGCCAACCAAGGAAGCAAGTCCCTCGGACGAAATGCAGCTTGAGCTTGATCTTGATGACTTCGACACAGATCTCGGTGAACTTGGCGGAGATGATTCCCCAGCCGTATCAGTTCCTCCTGTTCCTCCTGCAGAAGAAGAGATATCTTTCAATGATTTTGATTTGTCTCTTGATGATGACGACAGTCCAGCTGCAAAAAGTTCTAATGATGACGATGATGATCTGGATATTGACCTCGATTTAGGCGGCTTATCTCTGGAAAAATAACGTTAAGGGAAAAAAGTCGCAAAGGGAGATTAAAAGCTATTGACATCCTCTTTGATGTCGTGTAAAAATCCCATCCCATGCGGTGCCGAGATAGCTCAGTCGGTAGAGCAACGGACTGAAAATCCGTGTGTCCCTGGTTCGATTCCTGGTCTCGGCACCATATAGATTTCAAGCACTTATCAACTTATGTTGGTAGGTGCTTTTTTCGTTTAAAGAGCATTTTCCCCACCCTTATTTTCAGCTTTTGTCGGGTCTCAATTAGCTTATTCCTACTCCACATCAGAAATTCTTATGAACAGCAATATCACCCCGAAACCCAATCCGGATTTTATCGCAGAACAATTTGATGATGAAATTCTTTTGTATAATAAAACCGGTGCACAGGCAGTCTATCTGAATCCCCCGGCTCATACAGTATGGCTTCTTTGCAACGAGAATCTTACTACAGGAGAGATAATCGAATTTCTCCAACAACAATACCCTGAGCAAAGAGAGCAGATCCGTGAAGATGTTGTTTCCGCTCTTGAAATGCTGCAAGAAAACAAAGTCATTGAACTCGTTAATGAATAGCAGTCATAAAATTTATCATACCGGATTCGGTGACCAGGCGTTTGAAATCGACTGTAATAATGATGACGCCTACGACCTCGCCGAATTTCTTTTCGAGGACTTTCCAGGTGCAAGGAACACACAATCCGTCAAACAATATGACATCATTTCATCCGGCCCTATACCGATGCTCTCTTTATGGGATGATGACAAACGACTCTATTTTGGTGAATCACGGTATAAGCTTGCATACATTCTGATAAATGAAGTCATCTTTCACAGTATAAACAACAACGACACGCATCATGCATTACATGCCGGTTGCGTATGCAAAGATAACCGTTGTTTTATTCTGCCTGGTCGAAGCGGCAACGGAAAGAGCACGTTGACAAGCTGGCTGGTATTAAATGGATTTCAGTATCTGACCGATGAGCTGGTTTTTCTGAATTCAGATGCAGAAGTTTTACCGCTGACAAGACCGATCAGCCTCAAGATCGGCCCGGATCATCCATCATGGTTGTTATCAGGTGAACATACAAATATCATCAGCAGCGATACCGGATCGATGATCCCGCATCGGTTACTGAATACAGAATTTAAACAGCAGCAGCCGAAAGTGACCGACATTATCTTCCCACTGTTTAAACCTGATGCAAAGCTGGAATTAAAGAAGATAAGCCCGGCAAAAGCAAGTTTGTACCTACTTCAATCACATGTTAATGCCCGTAATCTTGAAGGTCATGGTGTTTCCGAGATGGCCGCTATTGTCAAACAGTGCCGACTTTACACATTGAGCTATTCAAGCTTTAATGACCTTACGCAAATCTTCAATGCAGAGTCGGAGCTGTTCGAATGAAACGGTATCCGATCCTTGAAGTCTGTGCCAGAATTGATGGACATGAAGTGCAGCATCAGATGCTGCAGGCGTATTGTAAGACTTTCGATGACTGGCAGGGATTGCTGGAAAGTGCTGAACATGAAGGCATGGCACCACTACTGCGAAAGCATCTGCTGGAAGCAGAGATTGATATTCCTGTTTCTGTAAAACGCAGTCTCGCTGTTTTGTATAAACGGCACCAACACAATGCAGAAGTCCGGCTGCAAGTTATTGAAAACGTGCTACAGATTTTCAATGATAACAAAATTCAATCAATCCTCATTAAAGGTTCTGCCCTCTGCACCAGTCTTTACGCCGATCCAGCATTAAGACCGATGAGAGACATTGATATACTGGTCAGTGAA